>NZ_JBXWOP010000016.1:0-137808 GCF_059610965.1 Ruegeria sp. CDSB136
TTCTCTTCCGGCGCACCGTCAATCTGGTCATACGCTTTGAAGTCACCGAAATACTTGGTGATTGCCGCCGTCAGCGTGGTCTTACCATGGTCAACGTGGCCAATCGTGCCGATGTTGACGTGCGGTTTTGTACGCTCAAATTTTTCCTTTGCCATGATGGCCTCCTTTTTCGGTAATGAAGGGAGCCCGTTACCCGAGCTCCCTCAAATCTTCGCTTATGCGTATTTCGCCTGGATCTCGTCCGAGATGTTTTGCGGAACCGGATCGTAGTGGTCGAACTGCATGGTGAACTGGGCACGGCCCGACGACATCGAACGCAGGGTGTTGATGTAGCCGAACATGTTCGCCAGCGGAACAAACGCGTCGATCGCGATTGCGTTGCCGCGCGGCTCTTGTCCAGACACCTGGCCACGACGCGAGGTCAGGTCGCCGATGATACCGCCGGTGTATTCTTCCGGAGTGATCACTTCGACCTTCATGATCGGTTCCAGCAGTTTCGCGCCGGCTTTGCGCATGCCTTCACGCATACACATCCGCGATGCGATTTCGAACGCCAGAACGCTCGAGTCAACGTCGTGGAACTTACCGTCCAGCAGGGCAACCTTGAAGTCGATCACGGGGAAGCCAGCCAGCGGGCCGCTGTCCATGACCGAGTTGATGCCTTTTTCAACGCCGGGGATGTATTCCTTCGGAACGGCACCACCAACGATGCGGCTTTCGAACGAATAGCCTTCGCCCGCCTCGGTCGGCTGGATTTCCAGCTTGACTTCCGCGAACTGACCCGAACCACCCGACTGTTTCTTGTGGGTGTAGGTGTGCTCGACAGGCATCGAGATGGTTTCACGGTAGGCCACCTGCGGCGCACCGATGTTCGCCTCGACCTTGAACTCGCGCTTCAGACGGTCCACCAGGATGTCCAGGTGAAGTTCGCCCATGCCCTTCATAATGGTCTGACCCGATTCCAGGTCGGTTTCCACGCGGAAGGACGGGTCTTCGGCGGCCAGACGGGCCAGACCCTGGGACATCTTCTCTTGGTCGCCCTTGGTTTTGGGCTCGACCGCGATCTCGATCACCGGATCGGGGAAGGTCATGGTTTCCAGAACCACCGGATCCTTCGCGTCACACAGGGTGTCACCGGTGGTGGTGTCTTTCAGACCCGCCAGCGCGATGATGTCGCCTGCAAACGCTTCTTCGATCTCTTCCCGGTTGTTCGAGTGCATCATCATCATACGACCGATGCGCTCTTTTTTGCCTTTGGTCGAGTTCAGGATCGAATCGCCCTTGTTCATGACACCCGAATAGACCCGGGTGAAAGTCAGCGAACCGACGAAGGGGTCGTTCATGATTTTGAACGCCAGGCCCGAGAAGGCCATGTTGTCGTCGGCACGACGTGCGATGTTACGAACTTCTTCCTCGTCGCCGGGTTTGAAGCCCATGTAGTCGACAACGTCCAGCGGGCTGGGCAGATAATCGATCACAGCGTTGAGCAGCGGCTGAACGCCTTTGTTCTTGAACGCCGAACCACCCAGAACCGGAACGAAGTGCAGCGCCAGCGTGCCCTTGCGCAGCAGTTTGCGCAGGGTCGGAACATCGGGCTCTTCGCCTTCCAGGTAGGCCATCATCGCGTCGTCGTCTTCTTCGACGGCCGCCTCGATCATCTTGCCGCGCCATTCATCGGCCATGTCTTTCAGGCTGTCACGGATCGGGGCCTTGAGCCAGCTTGCGCCAAGGTCTTCACCCTGCCACAGCCACTCTTCCATGGTGACCAGGTCGATCAGGCCTTCCAGTTCGGACTCGGCGCCGATCGGAATACCAACCGGAACAGCGCGTGCGCCGGTGCGGTCTTCGATCATGCGAACGCAGTTGAAGAAGTCTGCGCCGATCTTGTCCATCTTGTTGACGAAAACCATACGCGGAACCTTGTAGCGGTCAGCCTGACGCCACACGGTTTCGGTCTGGGGCTCAACACCGGCGTTTGCGTCCAGAACGCAGACGGCACCGTCGAGAACCGCCAGCGAACGCTCAACTTCAATGGTGAAGTCAACGTGGCCGGGGGTGTCGATGATGTTCAGGCGGTGCTTTGGGGTATCGGCGGTCTGACCGTCCTCGGTGCGCTCCCAGAAGGTGGTGGTCGCAGCCGAAGTGATGGTGATGCCGCGTTCCTGCTCCTGCTCCATCCAGTCCATGGTGGCTGCACCATCGTGCACCTCACCGATGTTGTGGGATTTACCAGTGTAATACAGGATACGCTCCGAGCAGGTGGTCTTACCTGCGTCGATGTGCGCCATGATACCGAAGTTGCGGTATAGTTCGAGCGGATATTCGCGTGCCATTTGGATAAGCCTCTGGGATTACCAACGGTAATGGCTGAAGGCTTTGTTCGCCTCGGCCATCTTGTGGGTGTCTTCGCGTTTCTTGACGGCGGTACCGCGGGACTGAACGGCGTCCAACAGTTCGCCTGCAAGGCGCTCTTCCATGGTGTTTTCATTGCGGCCACGGGCGGCGGTGATCAGCCAGCGGATGGCCAGAGCTTCGCGGCGCTCGGGGCGCACTTCGACCGGAACCTGATAGGTTGCACCACCAACCCGGCGCGAGCGAACCTCGACCGACGGTTTGATGTTGTCGAGCGCTTCGTGAAACACTTCGACCGGGGCGCGCTTGATCTTGTTCTCAACGCGGTCAAACGCGTTGTAGACGATGCGCTCTGCGACCGACTTCTTGCCGTCGATCATCAGGTTGTTCATGAATTTGGTCAGCACCTTGTCGCCAAATTTGGCGTCAGGCAGGACTTCGCGTTTTTCGGCGGCGTGTCGACGTGACATATCAGCCTCTCCTTCTTACTTGGGACGCTTCGCGCCGTATTTCGAACGGCGTTGCTTACGATCTTTGACGCCCTGAGTATCCAGAACACCGCGCAGGATGTGGTAACGCACACCGGGAAGGTCTTTCACACGGCCGCCACGGATCAGAACAACCGAGTGCTCCTGCAGGTTGTGGCTTTCACCCGGGATGTACGAGATGACCTCGAACCCGTTGGTCAGGCGCACCTTGGCAACCTTACGCATAGCCGAGTTCGGCTTCTTCGGTGTGGTGGTGTAAACACGTGTGCAGACACCGCGTTTCTGCGGGCACTGCTCCAGGTGCATGGACTTCGAGCGTTTTACTTTCGGCTGCCGCGGCTTGCGGATCAGCTGTTGAATAGTTGGCATTCCGGTTTCTTCCCCGTTTTGCAACACACATGACATGCACGCGCGTTGCGTGCGGTTAAACTTGCTGCACTCATGCGTCCACAAGCGCAAAACCCGCGAGCGTTCCCATTCCGAGGTGAACGTCGCGGTTTGTTATCAGAGGGCGCGAACTGCAAAATTGTCCGGGCCTTGACCAGTTCATTACTGAAATCGGTTATGGGGCGGCCCCCGGTACCGAGATGACGCGCGTAATAGGGGGAGTCGGCCCAAGTGTCAACAGTGCCCTGTCAAACCGGCTTTCGCGGCCGCGACAAAGGAGCGGTCTGCCGCTTGCGATGCACCTAATGCAGGGGCATAGTCCCGGCAAGACCCTAGCTTCCGGACATCCAATGCAAGTCATCGGCCTGTGCCGCTTTTCCTATCCTGCCCTCGGCGGTTTTCAGATCGAACACAAGACCCCGGAGGACAGGCGGCGTTATCTTTACAGTCCCAGGCGGCTGGAAGAACGGTTCAGGCTGTTCGAATCCAGCACCCTGCCCTGTTTTCGGGAACAGACCGATGAAGATTTCCAGCTTCTGATCGTGATCGGGGACTGCATGCCCACACAGGACCGTGACCGGCTGCAAGACCTGACGGCCAACATTCGTCAGGTCCGGATCATCGAAAGAAAGCCTGCCCGACATCGCAGGGTCATGCAGGATATCCTGAACGCTGCACGTCAGGACCCGGACCAACCCTGCCTGCAGTTTCGCCATGATGACGATGACGCCGTTTCCGTCGACTTCGTCGAACGGCTTCGTCTTGCGGCGCAGGATTGCCGGGTACTTTTTGAAAACAACCCTGCGGTCGGCATTGATTTCAACAACGGATTTCTGGCCCGCATGGACGCGATAGGTATTCGGGCGTTGAATGTATACAGCGATCTCGTCACCGCCGGATTGGGAATGCACGTTCAGGGCGGTTGCCCGCTGACGATCATGAATTTCGCCCACAACAAGATCGCTCGGCGCATGCCCGTTGTCAGCTATCCGGACGCGCCCATGTGGGTGCGTTCACTGAATCAGTTCAACGACTCGCCCCAGACCCGCAACAGCAAGGCCGGTCTGTCAGACCTCAGCCCCGAACAGGAAGGCGAGTTCATTGCGCGCTTTGCCATTGACCAAAACGTCGTTCGGAGGGTTCATTCCGCCGGTTGATGCGACCGCTCGCGGAACAGTGTAAACAGGCCCGCGCCCACGACCAAAGCCGCGCCAAGCATTGTCACGGCATCCGGCCAGTCGCCGAAAACGGTCCAGCCTAACCCCAGCGCCCAGATCAGGCTGGAATACCGGAAGGGCGCAACAAATCCGACCTCACCAACCCGCATCACCATGACGCTCAACAAATACCCCATCAGAACAAACACCGCGGCCGATGCAACCAGCAGGCCAGAGCCGGCCGTGACTGGCACCCATCCTTCAACGACCGAAGCAACCGCGGCCGCGGTCGTGATCGAAAACGATGTCGCCAATGTCACAACCATCGATGGCACATCCGCCGACATACGCCGCGTGATCAGATCGCGCGCCGTGACCGAAGCAACAGCGATCAGCGCATAAAGCGCATAGATACTGAACCCGTCCGGGCCGGGACGGACGATCAGCAACATTCCGGCAAAGCCCATGGCAATCGCGGTAATACGCCGCCAACCGATATGTTCGGAAAAGAAAAGCGCGGCACCCAGGGTGACCGTCAGCGGAAGCGCCTGCAGCACGGCAGTGACATTCGCCAGCGGCATATGCTTCAGCGCGGTCAGGAAAAAGAACGTTGCCGACAATTCGCTGAGACAGCGCAGCGCGACCAGCCACTTGTCATGGTGCGAGAAATTCAGGTGCAACGCCCCAAGATGCCGGGCGAGAATGAACACCAGACACGAGGCCAGCAACCCGCGCAACGCAACCAGTTGAAACAGCGGCAAATCATCAAGCGCCACCTTCACCAGCGTGTCATTCACGGTAAACGCGGCCATGCTGCCCATCATCAGCAAGGCGCCTTTTAGGTTTGGGGTCATTTCAATCAGGCCCGGTCTCAAATCAATCGAGGCATTGGCGCTTTTGGGACCAGTTTTGTCAACTCATACCAGTGACGCCGAAAGGTCATCGGGCTGCGTTGGCAACCAGGGTTCAGCATTCCCCTGCGGAGGCTTGAAAAACACACCAATTGATTGCAGCCCAAAGTTGGCGGCCGCTTATCGAAGTTCATGTTCATGCGACGACCGCGCGCGCTCGCACTCAATTTCACGGTTCAGCTTGATTTCCGCGCCACGACAACAAACTGCGTAACCGAAAAGAAAAAGCGACCCTGCTCCGCAAGTCTGACTTGTTCGTCGAACCAAGCTTGTGCGACAGCTGACTCAATTTTTGCACTGTTCACTACAAATTGCTTCATGAGATGCATCATCATGATAGCAATCCCATCCGGCTTTAACTGATGATCCGTCATCGTGATCGATACGACATCCTCCACACTATGCCCGCTTTCCCTGATTAGGGCTGGCAGTCGTTCCGGAACTGTTCCACTGGCGAAGTGTTCGTTCCAGATGGAAAGCACAAGCTGCATTCTTTCCGGTTCATCGCTGAACCAAATGAGACTGCCGAAATGAAGATCGCTGATCACAAACCGCCCTGCAGGTTTGAGGCAACGCATCGCCTCGCCGAAGGCCGCCCCTATATCTTCAACATACTCAAATACTTGAACAGAAACAGCTTTATCAGCGATTTCATCCGCTAGTGGCAGATTACCGGCAACACCTTCAAGAAACTCAACGCAGGAGTAATCCAGGCATCTGTTCTTTCCGACCGCCAGCATATCTTTACTTGGATCCACGCCCACGATCCGACCCGACGGGCCAACTGCGCGCGCGAGCTCTGCGGTCAGCAGACCATTTCCGCAACCAATATCCAAGATGGTCTCGCCCGGACTTGGATTGAGAGCATCAAAAGAAGCGCGTCTTCTTCGAATAATGTCGGCACCCTGATAGGCAACGTCCAATATCTTGGCGGTTTCCCGGTCAAACTTGAGCATTTTCGCCCCCAGCATCAAGTCTTAAGCTTACCACATTGCAGCGCGGCCTTATTGAATATCTGCAAGACCACCCAAAACTTAGGAAAATTTTGCCAGCGCCAAAGCCCGACGCGTTCTTGAGACTTAAGAAAAATGGCGGTGGTGGCCTCACAAAGAAAAAGGCCCCGCGATTTCGCGGGGCCTGATCTTCAGCATTTTATGGCGCTCACTCGCGGCTTTCCGGTGTTTCCACCAGCACGTCCAGCTCGTCGCCAACCATGTCGTCGTCGATCATCGGCGCTGCCAGGGCAGCGGCCGCTTCGGCCTCTTCCCGGCGGGCTTCGATCACGACATTGTCGCGCGACTGGGCAACCTGACGCACTGCCTGGGTGGCACCACCGGTACCGGCCGGGATCAGGCGGCCGACGATGACGTTCTCTTTCAGGCCAACCAGCTTGTCCTTCTTGCCCTGAACCGAGGCTTCGGTCAGCACGCGGGTGGTTTCCTGGAACGACGCCGCCGAGATGAACGAACGCGTCTGCAGCGAGGCCTTGGTGATCCCCAAGAGGATCGGCTCGCCCTGTGCCGGACGACCACCGCGGGCGATGGTCTTCTCGTTCGCCGCGTCGAACTCCTGCTTGTCGACATGCTCGCCCTTCAGCAGGGTGGTGTCGCCTGAATCCAGAATCTCCCACTTCTGCAGCATCTGGCGCACGATAACCTCGATGTGCTTGTCGTTGATCTTCACGCCCTGCAGACGATAAACGTCCTGCACTTCGTCGATCATGTAGTTCGCCAGAGCCTCGACACCCATAATGGACAGGATGTCATGAGGTGCCGGGTTGCCGTCCATGATGTAGTCACCCTTCTGGACGAAGTCACCTTCCACAACCGGGATGTGCTTGCCCTTGGGCACCATGTACTCGATCGGCTCCAGTGACTCATCAGCCGGTTCGATGCTGATGCGGCGCTTGTTCTTGTAGTCGCGTCCAAAGCGCACGTAACCATCGGCTTCTGCGATGATCGCGTGATCTTTCGGACGACGGGCTTCGAACAGTTCGGCCACACGCGGCAGACCACCGGTGATGTCCTTGGTCTTGGCGCCTTCACGCGGGATACGCGCAACGACGTCACCGGCTTCGATCTTCTGACCATCTTCGACCGACAGGATCGCATCCACCGACATCGGATAGTGAACCGGGTTGCCCGCATCGTTGCGGACCGGCTCGCCATCTTCACCGACCAGAATGATCTCGGGCTTGAGGTCGCTGCCTTTGGGGGCCGCGCGCCAGTCGATCACGATCTTCTGGGTCATGCCGGTTGCTTCGTCGGTCTCGTCGCGGACGGCAAGGCCCGAAACCAGATCGACGTATTTTGCAGTACCGGCTTTCTCGGCGATGATCGGCAGGGTGTACGGATCCCACTCGAACAGCTTGTCGCCACGAGCCACCTTGGTGCCGTCCTTGACGAACAGCTTCGAGCCGTAGCCCAGTTTGAAGCTGGCACGCTCTTCGCCATGTTCGTCGTTGATCACCAGCTTCATGTTCCGGCCCATGACCAGGCTTTCACCTGCGGCATTGATCAGAATCTGCGGGTTCTCAAATGTGACAACACCTTCCTGGTTGGCTTCCTGGAACGACTGCTGGCCACCTTGCGCAACACCACCGATGTGGAAGGTCCGCATCGTCAGCTGCGTACCGGGTTCACCGATGGACTGGGCTGCGATGATGCCGACAGCTTCGCCAGTGTTCACCATCGTACCGCGCGCCAGGTCACGACCATAGCAGGTGGCACAAACGCCTTCCTCGGACTCACAGGTCAGAGGCGAGCGGATGCGGGTCGACTGAACACCGGCCTCATCAATGGTGTCGGCCATACGCTCGTCGATCAGCTGACCAGCAGCCACGATCACCTCTTCCGTACCCGGACGCAGGATATCGTCAGCGGCCACACGGCCCAGAATACGCTCGGCCAGCGAGGCGACGACCTCACCATCGTTGACGGCCGCTTCGGCAGTGATCGCACGGTCGGTGCCGCAATCGATCTCGCGCACGATGCAGTCCTGCGCCACGTCCACCAGACGACGGGTCAGGTAACCCGAGTTCGCCGTCTTCAGAGCGGTATCCGACAGACCCTTACGGGCACCATGGGTCGAGTTGAAGTATTCAAGAACGGTCAGACCTTCCTTGAAGTTCGAGATGATAGGCGTCTCGATGATGTCACCGTTCGGCTTGGCCATCAGGCCGCGCATACCGCCCAGCTGTTTCATCTGAGTGACCGAGCCACGCGCGCCCGAGTGGGCCATCATGTAGACCGAGTTCGGCTCCATGTCCGACCCGTCTTCGGCCTTGGCGACGTCCGAGATGGTGCTCATCATTGCCTCAGTCACGCGGTCGTTACACTTCGACCAGGCATCGACAACCTTGTTGTACTTTTCGCCCTGAGTGATCAGGCCGTCCATGTACTGCTGTTCAAAGTCTTTCACCTGGTTGCGGGTGTCATCAACGATGCCCCACTTGTCGTTCGGGATGACCATGTCGTCCTTACCGAACGAGATGCCCGCCTTGAACGCTTCCTTGAAGCCCATCGACATGATCTGGTCACAAAAAATGACCGACTCTTTCTGACCGCAGTAACGGTAGACGGTGTCGATCACCTGCTGCACTTCTTTCTTCCGCAGCAGGCGGTTGACCAGCTCGAACGGCGCCTTGTTGTTCATCGGCAGCAACGCACCCAGACGCAGACGGCCCGGAGTGGTTTCATAGCGCTTCTGAACTTCGTTGCCTTCGTCGTCGATCTGCGTGATCCGCGCGGTGATTTTCGAGTGCAGGTGCACTTCACCCGCGTCCAGCGCATGCTGAACCTCGTCGATCGAACCAAAGACCTTGCCTTCGCCCGGCATGCCTTCGCGTTCCAGGGTCACATAGTACAGACCCAAGATCATGTCCTGCGACGGAACGATGATCGGTGCGCCGTTTGCAGGCGACAGAACGTTGTTCGTCGACATCATCAAAACACGGGCTTCCAGCTGGGCCTCAAGGCTAAGCGGGACGTGAACGGCCATCTGGTCCCCGTCAAAGTCGGCGTTAAAGGCCGAACAGACCAGCGGGTGAAGCTGGATGGCTTTACCTTCGATCAGGACCGGCTCGAACGCCTGAATGCCAAGACGGTGCAGCGTCGGCGCACGGTTCAGCATGACAGGGTGTTCGCGGATCACCTCGTCGAGGATATCCCACACTTCGGGACGCTCTTTCTCGACCAGTTTCTTCGCCTGTTTCACGGTCGAAGACAGACCCTTGGCTTCAAGGCGCGAGTAGATGAACGGCTTGAACAGTTCCAGCGCCATCTTCTTGGGCAGACCACACTGGTGCAGCTTGAGTTCCGGACCGGTCACGATGACCGAACGGCCCGAGAAGTCGACGCGTTTACCCAGAAGGTTCTGACGGAAGCGGCCCTGTTTCCCTTTCAGCATGTCCGACAGCGATTTCAGCGGGCGCTTGTTGGCGCCGGTGATCACGCGGCCACGACGGCCGTTGTCGAACAGAGCATCCACGGATTCCTGCAGCATCCGCTTTTCGTTGCGGACGATGATGTCAGGTGCACGCAGTTCGATCAGACGCTTCAGACGGTTGTTCCGGTTGATGACGCGGCGATACAGATCGTTCAGATCCGAGGTCGCGAAACGGCCACCATCCAGCGGAACCAGCGGACGCAGTTCCGGCGGGATAACCGGGATCACGGTCATCACCATCCACTCGGGACGGTTGCCCGACTCGAGGAAGGATTCAACAACCTTCAGACGCTTGATGATTTTCTTGGGCTTCAGCTCGCCGGTTGCTTCGGCCAGATCAGCACGCAGCTGCTCGGCTTCGGCTTCCAGATCGATCTGGGCCAGCATCTCGCGGATGGCTTCAGCACCGATATTCGCGGTGAACGCATCCATGCCATAAGCATCCTGCGCATCCATGTACTCTTCTTCGGTCAGCATCTGGCCGTAGGTCAGGTCGGTCAGACCGGGCTCGATGACGACATAGTTTTCAAAGTACAGAACGCGTTCCAGATCGCGCAGAGTCATGTCCAGCATCAGACCGATGCGGGACGGCAGCGACTTCAGGAACCAGATGTGTGCAACAGGCGCGGCCAGTTCGATGTGGCCCATACGCTCACGGCGGACTTTCTGCAGGGTGACTTCCACACCGCATTTCTCGCAGACAACGCCGCGATACTTCATCCGCTTATATTTGCCGCAAAGACATTCGTAATCTTTGATCGGGCCAAAGATACGCGCACAGAACAGGCCGTCACGCTCGGGCTTGAACGTCCGGTAGTTGATGGTTTCGGGTTTCTTGATCTCGCCATAGGACCAAGACAGGATCCGCTCGGGCGACGCCAACGAGACCTTGATCTCGTCGAAGACTTTCGGGGGCGTCAGCGGGTTGAACGGGTTGTTGGTGATTTCCTGGTTCATTTGTTACCTCAAATCTTGCGGAAGGGGGGACGGGAGAAAGGGCAGCGCCCTTACTCCTCAACCTCCGCATCCAGGAGTTCCATATTCAGGCCGAGGCCACGGACTTCTTTAACCAGAACGTTGAACGATTCCGGTACGCCCGCTTCAAAGTTATCCTCGCCCTTGACGATCGACTCATAGACCTTGGTCCGGCCGGCGACGTCATCCGATTTCACGGTGAGCATCTCCTGCAGGGTGTAGGCGGCGCCGTAAGCTTCCAGAGCCCAAACCTCCATCTCACCAAAGCGCTGACCACCGAACTGCGCCTTACCACCCAGCGGCTGCTGGGTAACCAGGCTGTACGGCCCGGTTGAACGCGCGTGGATCTTGTCATCCACCAGGTGGTGCAGTTTCAGCAGGTACTTGATGCCCACGGTCACCGGACGTGCAAATTGCTCACCGGTGCGACCGTCGAACAGAACCGACTGACCGCTTTCCGAGAAGCCCGCACGCACCAGCGCGTCGTTGACGTCAGCCTCTTTGGCACCGTCGAAGACCGGGGTTGCGATCGGAACACCGCGGGTCACGTTGCCCGCAGCCTCAATCAGGCCATCCTCGTCCAGACCGGTGATGCCTTCTTCGTAGACATCTTCGCCATAGGCCAGCTTCATCGCTTCGCGAACCGGGGTCAGATCGCCGGACCGACGGTATTCACCCAGAGCATCATCGATGTTCAGACCCAGACCGCGCGCGGCCCAACCCATGTGGGTTTCAAGGATCTGACCAACGTTCATACGCGAAGGCACGCCCAGCGGGTTCAGACAGAAGTCAACCGGCGTACCATCGGCCAGGAACGGCATGTCTTCCATCGGTACAACCTTGGAAATCACACCTTTGTTCCCGTGACGACCGGCCATCTTGTCGCCCGGCTGCAGCTTACGCTTCACGGCGATGAAGACCTTGACCATCTTCATCACACCCGGCGGCAGGTCGTCGCCACGACGGACTTTCTCGACCTTGTCCTCGAAACGGGCGTCCAGAGCACGCTTTTGCACTTCGTACTGCTCGTTCAGAGCTTCAACGATCTGTGCGTCCTGCTCACCTTCCAGTGCCAGCTGCCACCACTGACCACGGGTCAGGGTTTCCAGCAGGTCCTCGGTGATCACCGACCCTGCCTTGACGCCTTTCGGGCCTTTGACAGCGGTTTTACCCAGGATCAGACCCTGCAGACGCGCATAGATGTTGCGGTCAAGGATCGCCAACTCGTCGTCCCGGTCGCGGGCCAGACGTTCGACTTCCTCACGCTCGATCTGCAGCGCACGCTCGTCTTTCTCGACGCCGTGACGGTTGAAGACGCGAACCTCAACGACCGTACCGTAATCGCCCGGCTTCACGCGCAGCGAGGTGTCGCGCACGTCAGATGCTTTTTCACCAAAGATGGCGCGCAGCAGCTTTTCTTCCGGGGTCATCGGGCTTTCGCCCTTCGGAGTGATCTTGCCGACCAGAATATCGCCCGGCTCAACATCCGCACCGATGTAAACGATGCCCGCCTCGTCGAGGTTGCGCAGCGCTTCTTCACCGACGTTCGGGATGTCGCGGGTGATCTCTTCCGGGCCCAGCTTCGTGTCACGGGCAGCGACTTCAAACTCCTCGATATGGACCGAGGTAAAGACGTCATCACGCGCGATACGTTCCGAGATCAGGATCGAGTCTTCGTAGTTGTAACCGTTCCACGGCATGAACGCGACGACCACGTTTTTACCAAGGGCCAGTTCACCCATATCGGTCGACGGACCATCGGCAATGACCTCGCCCTTCTGGACGGTGTCACCCACCTTGATCAGCGGACGCTGGTTGATGCAGGTGTTCTGGTTCGAACGCTGGAATTTGCGCAGACGATAGATGTCAACGCCAGCGTCGCCCAGTTCCAGATCCTCGGTGGCACGGATAACGATACGCTGGGCATCGACCTGGTCGATGATACCGGCGCGCTTCGCCTGGATCGCAGCACCCGAGTCAATCGCAACCTTTTCCTCGATACCGGTACCGACCAGCGGCGCCTCAGCGCGCAGCAGCGGAACCGCCTGACGTTGCATGTTCGAGCCCATCAGAGCGCGGTTGGCGTCGTCATTTTCAAGGAACGGGATCAGCGATGCAGCGACCGAGACCAGCTGCTTCGGCGACACGTCGATCAGGTCCACATTCTCGCGCGGGGCGAGGGTGTAGTCACCGGCCTGACGGGTCGAAACCAGATCGTTGATGAACTTGCCGTTCTCATCCAGCGTCGCGTTCGCCTGCGCCACGGTGTGGCGCATTTCCTCGGTCGCGGACATGTAGTGAACCTCATCGGTCACTTCGGCGTCTTTGACGACGCGGTACGGTGTTTCGATGAAGCCATACTTGTTCACGCGGGCAAAGGTAGCCAACGAGTTGATCAGACCGATGTTCGGACCTTCCGGCGTTTCAATCGGGCACATCCGGCCATAGTGGGTCGGGTGTACGTCACGAACCTCAAAGCCTGCACGCTCACGCGTCAGACCACCGGGGCCAAGCGCCGAGAGACGGCGTTTGTGGGTGACTTCCGACAGCGGGTTGGTCTGGTCCATGAACTGCGACAGCTGCGACGAGCCGAAGAATTCACGAACAGCAGCCGCAGCCGGTTTCGCGTTGATCAGGTCTTGCGGCATGACGGTGTCAATCTCGACCGACGACATACGCTCTTTGATCGCGCGCTCCATACGCAGCAGACCGACGCGGTACTGGTTTTCCATCAGTTCGCCGACCGAACGCACACGACGGTTGCCGAGGTGGTCGATATCGTCCACGTCGCCCTTGCCGTCACGCAGTTCAACCAGCGCCTTGATGCAGGCCACGATGTCTTCGCGGCGCAGGGTGCGCAGGGTGTCCGGCGCGTCCAGTGCCAGACGCATGTTCATCTTCACACGGCCGACGGCGGACAGGTCATAACGCTCGCTGTCGAAGAAAAGGGTGTCGAACAGGGCCGACGCAGCCTCGACGGTGGGCGGCTCGCCCGGACGCATGACGCGGTAGATGTCCATCAGCGCGCTTTCGCGGCCCATGTTCTTGTCCTGCGCCATGGTGTTGCGCATGTAGGGGCCGACGTTGACGTTGTCGATGTCCAGAACCGGGATGTCTTTGAAGCCCGCATCCAGCAGTTCCTTGACGGTACCGCCGATCAGGTCGCCGTCCTTGTCATATTCCAGGGTCAGTTCATCACCGGCTTCGACATAGATCGCACCGGTTTCTTCGTTGATGATGTCCTTGGCGACGAACTTGCCAACGATATGATCGAACGGAACGAGCAGGTCGGTGACGGCGCCCTCGTCAATCAGTTTCTTGACCGCGCGCGGCGTGACTTTCTTGCCCGCTTCGGCAATCACTTCACCGGATTTCGCGTCGATCAGGTCATAGGTCGGACGGGTACCGCGTACACGCTCGGGAAAGAACGGCGCGATCCAGCCCTTTTTCTTGTCCAGCTTATAGGACACGGTGTTGTAATACGCGTCCATGATCGCTTCCTGATCCAGACCCAGCGCATACAGCAGGGTTGTCACAGGCAGTTTGCGGCGACGGTCGATACGGGCGAACACGATGTCCTTGGCGTCGAACTCGAAGTCCAGCCAGCTGCCGCGATACGGGATGATGCGGCAGGCAAACAGCAGCTTGCCCGAGGAATGGGTCTTGCCCTTGTCGTGGTCAAAGAAAACACCGGGCGAACGGTGCATCTGGGACACGATCACACGCTCGGTACCGTTCACGATGAACGTTCCGTTCGGCGTCATCAGGGGCATGTCGCCCATGAACACGTCCTGTTCCTTGATGTCCTTGACCGACTTGGCGCCAGTGTCCTCGTCGACATCAAACACGATCAGGCGCAGGGTTACCTTCAGCGGAGCGCTGTAGGTCATGTCGCGCTGCATGCACTCTTCGACGTCGTATTTGGGTTTTTCCAAATCGTATTTCACGAACTCCAGAACGGAGGTTTCGTTGAAATCCTTGATCGGGAAAACCGACTGGAACACACCTTTGATGCCTTCGCCGTCTGTGGGCTGTTCTGCATCGCCGGAGCGCAGGAAAAGATCATAAGAAGATTTCTGGACCTCAATGAGGTTCGGCATCTCCAGCACTTCGCGGATTTTGCCGTAATATTTACGAAGACGTTTCTGGCCAAGGAACGTTTGAGCCATGTCAGATGTCACCTTTCGATGTTCTCAGCGGGCAAAGACACCGTCGGGCCCCGGCATCTTGCACATTCGAGACGACACGTCCGGATCAATTCATGGCCACCGTCCCGAAGGCGGCCTCCCGATCCGACAACCGTGTCTTAGAAAACGCCCCAACCCATGAGGCCCTTTCTAAGACAGGTTCGGCTGGACCCGGATTTCTCCGGACCCAGCCAAATTTTCAGGCGCATCAGCGACGCACCAGACAAAGGGCTTAGGCCAGTTCGACCTCTGCGCCAGCTGCTTCCAGCTTGCCTTTGACTTCTTCGGCTTCGTCTTTCGACACGCCTTCTTTGATCTTGCCGCCGGCTTCGACCAGTTCCTTGGCTTCTTTCAGGCCCAGACCGGTGATGCCGCGAACTTCTTTGATCACGTTGATTTTCGAAGCGCCGGCGTTCTTCAGAACGACGTCGAATTCGGTTTTTTCTTCCTCAGCTGCGCCACCGGCGGCGTCGCCACCAGCTGCCATGACAACTGCGCCGCCTGCTGCGGGCTCGATGCCGTACTCGTCTTTGAGGATGGTTTTCAGTTCTTGTGCTTCCAGCAGGGTCAGACCCACGATGCTTTCTGCGAGTGCTTTCAGATCAGCCATTGTATTAGCTCTTTCCGTTTTACAGTGTGTGTTCCAACGTCAGGGCAAATGCCCCACGCAGATCATTCAGTGCCAACCGCTTACGCAGCTTCCGCCTTCTCTTCGATGGTGGAAAGGATGCTTGCGATGTTGCTTGCAGGTGCGCCAATCGCGCCGGCGATGTTCGAAGCAGGTGCGCCAATGCAGCCCACGATCGAAGCAATAAGCTCCTCACGCGACGGCATTTTCGAAACGGCTTCAACGCCTTTGCGGTCCAGAGCGTTCTCGCCCATTGCACCGCCGAGGATTTCAAAATTCTTGTTATCCTTGGCGAAGTCCTCGGCCACCTTGGCTGCTGCCACGGGGTCCTCGGAATAGGTCAGAACGGTCATCCCTGTCAGCAGGTCGGCCATGCTTGCACACGGCTTACCCTCAAGGGCGATTTTGGCGAGCCTGTTCTTGGCAACACGCACGGAGCCACCCGCGTCACGAGCACGTGCGCGAAGGTCCTGCATCTCGGCAACTGTCAGACCGGCGTAGTGCGAAACCACTACGACGCCAGAGCTTTCGAAGATTTGGCCGAGTTCCTCGACCACTTTCTCTTTCTGGGCTCTATCCACAGTTCTCTCCAAGTTAGGGATGTCAGACATCCCGGCTCATATTTGCCGCGGCTTGCGCCCCGGCGTTCAGGTCCGTTGTTACGGGATTGGCCAAAACTCGCCCGAGGGTGGGACCCTCAGAATTCTTTGGTCTTACCCGTCTCAGGCAGGGAATTAAGGAACCGTATGGCCCCACCCACCGTCTTGGACGAAACAAAATAAAGCGCACGACGAATCGCACGCTTTACTTCGTAGTCCTACTTAGGGCAGACACGCTCGGTTTCCAAGAGGTAAATTGCACGAAAAACGGGTTTCCCGGGCGTGTCTGCACCGGTTCTAACAAGGATAAATCGCGCCAACCGCACATTGACACCAAGGACGCACTGCGGTCCTGTCAAAGTCTATAACCCCGATCCCGATCCGAACTGGCGCGCGTCCTTAAAATGCTGATCCTTTCTCAACAAGAGCGCGACCGGACATCCCAATATCTGGATCAGCTTTCCCGAAGTGGCAAGATCGACCCCATCCGCGAACATTCCTGTATCTACCGGTCTCACGATTTCCCCGAAACACGGCTTGTTCTTAAGCTTGAAACCCAAGGGGCGATGTACGCGCTGAAGGCCGACACCCAAGCCCCCATAACCGACCGGCTACGCAAGGAGTATAATTTGCTCTGTCAGCTTGCCGAATACTTCGACGACAAGAAGACGTCGCAGGTTGTGCGTCCGATCTACCTCTCCTCCGCAGGTGACTTCATGGTCACCGAATACATCAAACGCCCCACCGCCGTCGATCTGATCTACAACAGCCCCGACAACGATCAGGTCGCCCAGGTCTATCGCCGCGCCGGAGCATGGCTGAACGATCTGCACGGGTTTCGCCCGCCAAAAGACTATGGGTTCCGGCCCAAATGGATGACCGACAGCATCCGGGACCTGTCGGAAAACCTGCCCGCCAATCTTGCCGGCACAAGTCAGCGAATGATCAACACGATGCTGGCCGAGGCCGCGCGCCTGAAAGGGACGCCGGATATTCAGGTGTTCGCGCATGGCGATTTTCACGGTCTCAACCTGATCATGGGGCAAGGGAAAACCATCGGGCTGGATTTCACCGAGGCACGCGAAAAGCTGGCCGTATACGACATCGTCGACTTCCTGAAGGCCGACATATTCCGCGACAGTCAGCCGTCAGATGTGGATCGCAGCGGCATACTGAAACGAAACAAGGACATGTTCTTCCGCCAGTACCGCCATCCAATCAATATGGACATTCTGGATTTCTGCATTCGCGGACGCCTGCTCAAGGACTGGCTGTTTCTTAGCCAGCCAAGCCATGTTTGCAGCGAATTCGAAGACCACCGGCGCACCCGGCTGGTGATACGGCTGAAACAGGCATTCAACCTGCCCCGAAGTTCAGGTTGATCCGGCATCTACTGGAATTCAAGCGACCCAAAAACGAAAGAACCCGGATGGCTGGCACCACCCGGGTTATTTCGTGTTTTTGCAGAGGCTGAGGCTTATTCGCCCGAAGCCTGCGCAACATCAACAGTCACGCCCGGGCCCATGGTCGAACTCAGCGCGATTTTCTTCATGTAGGTGCCTTTGGCGCCCGACGGCTTGGCTTTGGCAACAGCCGAGACAAATGCGCGGACGTTTTCGACCAGCTTGGCTTCGTCGAACGAAGCTTTGCCAACACCGGCGTGCACAACGCCGCCTTTTTCCGCCTTGAACTGAACTTCACCGCCCTTGGCTGCTTCCACGGCCGCTTTCACGTCCATGGTCACGGTGCCGACCTTCGGGTTCGGCATCAGGTTGCGAGGACCCAGAACCTTACCCAGACGGCCAACGATCGGCATCATGTCCGGGGTTGCGATGCAGCGGTCGAATTCGATGGTGCCGCCCTGAATGGTTTCCATCAGGTCTTCTGCACCGACGATATCTGCGCCTGCTTCTTTCGCTTCGTCAGCCTTGGGGCCACGAGCGAAAACAGCAACGCGCATGTCTTTGCCGGTGCCGTTCGGCAGGCCGACAACGCCGCGCACCATCTGGTCTGCGTGACGGGTGTCAACGCCCAGGTTCAGAGCGATTTCGATGGTCTCGTCGAATTTCGAGGTTGCATTGCCTTTGACCAGGGCAACGGCTTCTTCGACCGACAGGTTTTCCTTGCCGGCGACAGCTTCGCGCGCAGCGCGGGTACGTTTACCGAGTTTTGCCATCTTATTTCACCTCGATGCCCATGGAGCGGGCCGAGCCCAGGATAATCTGCATTGCGCCTTCGACATCGTTGGCGTTCAGATCTTTCATTTTGGCTTCGGCGATTTCACGAACCTGCTTCGAGGTCACGGTTGCCACGGTCTCACGACCTGGGTTTTCCGCGCCGCGGGGACGGTTACGCTTGCCAACCGGCTTAAGGCCAGCCGCTTTTTTCAGGTAGTAAGACGCGGGCGGCGTCTTGATGTCCATGGTGAAGGACTTGTCCTGATAGTAGGTGATCACGGTCGGGCACGGAGCGCCGGGCTCCATGTCTGCGGTCTTGGCGTTGAACGCCTTGCAGAATTCCATGATGTTGATGCCGCGCTGACCCAGCGCCGGACCAACTGGCGGCGACGGGTTCGCCTGACCTGCAGGAACCTGCAGCTTCATTGTACCAGCAAGCTTCTTGGCCATTTGGTTTTCCTTTCAACTTAGGTGAAACGCGTCTCACCCAGATTATGTTGCGTGGTCCGATCCGGGATCGCGATCCCTGCAATCTCCCACGAGAGAATCTCGCCCGAAGACGATAGAGGCGGCATGTACAGCGGAACGGAGGGGTTGGCAAGTGGCTGGCACCCTATTCCCAAGTGACCCATTTGTATACCAGTCGGGCTTCGGTGAGGCCAGGGAACTGACGGAACAAAATGATTTTGTTGAATACATAAGTTGCGTCGGAGACGCAGGTGGGTATCTTGGTGAAACTTGGACACAAAAGAGGTGGTCAGGGATGGGATCATCTCGGCTGAACAAGGGATTACTGATCTGCGTTCTTTTTGCCATGCTGCCGGGCTGTGGCAGCAGGGCTCAGGATCAGGGCGAAGGGTCTGGATCGGCAACCCAAACCGACGACATCAACAGCACAGCGTCCTTCGGCGCAACAGGGATCGACCCCGCCAGTTACGCCGGTCGGTTTCAGATCAAGTTCACCAAGGAAGTCCCCGTTCGCGACATTCCGGTGCCTTTCACGGTCTACAGCGGCCTGGAAGAAGCCAGCCCTACCCGCTTGCGGTTGAGGGCGTTCATGGACTTGCGCGGCTTGCAGGAAAAGGCCCCCCAGATACTGACGGGTCCGCTTGAAGAAAGCTGCAAACGCCAAATCTACCTCGAGATCCGGGATGTCACTGCCAAGGATGACACCGTCAGGGTCGAAGGCTCGGCCCGTGCACGATTTACAACCTGCAACCGGCGCCAGGAACCGGGCTTTCGTTATTTCGGGGGAACCGTGGACGCGGTTGCCGTCGCCAAGGCAGAGGTAAAAGGCCAGTGCCTTACATTCAGTATCGAAGACATTGATCTGAACCCGCGCGGGTTCATCGGCGCTGTCTCCAACCTCTTCGGCCTGACCAGCCGCATTAATGAAGCCGTCCTTGAAAAGGGTGGCGAGTTTTTGGCTGCCAACCCGGTCTGTCCGCCCTTGCCCGAGGAATTCACGGTTCTCGACCCGAATTATGAATCCGGAGGCACGCGCGAGATTGCGCCCGGCGGGCTGGGCGCAGCCATCACCGGATCGGCTGATGTCAGCGCAGAGACCATCGTCAAAGTCCTTGGTGGGCTGCAGGACCTCGGCGTATTGGAGTTTGCCAAATGAGACGTTGGTTGGTTTTCCCGGCCCTGATGGCCGCAGCGCTGGGTGCCCATTCGTCCGGCGCACAAGAAGTGACTTTTGTCATCGATGCAACCCAGCAGGTCCGGGAAACGGAACTGCCATACAAGCTTGATCTGAGCCTGACCGCAGTTGCGCCCACTCGGATCGGGGTGGGCGCCCTTCTCGATCTGCGCGAAATCCAGAAAACGGTGCCCGAGCGATTGGCGGACAATGCCATAATCGACAACTGTGGCCTGCAAGTGCGCCTGGACGATTTGAGCCTGCAAGCTCTGGACGATGCGATCGATCTGGATGGCGACGTGACCATCACGATTTTCGAATGCAGCCGGACCAGTGAACGCGACTTTCAGCGGGGTGAACAGAAAAGGGCAATCCTGGCGAACATGTCCACCGAAGCGACCGTCGAACTGCGTGACAATTGTGCCTACTTCAAACTCATCGACCTGACGCTTGCGGCCCCGGAAGAACAGCGCGAACAGCTTCTGGAGGATGACACGCTCGAGTCGGCAAAGGAACTTATGCTGGCCGCTGTTGACCTTGTATTGAACGAAACCCCCTTGTGCCCGGAATTACCCCCCGAACTCGCGTCCCTTGACCCTACTTACGACAATGGCGGTCCAAAGGAGATCGGAGAGGGCGGGCTTGGTGTTTTTTTGGAAGGATCGGTGGATGTCAGCCCTTCGACCATTCTCGACATTCTGACGGTTCTTCAGGAACAACAACTGATACCCGGCCGACCATAACCGAAAAGCGCTTTCATTGCCGGGGAAGTAACCTGCAGTTTTTGCCTGGGCCAGTTTCACTGGACCGGCACAACAGAAAAGCGCCACGTTGCCCAAGGCATCGCGGCGCTTCTAATTGCATGGCGAGCTTGTCAGCTCTGCTTGGTCACCTGCGTGAAGTCCAGCTCGACCGGGGTCTCCCGGCCAAAGATCGAGACCGAGACCTTCAGCTTCTGGTTCTCGTCGTCCACGCCTTCGACCATGCCGTCGAAATCCTCGAACGGGCCATCGTTGACCTTAACCTTTTCGCCGATCTCGAAAGTGATCATCAGCTTGGGCGCTTCTTCACCTTCCTGAACACGGTTCAGAATCTGGTTCACCTCGGCGTCGCGCATCGGCATCGGGCGCCCCTGCGGACCCAGGAAACCGGTGACGCGGTTGATCGAGTTGACCAGGTGGTAGCCCTGATCGGACATTTCCATATGCACCAGCACATAGCCGGGCATGAAGCGGCGCTCGGTCGTAACCTTCTTGCCCCGGCGCACTTCGATCACCTCTTCGGTGGGCACCAGAACTTCGTCGATATCGTCCTCAAGGCCCTGCTCGGCCACCGACGTGCGGATCTGCTCTGCGATCTTCTTTTCGAAATTCGAAAGAACGCTGACCGAGTACCACCGTTTCGCCATGAACCTGCCGTCCTTGTTTGCCTTAGGTCGCATCCGCACATCCGGATGTACCGTCATTGAAATTCTGTCACGAGACCCGGAACAAAAAGCGGCGCGCAGCCCGAATCGCCGCACGCCCATTCCGGATAGTTCCGCGTGAACTACTCTGACATTGCGCGCGGCGCAAGGGGGCAGCCGCGTTTCCGCACTGCCCGTCCCGTCTTAGCTGAACGCGCCCAGAATCAGCTGCAGCCCGCCGCGAATGCCCAGATCCACCAGCGCAAAGAACACGGCCGTCAGCGCCGCCATGATGAACACCATGACCGTGGTCAACAGCACCTCGCGCCGGGTCGGCCAGACGACCTTGGATACTTCGGCACGGACCTGCTGGATGAACTGGATCGGGTTTGTGGTGGCCATGAGGCTTTGTCTCTCTGCTAGCGGATGCGCCCGACATAGCCGGGCATTGCGGCAATTTCAAGGGCGGTTAGGGCTTGGGCTTGTCGTCCCATTCGTCGCTCAGAATCCGCCGGGCATCGCCTTCGGGATCGTCGTACTGGTTCGACCGCACGGTATAGACAAAGGCTACAAGACCGACACCGCCCAAAAGCAGCGAAATCGGAATGAGATAGGCCAGAACTTCCATCAGATCACCTCAGCCGCAAAGCGTTCAGGGACACGGTGATGGACGAGGTCGACATCGCCAGCGCCGCGATCAGCGGCGTCGCCAGCCCGGCCACCGCCAGGGGCACCGCGATGACATTATACACGGTTGCGATCTGGAAGTTTTCACGAATCCGTCTGGTCGCTTTTGTGGCCGTGTCGCAGGCATCGGCGATGGGCGACAGGTCGTTGCCCAACAGCACGATATCCGAGGCAACCCGCGCCGCATCCAGCGCCGAGGCGGGCGAGATCGACACATGCGCCGCCGCAAGGGCGGCGGTATCGTTCAGGCCATCCCCCACCATCAGAACCTTTTTCCCGTTGTCGCGCAGTTTCTGAATCTGTTGCGCCTTGTCCTGCGGCAGCGCCTCGGCCACCCAGTTTTCGATACCCAGATTGCCAGCCAGCTTTTCCACTGCAGCCCGTGTATCGCCTGAAATCAGGATCACATCCTTGCCCGCTTTCCGGAATGCCTCAACCGCGCTGGCCGCGCCCGGTCGCAGAGCGTCCGCGAACACGAACGGCACGGGTTTACAGTTCCCGACCGCAAGCCATGCTGACGTCTGGGTGCCGGGTTCGGCTCCGACCCAATTCGCCCGGCCCAGCCGAACGCGCTGTCCTTTATGTTCGCCTTCGGTGCCAAAACCTGGCACTTCGACCACAGCGTCAAGGCAGGCCGGCCTGATACCCGCGTCACGCGCCGCTTTGGCCAGCGCGACGGAAAGCGGATGCGCCGACGCCTCGGCCAGCGCCAGCGCAACTTCCAGATCGGAACGGGTATGATCCGCCAGATTGGTCAGTTCAGGCGCACCCGATGTCAGCGTGCCGGTCTTGTCGAAGACAATAGTGTCCACCTCGGCCAGACGCTCCAGCGCTGTGGCGTGCTTGATCAGCATTCCCTTGCGGAACAGCCGCCCCGATGCCGCCGTCGTCACCGCAGGCACCGCCAGCCCCAGCGCACAGGGGCAGGTGATGATCAGAACCGCCGCCGCGATGTTCAGTGCGGTGCGGATATCGCCGGAATAGATGTACCAGCCCAGAAAGCTGAGCGCCGACAGGATGTGAACCCCCGGCGCATAAAGCTTGGCCGCCTTGTCCGCCAGCGACGTGTATCGTGAGCGCCCCGATTCAGCGATGGCCACCAGATCGGCCATCCGGTGCAGCGAAGTGTCTTCGCCCACCGCTGTCGCCCGGATCGTCAGGGGGCCGGTCAGATTGACCTCGCCCGCGCTGACTGTCAGCCCGGCTTCGGCAAAAACCGGCAGGGTTTCCCCGGTCAGCAACGAGCGGTCAAGTTCCGACCGGCCCGAAATGATCTCTCCGTCCACGGGCATACGGCCACCGGGCCGAACGAGGATCAGGTCACCGACGGTCAGCGTCGCGACGGCCACTTCCTCTTCTGTGCCGTCGACCAGCCGGATGGCGCGCGGCACCTCAAGCGCCGTCAGTTCCTCGGCCGCGGACCGGGCAGCGGCGCGCGTGCGATAATCCAGATACCGTCCGGCCAGCAGGAAGAATGTCAGCGTCAGCGCAGCGTCGAAATAGGCATGTTTGCCGCTCAGCGCAGTTTCCCAAAGCGAGGTGATCAGCGCCAGCAGGATGGCCAGCACGATCGGCACATCCATGTTCAGACGGCGCACGCGCAGGGCGCTCCAGGCATTGGAGAAGAACGGCTGCGCCGAAAAGGCGATGGCAGGCAACGCAATGGCCGCTGAAATCCAGTGGAACATGTCGCGCGTCGCGTCCGTGGCCCCGGACCAGACCGACACCGACAGCAACATCACGTTCATCGACGCAAACCCGGCCACCGCCAGCCGCATCAGCAAATCCCGGCCCGCCTTGTCCGTCTGCGTGGCCGACAGCGCACCAGTGTCCAGCTCATGCGCCTCAAAACCTGCCTGTTCCAGCACCGGGATCAGATCGGCGGCGCGGATGTC
The DNA here is from genome assembly GCF_059610965.1 of Ruegeria sp. CDSB136. Taxonomy (NCBI): domain Bacteria; kingdom Pseudomonadati; phylum Pseudomonadota; class Alphaproteobacteria; order Rhodobacterales; family Roseobacteraceae; genus Ruegeria; species Ruegeria sp. CDSB136. The sequence continues at coordinate 23,937 of NZ_JBXWOP010000016.1, forward strand.
AGGCGCGGCCTTAATCATCGCCCGTTTCAGGGTCAGGTTGACCCGCGCATCCTCGACGCCCGGATGCGCGTTCAGTTCCCGCTCGACCGTCGAGATGCAGGCCGAACAGTGAATGCCCGGCAAGGACAGGGCGATCTGGATATCCTCGGGAACCGGACGGGCAAGCTCGGCCGGGGCCGCGACGCAGCCGGGACAGGCCATGGTTCCGGGTGAGGGTTGCGCCGTCATCAGCCTAGCCTTTGACGTAAAGCGGAATACGCTGCGAGAAAGTGGCCCCTTCGCCATCCTTGGCGACAAGCCGGATGTTCCAGTTGCCCTCGCCAAGGGTCGCCGGGGTGGAATATGCGGTTCCGTCAAACACAAAGTCGGGGGTGAAATCCTCGCGCACATGGGTCGCCCGCCCCACAACGGCCTGCAATTGATCGACCCTGACCGGCGCGCCCTGCGCGTCGTTGATGTGCAGGATCAGCAAGCCGCCCTTGGTCTCGGCCCGCACGTCCCAACCCAGCGCCTGCTGTTCCTGCAGACGCTCGTTGAACTCCTGGCTGGCGACATACGAGTTTTTGACCTCGAGCCCGGGAAAGGTTTTGACCGCACTGTAGGCCAGTACAAGATTGACACCGATGATCACGCCGAAGGCGGCGACAAACACGGCCAGCGCGTGCTTTCCGGTAAACTGTCGTTCTGCCATTCTCAGTTCCCTCGTCCGTTGAACGTGGTGTCCTTGTACGCGCGTTCACCGCTGATCAGATCCTCGACCCAGATACGAACCGGCGTCGCGTCGGTGTTGGCTGGGTCGGTGTCCTTCAGGGCGGTGATGTAAACGCGGCTCAATTGTGCCGTATCCGCGCTGACATTCACAGTGTCTATGATCGTTCCTTCAATCTCCAGCCGCATGGCCGGGTCTCCGGTCAGGGACAGTTTAAACAACCGATCCTCGCCATGTTTGTTGCGCAGACGCACGTCGTAGGTATTGCGGATTGTGCCGTCTGACAGGGTGACAAAGGTCGGATTGCGTACCGGCGCCACGGTCAGGTCGATGTCGGAACGGATGAACAGGGCAAACAACAGGCCGAACCCAACCAGCGCCCACAGCGCGGTGTACATGATCGTGCGCGGGCGCAGGATGTGCTTCCAAACATTCTTGGCCGGCTGCCCCGAGCGTTCATGCGCCTCGTCGCTCAGCGCCATATAATCGATCAGGCCGCGCGGCTTGCCGATCTTGGCCATCATGTCATCACAGGCATCGATGCAGAGCGCGCAGGTGATGCACTCCAATTGCTGGCCGTCGCGGATGTCGATACCAACCGGGCAGACATTCACGCAAGCCATGCAGTCGATACAATCGCCCAGTTCGGTGTCAGCGGTCCGCTTGCCCTTGCCGCGCGGCTCGCCCCGCCATTCGCGGTAGCCGACGACCAGCGTGTCCTCATCCATCATAGCTGCCTGAATACGGGGCCAGGGGCAGGCGTAAATGCAGATCTGCTCACGGGCAAACCCGCCGAACAGAAAGGTCGTGCCGGTCAGGATCAACATGGTTGTGTAGGCGATCGGGTGCGCGTTGCCCGTCACCAGATCCCGCGCCAGTGTCGGTGCATCCGCGAAGTAAAAGATCCAGGCCCCGCCGGTGGCCAGTCCGATCAGAAACCACGCCCCCCATTTCGTCGCCCGCAGGCGGGCCTTGCGGAAATCCAGTTTCCTCTGACGATGCAGCCGCAAGCGCGCATTCCGGTCGCCCTCGATCCAGCGCTCGACCAGAATGAACAGGTCGGTCCAAACCGTCTGCGGGCAGGCATATCCGCACCAGACCCGGCCCAGGGCCGAGGTGAACAGGAACAGTCCAAGCCCTGCCATGATCAGCAGACCGGCGACAAAATAGAATTCGTGCGGCCAGATTTCGATCCAGAAGAAATAGAATCGCCGGTTCGCAAGATCCAGCAACACGGCCTGATCCGGCAGGCTGGGACCCCGGTCCCATCTGAACCATGGGGTGATGTAGTAAATCCCCAGGGTCACAGCCATGATGATCCATTTCAGGTTACGGAATGGACCCGACACGCGCCGCGGGAAAATCGGCTCACGTGCTGCATAAAGGCTGGGGGCAGGGTCGGAATCGCTCACGGGCAGGCTCCACGTCTGGCTTTGATCAGGCGTCTTTTCCCAGATCATGCGCTGACCAACTTTGACATGTGTCAAATGCGCATCGGGCAGACACCTTTTGTCACACCTAGCACATTTTCGGTCGGTTTCAGCGAAGAAAGGATAGGCCGCAAAGCGGAAAACCGGCAGGTTAATCGGTGACATCCGACGAAGATGGCCACACCGGAAACTGGACCCGGGCAGGTCCTGGTTCTATTCTCGGGAAAGTCGGCACCGGCTGTTCAGGAAACGCGCGAACAGATGGAACAGCCGGTGCCTAAGCCTTCGGGCGGCGAACCGCCCGAAGGTGTTCACTTATCTTTATTGACCGCCACCCAGCTGGTGGACGTAAGCCGACACGGCGCGGATCTGTGCCTCGGTCAGGCGGTTTTCCCACGCGGGCATGACCCCGAAGCGGCTGTAGGTAACCGTCTCTGTCAGCGCCTCTTCCGAGCCGCCGAACAGCCAGATCGCGTCGGTCAGGTTCGGTGCACCTTGCGTGACGTCGCCGGTCCCGTCCTCGCCATGGCAGGACGCGCAGTTGTCCTCGAACACGACCTTGCCAGCCTGTGCCGCTGCATCGTCGGTCTGGGCGTTGGTCAGGGACATGACATACTGAACCACCTGCGTGATCTCTTCCGCTTCGAGGATTTCACCAAAGGCAGGCATCTCGGAATAGCGCGCATCGTCGCTTTCTTCGTTTCGAATGCCATAGGCCACAGTGTACTCGATATCCTCAAGCGAACCGCCCCACAACCAGGCGTCATCCAGCAGGTTCGGGAAGCCCGGCGCGCCCTGCGCGCCCGAGCCGTGGCACTGCGCGCACCACGTGCGGAACACAGCGCCACCCGAATTGACGGCGTATTGCTGCAACTCGGCATCCTTGGCGATGTCTTCCAGCGGCGTTTCCACCAGCTTCGCGTTCCAGGGCGCATTGGCTTCTTCGAACGCAACCATCTCCTGCTGAACCAGCGCCCGAGAAGACCAGCCCATGACACCGGCGGTTGCCGACTGTACCAGAGGCCATGCCGGATACATGATCGTGTAGATCACACCCCAGACGATGGTGGCGTAGAAGGTCCACAGCCACCAGCGCGGCATCGGATTGTCGAATTCCTCAATCCCGTCCCAGCTGTGGCCGGTGGTGTTCGGATCACCCGGCTGTTTTTCAGGTGTCTTGCTCATTGCCGCGCCTCCTTGGATGTGGCGGGTTTGTCTTGATGCCGGAAGGGGATGTTGGCGGTGTCATTGTATTCCTTGCTGGCACCGGGGCGGAAAACCCAGATGATGATGCCCACAAAGAAGACAAACAGCACAAGCAGCATCCAGCTGTCCGCGAACTGCCTGAGAAGGGTGTACTCTTCCATCACGATCCTCCCTTAGCGGCTTGCGTCCGGGGTGAAGGTCGAGAAATCGACCAGCGTTCCCAGCATCTGCAGATAGGCGACCAGCGCATCGGCTTCGGTCAGTTCGGGCTGACCGTCGAAGTTCCGCACGTTGACCTTGTCGCCATAGCGTTCCAGCAGCCCGTCATAGTCGCTGTCCGGATCGGCCTGAGCGCGGAAGTCCGCCACGGCGTTTTCCAACATCTCGTCGGTGTAGGGCGTGCCGACCATCGCGTTCGCTTTCATGATGTCGCCAATGTATTTGCCATCGATCTTGCGATGCTCGAGGAAGCCGTATTTCGGCATCACCGATTCCGGCACCACCGACTGCGGATCACGCAGGTGGTCCACCTGCCACTGATCCGAATACCGGCCGCCGACACGGGCCAGATCGGGCCCGGTGCGCTTCGACCCCCACTGGAAGGGATGGTCATACATCGATTCAGCCGCCAGCGAGTAGTGGCCATAGCGTTCGACCTCGTCCCGCATCGGACGGATCATCTGGCTGTGGCAGGTATAGCAGCCTTCGCGGATGTAGATCTCGCGCCCCGCCATCTCGAGAGGGGTGTAAGGACGCATGCCCTCCACCTTCTCGATGGTGTTCTCAAGGTAGAACAGGGGCGCGATCTGCACGATGCCGCCGATGGTCACGACCAGAAAGCTGAAGATCAGCAGGAGGGTCGCGTTGGTCTCGAGGATCTTGTGTTTGTCGAGAATTGCCATAGCTCCGGCCCTCCTTATTCAGCCGGGACCGCGACGGTCAGGCTGGCCTCTTTGGCCGGCGCTTTCCGCACAGTCATCCACAGGTTGTAGCACATGATCACAGCGCCAGCGACGAACAGAACGCCACCCAGAGCACGCACCACATACATCGGGAACTTGGCGGCCACGGTGTCGGCGAACGAGTTCACCAGGAAGCCGTTGGCATCCACTTCACGCCACATCAGGCCTTCCATGATACCGGTCACCCACATCGACGCGGCGTAGAGCACGATGCCGATAGTCGCGAGCCAGAAGTGCCAGCTGACCATCTGCAGCGAGTACAGGCGTTCCCGCTTCCACAGAACAGGCACCAGGAAGTACAGCGCACCAAAGGTGATCATGCCGTTCCAACCCAGCGCACCCGAGTGCACGTGACCAATGGTCCAGTCAGTGTAGTGAGACAGGCTGTTGACCGCGCGGATCGACATCATCGGGCCTTCAAAGGTGGACATGCCGTAGAAACCGACCGAGATCACCATCATGCGGATCACCGGGTCTGTACGCAACTTGTCCCATGCACCCGACAGGGTCATCAGACCGTTGATCATGCCACCCCAGGACGGCATCCACAGGATCACCGAGAACACCATACCCAGCGTCGACGCCCAGTCAGGCAGCGCGGTATAGTGCAGGTGGTGCGGACCGGCCCAGATATACAGGAAGATCAGCGCCCAGAAGTGGATGATCGACAGCTTGTACGAGAACACGGGGCGCTCGGCCTGTTTCGGGATGAAGTAGTACATCATGCCCAGGAAGCCCGCAGTCAGGAAGAAGCCCACGGCGTTGTGGCCATACCACCACTGGATCATGGCGTCCTGAACACCCGACCAGACGATGACCGATTTCGAACCCCAGATGCTGACAGGGATGGTCATGTTGTTCACCAGGTGCAGCATTGCGACAGTGACGATGAACGCCAGATAGAACCAGTTGGCCACGTAGATGTGGGGCTCTTTCCGCTTGATGATCGTGCCCAGATAAACGGCCAGATAGGCGACCCAGACAATTGTCAGCCACAGGTCAACATACCACTCGGGTTCGGCGTATTCCTTGGATTGCGTACCGCCAAGGACATAGCCGGTTGCCGCCAGCACGATGAACAGCTGATAGCCCCAGAAGACGAACCACGCCAGATTACCACCCCACAGGCGCGCGGCGCTGGTGCGCTGCACAACATAGAACGAGGTTGCGATCAAGGCGTTGCCACCAAAGGCAAAAATCACCGCCGATGTGTGCAGCGGACGCAAACGGCCGAAGTTCAGATATCCTTGGGCCCATTCGAAATTCAGTGCCGGAAAGGCCAACTGAAACGCAATGAAAGTTCCTGCAATAAACCCGACCACGCCCCAGAAGGCAGTTGCGATCACGCCATAGCGGATCACGTCATCCATGTACTCGGCCGAGCGGTCTACGAGAATATCTGGCTCATCTGTGTTTCGAAGCGTCCAGATGAACAATCCAACGGCGATCAGCATCACCAGAATCGCGTGCACCTGATACGCCAAATCCCGTGCATAGTTGGACCCGATCGCGGCAAAAATCACGATCAGACCAAGCACGATCAGCTTGATGTAATTTGACATATTGCGTCCCTTTGCATGCCCCGTGCGATTCTTGACGCCGCACGAAACCCATTTGACTGGCCGCTGTTCTGTCTGACAAGGGCCATAGCTGCTTTGATCTGTGTCAAGACAATAGCCTGTTTTCCGTGGCAGTGATAAACAATTGAGTGGGTTAACTGGTCGCAGCTTGCCCCCCGCGCACATCGAGTGAGGTCAAAATGGCTTACAAATCCCTTCTAACAGTCATGACAGAGACAAAGCAGGCGAACGCGGCACTGGCCCAGCTTGTAGCTCTGGCAAACGCGCAGGACGCGCATGTCGAAGCGCTGTGTCTCGGCGTTGATCGTAGCCAGACCGGCTACTATTACGCTGGCGCAAACGCCTTGATCCTTCAGGAGACGCTCAGCCGCGCCAATGCCGATTCCGACGCTGTTCTGGAGTATGCAAAGAACTACCTGGGCAAAACCGGGATCCGCTGGTCCGCGGAAAACGGCGTGGCCCAGATTGCCGATATCGGCCGCCACGTGGCCCATCGCGCACGGTTTTCCGATCTGGTTGTGCTGCCGCAGCCATATGGCGAGGATCGCGCGGCCGAGGCCGAGCCCATCATTGAAGCCGCCATGTTCGAAGGCCACGCACCGGTTCTGGTTGTGCCCGATGATGTGACGCCGTTCGAGAAACCAAAAACCGTTCTGATCGGATGGAATGAAAGCGTCGAGGCCATGCGGGCCATCCGCCGCGCCCTGCCCTTCCTGAAACAGGCGGACCTGGTGCGCATCGTCGTCATCGATCCGCCGCGCCACGGACCAGACCGCTCGGACCCGGGCGGATTGTTGTCACAAATGCTGGCCCGGCACGGGGTGAAATGCGAAATTGACGTGCTGAGCAAAACCATGACCCGCGTCTCGGACATCCTCAACCGCCATGCTGGCGATACCGAGGCTGACCTGATCGTCATGGGCGCTTATGGCCATTCGCGGTTCCGCGAGGCCATTTTGGGCGGTGCCACCCGCAACATGCTGGAACAATCCGTTGTGCCGGTCTTTTTGGCCCATTGATCCGAAGGGACGTGCGGCTTGCAGATACTGCCCCTTTCATTGGGGCAGTATTCTAAACTAGTTGCGCCGGATCAGGCCGATCACGAACAGCAGGATCACCGCACCGATGGTTGCGAAAAAGATCGACGAGAATAGCCCACCGCCAACCGAAAAGCCCAAGGCCGGGAAAATCGCGCCCGCAAGAAACGCGCCGACGATCCCGATGATGATATTGCCGAACAGGCCAAAACCCCGGCCTTCCATGATCTTGCCTGAAAGCCATCCGGCGATTGCGCCGATGAACAACATTGCAAGCAGGCTGGTGAACTCCATCCGAATCTCCTTTTGCGTATCGGGTGTCAGACCAGAAAACCGCCGTCCGCATCATCGCCGGCCTCATCCATGAGGCGCGCCATGTCCGGAATGGTCACGTGGCGTTTTCCGTCCAGTGTAATGACGCCGTCCTTTTTCAGCGCCGACATCTGGCGGCTGACCGTTTCCAGTGTAAGCCCCAGATAATCCGCCATCGCCTCACGCGTGAGCGGCAGATCAAACACCATTGGACCGGAGTTGCTTTTCTGGGCCACCGAAGCATCGCGCCGCGCGATGATCGACAACAGGCTGGCAATTTTCTCGCGCGCGGTTTTGCGCCCAAGGACAAGCATCCACTCGCGGGCCGCGTCCAGCTCATCCAGCGTCATCTGCAGCAGCCGGTGCGCGATATGCGGGGTGGTGCTCATCAATTCTTCGAACGGTTTCTTGCGGAAACAGCACATCACCAGATCAGTTGTGGCCTGAACGTCATAGGGCGCAGTTTCGCGTCCCGGACGGCCCACAAAGTCGCTGGGCAGCAACAAGCCCACCATCTGGGTCCGGCCATCCTCCATCGTCTGCGTCAGCGAGGCGATGCCCGAAACCACGGACCCGACAAAATTCATCTGGTCACCGGACCAGATGATTGTCTGCCCGGCCTCGAAACTGCGGTAGAACTTGATCTCTTCCAGTTCCACAAGCTCGTCGGGTTCGCAATGGGCACACACGGCACGGTGCCGGATCGGGCAGTCCGCACAATTCGAGTGGTCAAATTGGGAATTCAGGTTCATTCGCGTTTCCACTTGATCTCAGTCAAGGTCTTGTTGAAGGCCGTCCCTTAACGGTATCGCCATGATAGTGAAACCACAATTAGCACAGCTTGGACTATTTGACGCTAAAGTTCCGCGTTACACAAGCTACCCGACAGCGCCCCACTTCAGCAACGATGTGGGATCAGGCATGTTTGGCGACTGGATTTCGGGCATTCAGCCCGGAAGCGCCGTGTCCCTTTACATCCATGTCCCCTTTTGCCGCAGACTGTGCTGGTTCTGCGCTTGCCGGACCCAGGGAACACAGACCGACAACCCCGTCATCGCTTATGTTGACGTTCTGAAGGCCGAGCTTGATCTGCTGGCCGCGCGCCTGCCCGAGGGCGTCACCCTGTCGCGGCTGCACTGGGGCGGCGGCACGCCAACCCTGCTGAACGCCGATTTGATGCGCGATCTGGCAGCGCGGATTCTGGACATCGTGCCGCTGGGCCCGGACGCCGAGTTCTCGGTCGAGATCGACCCGAACGAAATCGACGAAGCACGGCTGGACGCCCTGGCCGAGGCCGGCATGAATCGCGCCTCGATCGGGGTGCAGGATTTCGACGACGAAATCCAGAAAACCATCGGCCGCATCCAAAGCTATGACACCACGCGCAAGGCAATCGACATGATCCGCGCACGCGGCATCACCAGCCTGAACGCCGATATCCTGTATGGGCTGCCGCATCAGACCAAGACCCGGATGACCGAAAGCGTACAAAAGCTGCTGTCGCTCAGCCCGGACCGCGTTGCGCTCTATGGCTATGCCCATGTGCCTTGGATGGCCAAACGCCAGCAACTTATCCCCTCGGACGCGCTGCCGACGCCGGAACAGCGGCTTGACCTGTTCGACACCGCGCGCCGCCTGTTCATGTGGGACGATTACGCCGAGATTGGTATCGACCATTTCGCGACACAGGATGACGGGCTGACCCGTGCACTGCAGACCGGAAAACTCAAACGGAACTTTCAAGGCTATACCGACGATCAGGCCGAGGTTCTGATCGGCGTTGGTGCCAGCTCGATCTCAAAGTTTCCGCAAGGGTACGCCCAGAACGCGCCAGCGACGTCAGCGCATACCAAGGCCATCCGGAACGGGCAGTTCTCGACCTCCCGCGGGCACCTGTTCAAGGGGCAGGACATCCTGCGCGCCCGCCTGATCGAGGCTCTGATGTGCGATTTCCGGATCGATTCGGCTGAAATCCTGCGTGACCACGACATCTCGGCCGGCGAATTGCAGGACATGTTCAACACGGCCAACGACGCGTTCGACGGGTTGCTGCAGGTGACCGGGGACGGTCTTTTCATCCCGCCCGAGGCCCGTGCCCTGACCCGGATGATCGCCCGCAGCTTTGACGCCTATGACCTCAGCAAGGCAGGCCACAGTTCGGCCATCTGATTGACTTCAGACAGAGGGGGGGTTGACGCAGACAGGGGGTATTCCGCAAACTTAAGAACGCGGGCGGCAAGCCGCCCCAACCCCGAGGCAGATCCGTTTTCAGGCAATTGACCCCTGCGCGTCAGCGCAAGGCAGCCGATATCGCGCAGTCGTTCTTAAACCTGAAAGAGGGACAGCACTCATGCGCGTTTTCACCGTCCTCGGCCCCAGTCAATCGGGCAAATCCACCCTGGTCGAGGCCATCAGCCGCCTTGATGGTCGGCCAACAACATTCGACGTATCCGGAACCGTGCATCTGCACGGTTTTTCTTATTTGGACGAGCCGTGGTGCGCCATCGACGTGGATGGCGGCGGGGATTCCCTGGCCTATGTCGGTCCTGCCATGGCAATCTCGGACGCGGCGGTTGTGGTGGTTCCGCCCGACCCGGACGCCGCAGTGCTGTGCGCCCCCTATCTCAGACTGGTCGAAGAAGCCGGGATTCCCTGCTTCCTGTTCATCAACCGGATGGACAACCCCAACGGCCGCATCCGCGATATCATCGCGGCCCTGCAAACCTATTGCACCCATCATATCGCGCTACGGCAGGTGCCCATTCGCGACGGCGAGGCCATCATCGGCGCGGTTGATCTGATATCCGAGCGGGCGTGGAAATATCAGGAAGGCCAGCCCTCGGCCCTGATCGAACTGCCTCAATCGGTCGAGGACCGCGAACAGGAAGCGCGCACGGAATTGCTAGAAACCCTGTCCGACTTCGACGACAAGCTGCTGGAACAGCTGATTGAGGACAAGCAGCCCCCCAACGAAGAGGTTTTTGAACTGGCCGCACAGGTTCTGCAGAACCACCAGCTGATCCCCGCTTGCCTGGGCGCCGCCAGCCACGGCAACGGCCTGACCCGCCTGATGAAAGCCCTGCGCCACGAAGCGCCCGAGTTCGACATCGCCGCCGGGCGGGATGATGCCGCAGACAATGCCCGCGCCATTGCCGGGTTCGCCGACGTGAAAAAACACATTGGCAAGATCATCGTGCTGCGCGGCCTTGGCGAAGGCGTCACCGCGCATGAGGCGTTGGGCGGCGAAACCGTCGGCAACCTGACCACGCTGGACGCCAAGACCCAGATCGGCGCGCTTGAGGCCGGTCAGATCGGTCTCGCCGTCAAGTCCGATCACCTCAATCCGGGCAACATTTACGACAGTTCCTCCGCCACGCCTCTGCCAGACTGGGCCACCTCGCGTCCCGCGGCGCATCGGCAGATCGTCTCACCGGCGCATGAACGGGACGACGTACGCCTGTCCAACGCGCTGAGCCGCCTGGTCGAAATCGACCCCGGCCTGACCCTCGAACAGGACGAACTGAGCGGTCACGCGATTCTAGGCTCGCAGGGCCCTCAGCATATGCGGCGCGTCACCGCCAAGCTGGCAGAAGACTTCGGGATCGAAATCGAGGCGGATCAGGTCGAAACTGCCTATCGCGAAACCATCCGGACACCGGTTGAACATCGTCACAGACACCGCAAGCAATCGGGCGGTGCCGGTCAGTTCGCTGACGTCGTGATCACGGTCGCGCCCATGCCGCGCGGATCGGGCTTTCAGTTCGAAGAGGTTGTCAAAGGCGGCGCGGTCCCAAAGAACTACATTCCGTCGGTTGAACACGGCGCGAAAGACGCGCTGGTTGAAGGCCCCGAAGGCTTTCCCGTTGTCGATGTCAAAGTCACGCTGAGCGATGGCAAGCACCACAACGTGGACAGTTCGGACTATGCCTTCCGTACTGCCGGCAAGAATGCCGTGCGCGAGGCACTGCCGCAGGGCAAACCCGTTGTCCTGCAACCGATCCTGAACGCCGAGATCCACCTGCCGTCGGATTTTGTGGGCGACCTGGTGCCGACGATCAGCTCGCTCCAGGGGCAGGTTCTGGGTTTCGAAGGCAACCCCAACGCCTCGGGCTGGGAGATCTTCAACGCCCAGCTTCCCGCCGTGGCCGAGGATGAGCTGCACCGCACCCTTGCCAGTGCCACGCGCGGTACCGGCTGGGTCAAACTCAGCTTCGATCACTATCAGGAACTGCGCGGACCGGTGCCGAAATCGGCATCGCGTGAAACGGCCAACGCCTGACGCACCGTGGCGGGCTGCTTTCAGCCCGCCGCCGCGATCAGTTCTCGGGTGTAATCGGTCTGGGCATTCTCGAACAGGTCCTCGGCCCGGCCCATCTCGACCACGTCGCCATTTCGCATGACGATGACGTTGTGGGACATGGCGCGCACCACCTTCAGGTCGTGACTGATGAACAGATAGGCCAGCCCGTATTTCTTTTGCAGATCGCGCAGCAGATCGACGATCTGCACCTGCACCGTCATGTCCAGCGCGCTGGTCGGCTCATCCAGCACCAGCAATTTGGGCCGCAGCACCATGGCCCGCGCGATGGCGATGCGCTGACGCTGACCGCCGGAAAACTCGTGCGGATACCGGTCCATCGCCGCCGGGTCCAGACCGACTTCGGTCATAACTTCGGCCACCAGTTCGCGCGGCGCGCGGTGCGGATCAACGTTGTGGATCGCCAACCCCTCGGCAATGATCTGCTGGCAGGTCATGCGGGGGCTGAGGCTGCCGAACGGGTCCTGAAACACGATCTGCATATCTTTGCGCAAGCGGCGCAATTCACGCGTGGACCAGCGGCGCACGTCCTGATCGCGGAATGTAATCCCGCCTTCAGAGGCAATCAGCCGCATGATCGCCAGTGCCAGCGTGGTCTTGCCCGACCCGCTTTCGCCCACGATCCCCAGCGTCTCACCCGCGCGTACCGACAGCGTCGCATCGTTGACGGCCTTCACATGGCCCACCGTCCGCTTGAAGAACCCGCGCTGAATCGGAAACCACACTTTCAGGTGGTTCGTCCGCGCCACTTCCTCGGCATCGGCGGCCACCGGATCGGGTTCGCCCGACGGTTCCGCCGCCAGCAGCTTGCGCGTGTAGGGGTGCTGCGGGTTGTCGAAGATTTCGGCGGTCACGCCGGTTTCGACAATCTCGCCGTCCTTCATCACGCACACCCGGTCGGCGATCCGCCGCACGATACCCAGATCGTGGGTGATGAACAGCATCCCCATGTTTTCGGACTTCTGCAGGTCAGCCAGCAACTCCAGGATCTGCGCCTGAATTGTGACATCCAGCGCGGTTGTCGGCTCATCCGCAATCAGGATGTCCGGCTTGTTGGCCAGCGCCATCGCGATCATCACCCGCTGGCGCTGTCCGCCGGACAACTGGTGCGGATAACTGTCCAGCCGATCCCTCGGGTCGCGGATGCCAACCTTGATCAGCAGTTCCACAATCCGTTCGCGCGCTTCGTCGCCGGTTACACCCTGATGCAGGGCCAGCGACTCGGCCATCTGCTTCTGGATCGTGTGCAGCGGGTTGAGCGAGGTCATCGGCTCCTGAAAGATGAAACTGATATCGTTGCCGCGCACATCCTTCAGCCTGTCCTCGGACGCGCCGATCATTTCCTGACCTTCATACGTGACCGAACCTTCGACAATCGCGCTGTCACCCAAAAGTGAAACCGTGCTCAGCGCCGTTACAGACTTGCCCGACCCCGATTCCCCAACCAGCGCGACCGTTTCGCCCCGGTCGACGGTGAAGGACACACCCCTGACCGCCGCGGAAACCTGCCCGTCCTGCCGGAACGAGACCCTGAGGTTATTCACATCCAACAAGCTCATGAAAACGTCTTTCTGGGGTCAAACGCATCCCGCACGCCTTCAAAGATGAAAACCAGCAGCGACAGCATGATGGCAAAGGTGAAGAACGCGGTGAAGGCCAGCCACGGCGCCTGCAGGTTCTGTTTTGCCTGCAAGGTCAGTTCGCCCAGTGACGGGGCCGAGGACGGCAGGCCGAAGCCCAGAAAATCAAGGCTGGCCAGGCCCGCGATGGTGCCGGTCACGATAAATGGCATGAAGGTCAGCATGGCCACCATCGCGTTGGGCAACATGTGCCGGAACATGATCGTCATGTTGCCAACGCCAAGCGCCTTGGCAGCGCGGACATATTCAAGGTTACGCGCACGCAGAAATTCCGCCCGAACCACGCCCACCAGCCCGGTCCAGCTGAACAGGATCATCAGGACGACCAGCAACCAGAAACTTCGCCCCAGAACCGCAAACATGATGATGATGACATAGAGCGACGGTGTCGCGGACCAGATCTCGATGATCCGCTGGAAGATCAGATCCAGCCAGCCGCCGAAATAGCCCTGGATGGCCCCTGCAAACACCCCGATCAGGCTGGCCGCGCCGGTGACGACCAGCGTGAACAGGATAGACAGCCGGAACCCGTAGATCACGCGCGCCAGAACATCACGTTTGGTGTCGTCGGTGCCCAACAGATTCTGCCCGTTCGGCGGCAGGGGTGCCGCACCCGGCCGGTCAACGCTGGTGTTGTAGGAGTACGGAATTGGCGGCCAGATCGCCCAGCCCCGCTCGAACCCGTCCGCCTGAAACGTGCCGGCATCGATCTCTTCGATGATCCGCTCGGGATCGTCAAAACACTGATCAAGACCACCGCTGTCGATCAGGCATCTCACCTCGGGGTCGCGATAAATGGCTTCGGTCTGAAAATCCCCGCCAAATTCGGTTTCGGCGTAGAAATTGAACACCGGCGTGAAGAACTCGCCCCGGTATTTCACCAGAATCGGTTTGTCGTTGGCGATGAACTCGGCGAACAGCGACAGGCCGAACAGTACCGAGAAGATGATCAGCGACCAGAACGCGCGACCATTGCGCCGGAAGTTGCGCCAGCGGCGCTGGTTGAGAGGGGACAGCGCCATTTACCCCTCCCGCTTTTCGAAATCGATGCGCGGGTCGACCACCACGTACATCAAATCGCTGATGATGCCGACCACCAGCCCCATCAGACCAAAGATAAACAGTGTGCCGAATATCACCGGATAATCCCTTGCCACCGCGGCCTCGAACCCCAAACGGCCCAGCCCGTCCAGCGAGAATATGGTCTCGATGATGATTGAACCGCCAAAGAACACCCCGATGAACACCGCCGGAAAGCCCGCGATCACGATCAGCATCGCATTGCGGAACACATGACCGTACAGAACCTTGCGCTCGCTCAGGCCCTTGGCGCGGGCGGTCATCACATATTGCTTCTTGATTTCATCCAGGAACGAGTTCTTGGTCAGCAGCGTCAGCGTTGCAAACGCCGAAATCGTCAGCGCAATGATCGGCAGGGCAATGTGCCAGAAATAGTCCGCAATCTTGCCAATCAGGCTGAGGCTGTCCCAATTGTCCGATGTCAGCCCCCGCAGCGGGAAAATCTGCCAGTAGGATCCGCCCGCAAACAGCACCAGCAGCAGGATGGCGAACAGGAAACCGGGAATGGCGTAGGCCACAATGATGGTTCCGCTGGTCCAGGTATCAAAGGTCGATCCGTCCTTGATGGCTTTGCGGATGCCCAGCGGGATCGACACCAGATAGGCGATCAGGGTCGACCAAAGACCCAGCGAGATCGAAACCGGCATCTTTTCCAGCACCAGTTCGATGACACTGATGGAACGGAAATAGCTCTCGCCGAAATCCAGCGTCAGGTAGTTGCCCATCATGCTCAGAAAGCGCTGGAGCGGAGGCTTGTCGAAGCCGAATTCTTTCTCCAGTTCGGCAATGAATTCGGGCGGCAGCCCCCGCGCGCCGACATATTTGTCGTCAAAGGCGCCCCCGGCAGGTTCCGAGGCCGCCCCGGCATCGCCACCGCCTGCAAATCCGGCAAAGACATCGCCCTGCCCTTCGATCTGGGCGATGATCTGTTCAACCGGGCCGCCCGGCACGAACTGCACCAGCGTGAAGTTGACGATCATGATGCCCAGAAGGGTCGGAATGACCAGCAACAGGCGTCTTAGAATATACGCGCCCATGTTATCGCAGCGCGCCTTTCGCTTTCAGAGCCGCCTCTTTTTCCGGATTGATCCACCACAAATCCAGATAACCAAGGCTGAACGGAGGCAGGTTTTCCGGGTATTCATACATGTCGTAGTAAGCCGTCCAATAGTCCGCAACGTATCCATCCGGGATCACGAAAAACTCATACCGCAACACGCGGTCAAGCGCCATCAACGCCGCGTCCTGTTCTGCCTGATTCGTGGTATCGAACGAGGCTTCGATCACCGCATCCACCAATGGGCTGGCCAGACCGGCCGGATTGAAAAGGCTGAACGCAGCCTCTTTCGAGCCGTACATCTGGCTGAGCCCCCCGCCGGTGGACAGGAACGCCCCATACTGTGTGGAATGGATCATGTCATAGTCCCGCTCGCGCCGGCGCAGCGTGTATTGCGACGGATCCACCTTTTCCGCCGTTGCATCCACACCAATGGCCTGCAGGTTCTGCACAAAGGTCTCGATCATCGTCGCGGTCGAGGTCGGAATGCTGGAAGAATAGGGAATGTTCACCTTCAGCGTCTGACCCTGTTCGTTCCGGCGCAGATTGCCATCTCCAACCGGCCAGCCAGCCTCATCCAGCAGCTTCGAGGCCGCCCGCATGTTTCGCCGATCGTTCAGGCGCGCCGAACTGGACTCGTGCATCACCAGGGCCGGTTCGCTCAGAACCTCATCCGGCACGATATCGCCAAGGCTTTCCAGAAAGGCCAGTTCAGCCCCCTCCGGCGGCCCCTTGGCCTCAATATGGGTGTCCTGAACAAAGGAATTGCGCGGTGCGTTCAAGCCGAACATCAGCGATTCATTGGCCCATTCAAAGTTAAAGGCCAGCGCCAGCGCCTTCCGCACCTTTTTGTCTTCGAATTGCGGTTTACCCAGATTGAACACAAACCCGGAAGGCGTCGGAGGGCTGCCATCCGCAATCTCATCGCGGACGACCGTTCCTTGGGTCAGCTTCGGAAAATCATAGCTCGAGGCCCAAAGCTTGGGGTCACTTTCGATCCGCATGGTGTATTCACCAGCCTTGAACCCCTCGAACGCGGCAGTCTGATCGGCGAAATACTCGATACGAATGGTGTCGTAGTTGTTGCGGCCAACGTTGATCGGCAGATCCTTGCCCCAGTAATCGTCCCGGCGTTTGTAGACGATGCGCCGGTTGATGTCGTAACTGTCCAGCTTGTAAGGCCCGGACCCCACGGCAACCTCAAGCCGGGGCTCGTCCAGACGGCGGGATTCGTCAGCCTCGAACCAGGCTTTCGAGAATACCGGCGTCGACCCGACCGTTTCGATCAGCCCGCGGCGCGTCACTTCCGGGCTAAAGGAAAATTTCACCGTGTGATCGTCCAGCGCTTCGGCCCCTGTCACCATGCGACCGACGGCCTGCGCATAAGATGGCAACCCCTGCTCGATGAACAGGCGATGGCTGTAGACCACATCCTCGGCTGTCACCGGTGTTCCATCCCAAAACGTCGCCTCCGGTCGCATGTGGAAAATCACGTAATTGCGCCCTTCATCATACTCCATGCTGTGTGCAAGCAGACCGTAATACTGCCCCACACTGTCTGACGCGCTGTCGATCAGCGCATCATACTGGATCGACGTCAGCGCCCCGGCGCGGCCCTTGCGCGAATAAGGATTAAGCGAGTCGAAGGTGCCAGACCCCGCCAGCGACAGCTCGCCCCCCTTGGGGGCTTCGGGATTGACATAGTTCAGATGCGGATAATCGGGCGGGTAGTCGAGATTGCCAAAATAGGAATACCCGTGGCTGCGCGTCACGCCCTCCTCAACGGCCCCGGCCAGATTCGCGGCCCCCACGACCAGAGCGGCAGAAACCCCCACAACGGCAGCCCAGGACCGGGCGTGCAATTTGAGATTACTGGACAGAAGGGATTTCATGGTGCTCATCCTCTTGGTCGTTTCCGTCTTCATTGTTGTGACCGACAGCTAAAAGGCCAGAACTGTAAGTTGCAAGTTTAGAACGCGTGAACGGATTGTGAAGTTGTCCTTAGACAAAAAATAAAGCCGCTGCACGGGGCAGCGGCTTTGAATTCGGTTCATCCGATCGGCCGATCAGTTGCCGATGGTCTGCAGATAGGCAATCAGGTCGGCACGTTCCTGCGGCTTCTTCAGGCCGGCAAAGCTCATCGAGGTGCCGGAAATGTAGCTGCTGGGTCTTGTCAGGAAGGCATCCAGCGCCTCTGGCGTCCAGTTGCCGCCATGGGCCTGCATGGATGCGGAATAGCCGGTAAAGCCCTTGGCGGACGCAACCGGACGATCCACAATCGCGTACAGATATGGGCCAGTGCCGTTGGCGCCGTCTTCCAGCTTGTGGCAGGCGGTGCACTTGCGGAATACCTTCGCACCCTTTTCAGGATCGGCCGCTGCCAGCATGTCCTCGAATACCACTTCTTCGCCGTCGGCGCTTTCGCCCGAGCTTTCGGTTTCGATGACATAGGCGGCTTCGGCGCCATGGGCATCTACACTATAGAGAACATCTGCCCCCCATTTGGCCAGAAGAAGCACCAGGAAGGTGCCGAACAGGCCTGCGGCGGCCTTGGTAACTGTCATCGTGTCGAACATTGATCGCGAGTCCATTTCAGCTGTCTGCGGGGTGTCTAAGGCTTCCCCTTGCAAGAGGCAAGGTATAGACACCGCGACTAAACGCCCAAATCAAGAACTTGTTGCACGGAATCGACCAAATGACCAATCGCATCGCATTTCAGGGTGAGCCCGGCGCCTACAGCCACGAAGCTTGCCGCAACGCGCGCCCCGATATGGAGGCCCTGCCCTGCCGCACTTTCGAGGATGTGATCGAATCGGTTCGCGCCGGTGACGCGGATCTGGCGATGTTGCCGGTCGAGAACACGACCTATGGCCGGGTGGCCGACATTCACCGGCTGCTGCCGCACAGCGGGCTGCACATCATCGATGAGGCCTTCGTGCGCGTCCACATCAACCTTTTGGGCGTTCCGGGCGCAAAGCTTGAAGACATCACCGAGGCGCATTCGCATCTGGTGCTGCTTCCGCAATGCGCGGGATTTCTGAAGGAACATGGCATTCGCGGCCGCGTCAGCCCCGACAACGCCCGTGCCGCGCGCGAGGTTTCAGAACAGGCCGAGCTGCATTCGGCGGCCCTTGCCAGCGAGCTTGCGGCAGAAATCTACGGCCTGAACGTGCTGGCCCGCCATATCGAGGACCGCGACAACAACACCACCCGGTTTCTGGTCATGTCTCGGCAGTCCGACCTGACGCCACGCGGGGATCACGGCATGATCACCAGCTTCGTGTTTCAGGTGCGCAACATCCCGGCCGCCCTTTACAAGGCGATGGGCGGTTTTGCGACAAACGGCATCAACATGACCAAGCTGGAAAGCTATATGATCGACGGCTCGTTCACCGCGACCCAGTTCTACGCCGACATCGTTGGGCACCCCGAGGACCGCAACGTGCAATTGGCCATGGACGAGCTGGAACACTTCACGACCAACGTTGAAATTCTGGGCGTCTACCCGGCGGCACAGCCGCGCGGCTAAACGTCAAGCCCCCCAACGCTAGATCGCGAATTCTGATTTGCGCGTGCCGCTGCGCCACGCCGCAAGGATCGCGTCCACGTTGGCATCCACCCCGTCCATCGCGTCGACCTCCAGATCGTATTGCCGGCCTTTGTGAATTGTCCGCTGGTCCTGTTCCGCGCTGCCGGGGCGGACGGTCACCGCGGGCTGCCTCTCTGCGGATCAGCTCAGGCACCGGGCAGTGCACGCCGACAAACAGCATGTCATGGTGTCTCAGCCCCTGTTTCATGACTTCGGCCCAGTCCGGCGGGTGCAGAATATGATCTGCGACATTCCTGGGGACCAAGCTTGTTGGGTTCGATCCTGAAGAGCGGTATCCCGGGACACCACTCAGATGCGACTTGCGCAGAACACCGGCCATTGCGCAAGCCCGGGCAAACCTGATCGCAGGGCGCCAAAACCCTTAGACGATGGCCGCAACCGCCTTTGCCACCGCCGCACGTGTGTGTTCCAGATCAGCCTCGGTCACGGCCAGCGACGGGTACAGCTTGCCCGGCGCCTTGAAGATACCCGCCTCGCGCAAGGCGGCGTTGTAGACGACGTTGCGCTGGGGATCATCATGTTTCGCGCTGCGGTAGTCCCGGCAAGTGTTGGCGGTGAAATAGATGTCGAACAGTGTCTCATCGCCGCAAATCCGGTGTGGGATACCGGCGGCGCTCAGCGCTTCAGACTGCATGGTCTGTAGCGCCTTTCCGGTTGCGCGCAGCTTGTCATAGACACCGTCGCGGCGCAGAACCTCCATGGTTTTCAAACCGGCCACGGACGCGATCGGATTGCCGGACAGCGTGCCCAACTGCATGAGCCAGCCCTCTTCGCCCACCTTCGCCTTGTCGAAATGCTTCATGATCTCGGCGCTGGCACCAAGAGCCGCCAGGGGAAAACCGCCACCGGTGATCTTGCCCAGCGTGCAGATATCGGGCGTCACACCGTATTTCTCCTGCGCACCGCCATAGGCCAGACGAAACCCGGTCACGATCTCATCGAAGATCAGCAGAACACTGTGCTTGTCGCACAGATCGCGCAGCCCCTGCAGATATCCCGGTTCAGGCGGGATGATCCGCTGCAGCGGCTCGACCATGATGGCCGCAATGTCGTCATGTTCATTCAATAGGTTCGACACCGCCTCCAGATCATTGAAAGGCGCGATCAGCATCTGGTCGGCCACGCCCTGCGGGATACCGGCGCTGTCGGGCACGGCCTGTGGGAAGTTGACCTCGCGGCTGGGGGCCAGGCTCATCTGCGCCTCGGCGCTCATACCGTGATAACCGCCTTCGAATTTCAGGATCTTGTCGCGACCGGTATAGGCGCGGGCCAGCCGGATCGCATACATATCCGCCTCACCGCCCGAGGCGACAAAGCGGATCTGCTCGCAACACGGCACCGCATCGACAATCGCTTCGGCCAGCTCGACACCCTTTGCATTGTTGGCAAAAAAGGTCATACCCTTGGGCAATTGCTCCAGCACCGCCTCCATCACCTCGGGGTGGCCATGGCCCAGCAGCATCGGCCCCGAGCCGATCAGGTAATCGACATATTCCTTGCCATCCTCATCCCAGACGCGGCTGCCTTCGCCGCGGGCGATGATGATACCCGGATCGAAATTGCCAAACCCGCCGGCGGGAAGAACCTCGTTCGCGCGGGCGATCCATTCGGATTGCGTATTGATTTTCAGCATCTCAAACGATCTCCAATATTGGGGAGCCAAGAACCTCCGGGTCCGGTGTAACACCTAACCCCGGACCCTCAGGCGGGGCAATCCGGCCAATTTCACGGTTTGGTGCGTCCGGGCAGACGCGCGGGGAGACATAGGAAGACAGGTCGCAGGTATTCATCAGCGACGCAGCCGGTGTCGACGCCGCGAAATGCAGCGCTGCCGCCGTCACGATATCCGACCCCCAGGTGCATTCGGCGCAAATCTCGGCCCCCAGATGCACGGTCAGATCCCGCGCCCGGCGCATGGCCGACAGCCCGCCGAATTTCGAGATTTTCAAAGCGACGGCATCCATGCAGCCCAGCGCATGCGCCTGCAACAGCGAGGCCAGATCATGAGCGTTTTCGTCGATCTTCATCGGCAGGCCGGTGGCCTGGCGCACCGCCGCGCAGTCCTCTAGCGTTTTGCAGGGCTGTTCCAGCATCACATCCAGATGCGCCACCGCCCGGCCCGTGCGCGTCGCCTGCAGCCGCGATGCCCCGCAATTCCAGTCGCCATAAACCAGCGGTCCCGGCCCCACGGCCTCGCGCACCTTGATCAGCCGCTCGGCGTCAGCCTGCCAGTCGCCTTCGACGCCCAGCTTGACCTGAAACTGGCGAATGCCGGTCTGGTAAGCGGTCTTGGCGATCCGCGCCATGTCATCTGGCGCGATGCAGGTAATCGAGTGGTACAGCGGCATATCCGCCTGTGTCCGCCCGCCCAGCAGCGCATAGACCGGCTGACCCGAGGCCTTGCCAAACAGGTCCCACAGCGCCAGATCCACGATGGATTTGGCATAGAGATGCCCCTGCAGAAACCCATCCAGCTTGCGCATGGGCGCATCGACCCCGAAGGGAGACATGCCAAGAATTTCCGACCCCATCTCGGCCACAGCTGCGGGAACCCCATCGGCATAGGCGGGAAGGTAATGCGGGATCGGGCAGACCTCGCCCCAGCCTTTCAAGCCGGTATCCGTTTCCAGACACAGGATATGACTTTTGACTGTCGCGCAGGTCTTGCCCTCGGCCATGTGATAGGTTTCGTGACTTGTCAGGTCGACAGACCAGAGCGTTATCTTGGTGATCCTCATTGGTAGGCTCCGACCGGATCGCCTAGCGCATCCTCGTCCGGCGAAACACCAAGGCCGGGCGTTTCGGGCAGATGCAGGTAGCCATCAATGTTACGCGGACCGCGCCCGCCAGCGATGTCGAGGGTGATCATATCCTGACAGGCCCAGACCGCGTGGCAGTTGTCATCCGGGATGGTCGCGGCCAGATGCAGCGCTTCGGTGTCCGCCAGAACCGACCCGCCCGTGGCCATCACGAACATGTCGATACCATGGGCCAGCGCGATATCACGAATCCGCGCCGCCTTGGTCAGGCCGCCGACACGGTTCAGCTTGATCCCGAACACCTCGGCCAGGCCATCGCGGGCAATGCGGGCGGCGTCCTGCAGGGTGACGAGGCTTTCGTCGACTGACACGGGCGAGGCATGACGGCCCGAGATAGCGGCGATATCATCCAGCGTCTCGCCGGGTTGTTCGAACGTGACGTTCAGGTCCTCGCAGGCACTCATCAGCCGCAGCGCCTGTTGCCGGGTCCAACCCCGGTTGACGTCATAAAGGATGATCTCACCCGGTCGCCGGATGCTTTCGACATCGCGAACACGGGCAATGTCGCGTTCGACATCTCCACCAATTTTCACCGAATGGGCGATGTAGCCCCGGCTGCGATAGCGCTCGATCACCGCGCGGGTTTCCTCCACGGTCTTCGCACCCACGGACGAAGCAATCGGACGCGGTGTTCGTGATCCGCCGCCCATAAGGTCGGCAATGGGCAGGCCCGCCGCCTGACCGGCGATGTCCCAGCAGGCCATGTCGATCGGGCTTTTTGCATAGAGATGTCCGGGTAAGGCAAGATCCATGGCACGTTCCACATCCAACACTTTGCGCGGATCCAGGCCCAGAACGAAGGGCGCCATCGTCTCGATTCCCGCGCGGATACCCGGCCCGTGTGCGGGCACGTACGTGTGGCCCCAAGGAGTGCCCTCGCCCCAGCCGGCCAGGCCCTCATCCGTTTCGACTTTGACCAGCGTTGCATCAAGCACCTCGAACTTGAGCCGCCCGCCGGACAACCAATAGGGATGCTCCAACGGCAGATCGACGTGATAGACCGATATCCGGGTGATCTTCATTTCAGTTCCACTTCGACAAAGGACATGGGGCTGTCCCCGTTATTGATAACGTTATGCTCGACCCCTTCATCGCGCCGATACGCGGATCCGGCCGGGACCGTCACGTCATTGACCGAGCCATCGGGCAATTCCAGCCGCATATGGCAATCGGAGATGGCGGTGATGACATAGTCCATCTCGTGCCGATGCCACCCGGTTTCCCCACCGGGCGCAAAGTCAAATCGCGTCACCCGAACACGGGCGTCGTCAATCATTTGAGTTGCCGTTGCTTGTGGTCTCATAGGCGGAACTCCTCTATCGGCGCGCCGAGGCTTTCGAAATCAGGGGTTACGCCCAGACCTGGCGTATCAGAGGCGTAAAGCTTGCCATCCCGCGACACCGGACCGCCGATTCCGGTCGACCGCGTGTTGTAGTTCATCAGATCGGTGGTGTTCTGCAGATACTCTGCCGGGGTTGAGGCCGCGAAATGCGCCACGACCGAGGATGTGATCTCGCCACCCCAGGTATCCTCACTGACCACCGGAATTCGGTTATCTAACAGATAATCCCGCACGCGCCGCGCCTTGCTGAGCCCCCCGAGGTTCGAGATCTTCAGGCAACAGATCTCGGCCCCGCGATCCGCCACGATCCTCTGCGCCATGTGGATGCCGGTCAGACATTCGTCCAGCTTCATCGGCTGCTCGGCGACACGGCGCACCTGCTGGCATTCTTCATAGGTGCGGCAGGGCTGTTCCAGAATGAAATCCAGATCACGCGTGGCACGCGCCACCCGGATCGCATTGTCCACGCGCCAGCCCTGATTGGCATCGGCCATCGCCTTTTCACCCGGCTCCAACAGCGGCACCGTGGTGCGGATACGGTCAATATCGGTGACCCAATCGCCGCCGACTTTGACCTGAAACTGGCGATAGCCCTGATCCCGGTAGCGATCCATCTCGGCCACGGTCTCGTCCACCGCCTTTTGTGGGGCCACCCGGTACATCGGCGCACCGTCGGTCAGCTTACCGCCCAGCAGCATCCACACCGGCTGATCACAGGCCTGCCCCAGAATATCCCAGCATGCCGCATCGAACGGGGCCTTGGCATAGCCATGCCCCTGTACCAGGTGATCCAGAAGCCGTTCGATCCGCCCGACCTGACGCGGGTCTTCCCCCAACAGCTTTGGTGCCACCAGACGTGCGAGTGCAGGAACACCTTCGGAATGCGCCACCATGTAGTTCTCGCCGCAGGGCGTGAACTCCCCACAGCCCTGCAATCCGGCATCGGTGTCGATCACGACCACCGACGCAATAGCGGTTTCAATCGCGTTGCCCGCACCCCAGACATACGTGCCACCTACATAGGGCAGCCCGGTCTGGAAGACGCGGATACGGTTGATCTTCATGCAGCGTCCATTCTGGGCAGATCGCCCATCCCGTCGCCGCGCCACAGGACAAAGGTCAGGATCGGCTGTTCTGTCGTGGTCATGGCGTGGCTTTGCCAGCTTTCGTGATGCCGCGTTTCGTTAGGGCCGACGAAGGCCTCGTTTCCGTCGACCCGGAACACCGCCCCGCCCGCCAGAGTCAGATACAGCTCCTCAGCCTGATGGCTATGCCAATCATAGTTCAGGCCGGCATCCCAATACGCGACGTAGCCCCGCAGCTGAGTCGAGTGGAAATGCCCTGTCGGACCAAAGAGTTCGTAGTACCCAAAGCGGTTCAGGAAATCCGCGCCGACCTCCTCTTCGGTATAGGTCAGCTTCCACTGCGCCAGATGCGCCGTCGCCTTGATCGCCGCGACCAGATCGCGGGTCGGCTCCCCGACGTCCTCGGCAAAGTCACGCACCAGATCGGTCGCCGGTATCGGCGCAGGCTGCAGACCTGTGGGAGTCAGATCATCGGGCCAGGCCCCGAAAGCGGCAAGATCAGGATGCGCCTGATGCACCAACCGGGCCGCTTCCAGTACGTCATCAAGCGTCATGGGATCACCACAATATTGCCGGTGTGTTGTTTGGCGATGAAGGCGGCCTGCGCCTCGCGCAACTTTTCCAGCGGAAAGGTCGCGGCCAGCGCGGGCTTGATCTCTCCGGCTTCGATATACTTCACGAGGTTCCGCATTACCTGCGGGTCGATCACGGTCGAGCCGGTAAAGGTCAGGTCGCGCAAATAGAAAGTCCGCAGGTCAAACTCGACCATCGGGCCCGCAATGGCGCCGGAACAGGTATACCGACCACCTCGTTCCAAAATGTCGATCAGGGTCGGCCAGTAGGGCCCGCCCACCACATCGGCAACCACGGTGATCTTCTCGTCGCCCAGCGCCGCCCGCAGGTTTTCCGGCGCGCGCGGCAGGATCACATCGGGCCCCAGTTCGGCCACATCGGCATGCTTCGCCTCGGACGCCAGCGCGATCACGCGCGCACCGCGGCGCTTGGCCAACTGGACCAAAGCGCCCCCAACACCGCCGGACGCGCCGGGCACCAGCACCGTGTCTTTTTCGGTCACGTTGGCGCGGGTCAGCATGCCTTCGGCGGTGGAGTAAGAACACGAGAACGTCGCCAATTCGGCATCCGAAAGGCCCGAGTTGATCGGCACAGCGTTAACCGCAAGCGTGGTCGCGTATTCGGCAAATCCGCCATCGCGTTCCGAACCGAAATAGCCGGTTTTGTCCATGTTTTCCGGGTCGGCAGGGTCCCGCAACCAGCCATCGGTGATGACACGTTGGCCAATACGGGCAGGGTCAACGCCTTCACCGACGGCCACGATTTCACCGCAGATATCGGCCCCTTGAATGCGGGGGAAGGTGATCGGCGCGCCGCCCCATGTCGGGTCGTCCTCACTGACTTCTTCGAAAGCACCTCCGGTGGTCGCCTCAGAGACGGTTTTGGAGTACCAGCCGGATCGCGTGTTCACGTCAGTGTTGTTCAGACCGCAGGCGGCGACCTTGATCAGAACTTCTCCGGCGGCGGGGTCCGGGCGCGGCCAGTCCGTGTGCAGCACCATCTGCTCCAGCCCGCCGTGACCCATCGTGACCATGGCTTTCATCGTATCGGGCAGGCTCATCACGCGGTCTCCATTATTGCGTCTGTGCGGGGCAACAGGCTTTCGGGGTCATAGGCCGGCTGACCAAGAATCCGGCCCGCGCGGGGCTTGCCGTGGATCACGACCTCTACTGCGGTTCCGGGCGCGGCCGCGTCGGGTTTGACATAGGCAAAGGCCAGGATCTTACCGACTGTGTGACCATAGACCACCGAAGCGGTCGACCCCACGACACGCCCGTCCAGCACCACAGCTTCTCCACCATGGCCATCCGCAACACCATCCGGCTCGATTTCGAGATATGCACACACCCAGGGCAGGTCAGTGTTCAGGGTCTTGTCCTTACCCAGATAGTCCTTGTCCGTCTGGGCAAAGCGCAGCACGCCTGCCTCGGCCAACGTGACCTCGTTGGTCAGTTCACCCGCGCCCTTGAAGGCCTTCTCCATCCGCATCACGTTCATGGCAAAGCTGCCATAATCGGTGATGCCATGGGCCTCGCCTGCCACCCACAACGCGTTGTAGACATCCAGGCAGGCGGCGTTGGGCATGTGCAGTTCCCAGCCCAACTCACCGGCATAGGACATACGGAAGGCCCAGACCTTGTGGCCCGCTATGGTGATTTCCTGCGCGGACAGCCAGCGGAACCCGGCATTGGACAGATCGGCGTCGGTGCAACGCGCCAACACGTCCCGCGAGCGGGGGCCGTTCAGCGACAGGGCCGACCAGTCTGCGGACAATGCGGTGATCTGCACATCCTCAACTGCGCGCTGTTGCGCCAGATGATCCAGCAGGCGCTGTTCGAAGAACGCCGCGCAGACCAGATAGAACCGATCCTCGGCCATGCGGACAATGGTCGTCTCCAACTCGATCCGCCCTCGCCGGTTCAACATATGGGTCAACGTGATCGAGCCGACCTTCTGCGGCATCCGGTTGGCGGTCAGCCGGTCCAGCAGGGCATAAGCATCCGGCCCCGAGACCTCGACCTTGGTGAAGGCGGTGACATCCATGATGCCGACGCTCTCGCGTACCGCTTTGACTTCAGCCGCGACCATGTCATCGGCAGGTGTACGGCGGAAGGAATAGTGATCGCGCTGCTCCACGCCGTCCCGCGCGAACCAGCGGGGGCGTTCGAAACCATAGACCTCCTCGTGCACCGCGCCTTTGGATTTCAGCAACTCATACAAAGGGGACGGCTTGATCGGGCGCCCCGCCAGACGGTTGAAATGCGGAAAGGGTACTTCGTGACGCAGGCAATAGTCCTCTTCCGCCTTGATCACCTGCCAGTCCTTGTTGGCATAGCTGCCAAACCGTCGCGGGTCATACTCGCGCATCGAAATATCAGCAGCGCCATGCACCATCCAGCGCGCCAGTTCGCGGGTCAGACCCGGCCCCCAGCCGATCCCGATCTGGGTCCCGCAGCAACACCAGTAGTTCCGAACACCGGGCGCGGGCCCGATCAGAGGGTTGCCATCCGGCGGATGCGAGATCGCCCCATGCACATCGCGCTGAATACCCAGCTCGGCAAAAATCGGCATCCGGTTCAGGCTTTCCTCTAGCCACGGCATCACCCGGTCGTAATCCGCGTCGAACAGCCAGTTCTCGTATTCCCACGGGCAATGATCGTGCCAGACCGAGTTCGGGTTTTCCTTCTCATAGATCCCGATCAGCCCGCGCTGCTGCTCCATCCGGATATAGCCCGAGACCTTGCGGTCATCGCGGATCACCGGCAGCTCCTTATCCAGGTTCTGGAACTCCGGCACCGGCTCGGTCACGAAGTAATGGTGGGTCATCGAGGTCATCGGCAGTTGCAAACCGGACCATTCACCCATCTGCCGGGCATAGGTACCGCCCGCGTTCACCACATGCTCGCAGGTGATTGCGCCCAACTCGGTCTCGACCACCCACTCGCCATTTTCGGCCTGCGTGATGTTGGTGGCGCGGCAATTGCGGAAGATTCGCACGCCTTTCTGACGCGCGCCGGTCGCCATCGC
Source organism: Ruegeria sp. CDSB136 (assembly GCF_059610965.1). NCBI lineage: Bacteria > Pseudomonadati > Pseudomonadota > Alphaproteobacteria > Rhodobacterales > Roseobacteraceae > Ruegeria > Ruegeria sp. CDSB136. The sequence continues at coordinate 51,724 of NZ_JBXWOP010000016.1, forward strand.
CATTGTTACATTGGTCGGATCCACATGCCCGTCATCTGGCGTATAGAGCGCACCCAGAACGCCCTCGAGATTATAGAACGGATGCAGCTCGGCGACCTTCTCGGGGCCGACCAGCTCGATGTTGAACCCCAGCGACCGGCCCACCGACAACGTGTGGCGCAACCAGTCCATCTCGTCCTCGGTATAGGCCAGCCGGAACGAGCCGCAGCCATGCCATGTGACGGGTTGGCCGGTCTCAGCCTCCAGCTGGCCGGAATACAGGCCGATGTTGTAGTCCACGCATTTGCCCAGCCCAAAGCTCGAGGTCGAATGCGTGATCTGGCCCGCCGCATGCCAGGTGCTGCCGCTGGTCAGTTCAGCCTTCTCCAGCAGGACGGTATCACCGCCCCACCCTTCATGCGCCAGATGATAGGCCAGACCGACCCCCATAACACCGCCTCCGACGATGACCACACGGGCCTGTGACGGCAATTCATTCCCGGACATGATTTTTCCTCTTCCCGAGTCGCGTTTCTGCTCGACAGGCTAATTCCACAAATGTACCATCGTCAATCATGAATGACACAAATGTATCATCAATCGTTCTGAACCGCCTGAGTCAGGAGTGGGACGCCCTCACCCCCGAGGCGCAGAAAGCCGCGCGTTATGTGCTGGAAAACCCAAGCGACGTTGGGGTCTCGACCGTGCGCGAGATTGCCGAAGCGGCAAAAGTGAAGCCCAACACCTTTGTCCGCATGGCGCGTCAGGTCGGCTTCGATGGGTACGAGGATTTCCGCGCGCCCTTCCGCGAAGCGATTCGCAAGGGCAGCGTGTCGTTTCCCGACCGTGCCCGCTGGTTGCAGGACATTGGCAAGTCGGGCGAACTGGGCGGGCTTTACGCCGATATGGTCGGCGCCGCGATTCGCAACATCGAAGAAACCTTTGCCGGTATCGACGCCACAAAGCTGAAAGCTGCCGCAGAAGACATCTGGAACAGCCGCCAGATCTTCACGCTGGGCGTCGGCGTCAACAACTCGAACGCGCGCAATTTCACCTATCTGGCCTCGACAGGGATGAAACAGTTCCACGCCATCCCGCGACCCGGCTCGACCCCGGTGGATGATCTGGCCTGGGCCGATGAACAGGACGTTTTGATCGCGATCACCTGCCGCCCCTACCGGACCGAGGTGATCGAAGCGATCAAGCTGGCCCGCCAGCAAGGCCTGACCGTCGTTGGCATCTCGGACAGCCCGGCCAGCCCGGTGATCCTGAACGCACATCACGGTTTTGTCGTCGCCGCCGACACACCACAGTTCTTCCCGTCCTCCGTTTCGACCATCGCTTTGCTGGAAACACTGCTGTCGTTCGTGATCGCGGTGTCCAGCGATGAGATCGTCGAGCGGGTGGAACGGTTTCACCAACGCAGACACCAACTTGGCCTCTACGCGGAGGAGCCCGAATGAACGCCCCCCTGACCCATTCCCTTGACGCCCGATACTATACCGATCCCGCCATATTCGGGCAGGAGTTGCAGGGTCTGCTGGCCCGAACGTGGCAGTTCGCGGGCCACATCGCGCAGATCCGCGAGACCGGGGATTACTTCGCCTTCGAGATCGCCGGGCAAAGCCTGTTCTGCATCCGCGGCCGCGATGGCGAAATCCGCACCTTCTACAACGTCTGCCAGCATCGTGCGCACGAGATGGTCACCGGTGCGGGCAACACGCGCGTCGTCGTCTGCCCCTATCACGCCTGGACCTACGAGTTGTCCGGCCAACTGCGCGCCGGTCCCAACATCAAATCCGTCCCCGGCTTTGACCGCAGCGCCATCTGCCTGACCTCTGTCCGCACCGAGGTCTTCAACGGCTTTATCTTCGTCAATCTCGACGATGACGCCGCACCTATGGATGAATGGTATCCCGGTGTGCGCGAAGAAATCCGCGCCTTTGTTCCGAACATCGACAATCTGGAACCGCTGGAATGGGTGGAAATTCCGGAAAACTGCAACTGGAAGGTCAGTATCGAGAATTACTCGGAATGCTACCACTGCCCGACCAATCACCCGACCTTTGCCGAAGGCGTGGTCAAGCCCGAGACCTATGACATTCAACCCGACGCAAGCGGCGGCTATGTGCTGCGTCACACGACCGAATGTCAGAGCCTGGAAAAGATGACCTACCCTATTGACCTGTCAGTACCGCATGCGGGCGATTACCAGTCATGGTTTCTGTGGCCGATGTTCTCGTTCCAGTGCTACCCGGGCAACGTGCTGAACACCTATCACTGGCGCGCGGTCGACGCCGACCACTGCACCGTCTGGCGGGGCTGGTACACCGAAGGCGGGTCGGAAAGCGCGGTGATCCGGCAACTGGCCGTACAGGATCGTGAAACAACGGTCGAGGAAGACATCCGCCTTGTCGAATCCGTGCACCGCGGGCTCAAGTCGCGCGGCTATCGTCCCGGCCCGCTGGTGCTGGACCCGGGTTGCGGCGTGATGTCGGAACATTCGATCGCCAAATTGCAACAATGGATGCGCGAGGCCGTCGAATGACGCCGGTGCCTTTGTCCCAAGGAATGCGTCGAGTTTTCTCATCCTTCGAAAGGACAGGCCGATTATGCTGATGCCCGGAGAATGGCGGCCTGAACACAAGCTTTTTCCTTATCAGGTCGGCTTCACCTCTCCGCCGTTCGATTTCGATGCCGCGCCATCGGACTTCCTGCGCATGTGCCCCGAAACCGTCGGCGTGCATGGCTGGATGCTGCATGTCCCGGATTACGTCCACGGGCTGGATCAGCGGAAAAAGAACTTTGGCATGCTCGAAGATTTCGTGCATTGCATGTCACGCAATGGCGTGGATGTCTGCGGTCAGGTCGGGTCGAACTGGGTCCATGCCTGCGGGCTGGGCGTCGACGGGGTGCGGCAGCACTGTGCTGATTTGTCCGACAAACACGGCACGGAGTTTCACATGGCAGGCTATGCCATGGTCGAAGCGCTTCGGGACATGAACATCGAGAAGGTCGCCCTTAACGCGGCCTATCACTGGCCCGAATGGTGGCAGGGCACCGTCGGCTTCCTGCGCGAGGCCGGGTTTGACGTGGTCTGGGCCGGCAATTTTCACGATCAGGGTTGGTTTTCCAGCCAGGAAGAGGTCAACAGTCATCGCTGGGTGTTCGACGGCGATCTGGCCCGCCGCAGTTTCGAATATGTTGCCGACAAAGCCCCGAAGGCCGACGCGATCCTGATCAACGGCATGTGCAATTTCCGAACCGGTCCGGGCGGTCTTCCGCAACGTCCCTTGCATCTGGCCGATGATCTCGAGGCCGCAATCGGCAAGCCCGTGATCGGCCACGACATCGCGCTGTACTGGCGCATCTTCAAATCGCTTGGCATCGCACCCCAAACACCTCACGGGCAGCTTCTGCGGCGTCTGTAGCCGGGATTTTGCCTTGTACAAAGACAAGAATGGCAGTCGAAAGGTCGTTCAAATGCACCAAATCTTCGCGCTCTGGGCTGTACCCCGGTCAACCTCGACGGCCTTCGAGTGGATGATGCGCCAGCGCGGCGATCTCGATTGCCTGCACGAACCCTTTGGTGAAGCGTGGTATCAGGGCGAAGAACCGCTTTGGCATCGCTTTCGGCCGGGCGAAAAGACCACGCCGGGCCTGACCCTTGAAAGTGTCTGGGAAGACGTCCGGGCGCGCGCCCGCAAGGGGCCGGTGTTCCTCAAGGATTTTCCGCATTATATCAACCACATGTGGGATGCTGAGCTGCTGTCTCATTTCACTCACGCTTTCCTGATCCGCGATCCTGCTAAAACGATCACTTCCATGTACCGGCAATGGCCGGACTTTGCCGAAGGCGAAGTCGGCTTCCCCGAACAACGCGCCCTTTTTGATCTGCTGACAGCGCTAAACGGCACCCCGCCGCCCGTGATCGACAGCGACGACTTGCTGGAAGATCCGCACAGCATGACGCAAAAGTTTTGCGATTCCATAGGCATACCATTCATTGAAGACGCTCTGACCTGGGAGGCTGGCGGCGATCCGTCTGCCCATAGCTGGTGGGATGGCGGATCGTTTCACGCCAATCTGGCCAACTCCACCGGCCTTGCGCCACAACCACGCAAGCACATCTCGATCGAAGATGCACCCGAAATGGTCCGGCAGGTTCATCGCCGGATGAAGCCGCATTATGATCACCTGTACAGGCATCGCCTGAAGTCCTGAATTCACCCAAACCAACCGGAGGTTCCGAATGGCGAACATCTTTGACGAAGACCTTTTTCTGATAGGACTGGAACAGCGAAAAGCAACGCTGGGCGCTGAATATGTCGAGAAAAATCTGGCAGCCGCCGACGATTTCACCCGCCCTTTTCAGGAAGCCATGACCGCGTGGTGCTGGGGGTTTGGTTGGGGCGATGACGTCATCGACGCAAAGACGCGTTCGATGATGAACCTCTCAATGATCGGCGCGCTCGGCAAGATGCATGAATGGGAAATCCACTGCCGGGGCGCCATCAACAACGGAGTCACCACCGAAGAGATTCGGGCAATCATTCACGTGATCGGCATCTATTGCGGCGTACCGCAGGCGCTGGAGTGTTTCCGGGTGGCGCGCAAGGTCATTGAACAAGGCTAAGGCCGTCAACGGTGTGGGGCCGGTTTGCCCCGCACCTTAGACTCCGAGGTTCTTACGCGGCGGCCAGGTTTTTCTGACGACAGTAGCAGGACGCGCGGATCGGAACGTCCGCACGCGCGACCGCCTTGTCGAGCTGGAGCTTGATATGCGCTGCCTCGACCGTTTCGCCACGCCGCGTCAGACATTCATGCAAACCATGCAGGCTCCAGACATTGCCCGGATGCTGACAGGCCCGGCTGAGCGTTGCATCAAGCCCCAGATCGGCACGATAAACCGCCTCGGCTTCTTCGACCTGCCCCTGTTCAAGTAACAGCGCGCCCAGCGCATGGCGGGTCGGCTGCATCCAGCCCCACGGCTCGTCATATGGCAGGTTATCGTCGATCCCGACCGATCTGCGCAGGTGTTCAAAGGCCGTTTCAAACTGACCCTGATGATAGGCCAGCTCGCCCAGCATCATCCGTTCGGCCACCTTCAGGATATCGCGGCAGGTGTTATTGAACAGCATCCGGCTGTCCGGCACCCGATCCAGCGCCTGATAGAACAGGTCTCGTTCGGTCTCTGCTTCGTCCAGACGCTGAGTATTGGCCAGCGCCACCGTTCGCGCGTACCGCATCATAGCGCGCGTGACGCTGTACAGCTCTTCATCGTCGGGCAAGGACTGATCCAGAATATCCTGCCATCGCCCGAACCGGATCAACACGTGCTGTTTCATCGGGATGAAACCCTCGAACCAGTCTGCCATTGGGCGCAGCGTTTCTGACGGCAGGGTCGCGATCAGTTCATCGGCCGCTTCGAGCGCGGCAGTGGGCTGACCCAGAAACATCGCGCCGTAGATTTTAAAATGGTAGTTGTGACACCGGTAGACCGAATAGAAATTGTCCGCTCCCTCGCGTTTCAGAAACTTCCGGTCCGCCACAATTGCCGCTTCGTTGCGCAGCACCACATTCATGTAATCCCCGCAAAGCACGTCCACGTGGGTCGGCATATGCAGCAGATGGCCCGCATCAGGCACCAAAGTGCTCAGCGCATCGCCATGGCGCAATGCCCGCTCGGGGTGCGGGGACATCTCCATAAGGTGAATATACATGTGCAACAGCCCGGCATGTGCCCAGGCACCCGGAAGCGTTTCGAATGCCTTGTCGAGAACGGCGATGGCCTCTTCGGTGTCTGCACCCTCGGCCGGTTGTCCTGTCGGCAAATCCCAAAGCTGCCAGGGTGTGCGGTTCATGATCGCCTCGGCAAAAATCGCGCAGATATCCGGATCGTTTGGGTGTTTTGCATGGACCTCGCGCATGGCATTGGCAAAGGCGTCATTCCAAGGCGCAAAGTCCGCAATCTCTGCCGTCTCGGGATAGCGCACCGACAACGCTTCGATCAGGGCACGTTCGGCCGGAGTAACATCATCCAGCAACGCCAAGGCGGTCTTGACCGAGGCACCGGCCACATCGATGCAGTCAGGCTTTTCCTCTTCCTCGAAAGCCTCCCAGGGTTTGTTGTAGTTGGGGCCGATGCAATAGGCGATGCCCCAATGGGCCATGGCGCAACCGGGATCAGCGCCCACGGCTTTGCGAAAACACGCGATTGCTTCTTCGTGATTGTAGGCATACGTCCAGGCCAGGCCCCGGTCGAACCAAAGTTGCGCCTCGTTTGACGTGGTCGAAACCAACCGGGAGTAGTTTCCAAGGTCGTAGTAGTCCATTGCAGCGGCCTCCTTCTTCCCATTGGCGCAGACTACTACATCGGGCGTTTTGAAGAAAGTGAGCCGCCAGACGCGCGCTAACGCTCCGGTCGATCGCAACTTGTCGATGGTTCCGCGCTGCCCAGATACTGTCCCCTGCGCCTCTTGTCGAAAGTCGGGCCGCCCAGCGCACAGGCAATCTCCAGGCTCAGCCTGTCCCAGATACGGACGGTTCCCTCTTCACCCGATGTCGCAAAGGTCTGGCCGCCGGGCGCCAGAGCGATACGCCAGCTTGGTCCCTTATGTACCCTTTGGACAGGCATGAGCCGCCAATTGGCAACCGTATCCCACCAATGAAGCTCACCGGATCTGTCGATGGCGACCAATGTTGCACCATCCGCCAGAAAGGCAAGATCGGTCGCGCCGCCCTTATGGCCACCAAATGACGCCAGTTCAGCGCCGGTTTGCACGTCCCAGATCTTGACCACCTCGTCGCTCGAGGCGGATGCGATCCGCGCGCTGTCGGCACTGAAAGCAACGCTCCACACGGTATTATCGTCCGCTTCGATAACCCGTTCCAACTGATTACTGGCCGTTATCCAGATGTAGAGTTTTCCGTCCGGTGACGCGGCAGCAACGCGGGTTTCGTCCGGCGAAACCGCAACGCGGTTCAGGGCGATTTCGCCCGGTTCAACCGGGTTGACAGCGATGCTCTCAGACACATCCAAGCGAAACAGTCCGGACCCAGTTGCCGCGAAGAACGCAGAAGGTCCCGCAGCCGCTACCGACCAGACCGGCGTTTTGCCCAGGTTAAAACGCTGCTTTGACTGCATGGTCGCAGTATCCCAGACACGAATGTCGCCGTCTCTGTCACCTGTCACAAGCATTTGGCCATCAGCTGAAAACGCCGCGGCCCAGACCTGATTGCCGTGCCCCCTTAGCAACATGGGTTTCATCGCCGACCCGACATGCCAGATCCAGACATTGCCGTTGTCGTCGCCCACGGCAATAGACGTGCCATTCGGGCTGTACGCTACCCCCAGCGCTTTCGTCCCGTCCGGCAAGGCCAGCATATCACCATCGCCAGGTTCCGGGTTGACCCGCCACAGACGAATCTGCTGATCCCGGCCTAATGTCGCCATCACCGGCGTTTCGCGCGCCACTCCGATATCCACGATACTCTGACTGTGCGCCTGCACCACGTCACCCAAGGGCGACAGGGCTGCACTTTCCATGCGCAGTGTTCCATCGGCACTGGCACCTATCAAAACGTTTTCAGGACCCGAGAAAGTTGCTGCAACAATGGGTCCCGCATCCGGGAACCGTTCGATGATCGGCGCGCCTTGCGGAAACCCGATCGTCGAAACCTTGCCGTTGGTGTGGGATACCGCGAAGGAACTTCCGGTGCTGTCAAAGGACAGATGATCCGGATCAGGTCCAAGCGGGCCGCCCGGGATGGGCAGAAACGCCGGGGCGCATTCCTGGTCAACCCAGCCGAAAATGGCACCATCCACATTTCCCGCGACCAACCCGTCGGACACAGGCGAAAACGCCACCCTTTTGAACCCCAGTGGCATTTTCGCCAGCGGAGCGCCGATCTGCATCCCGGTCAAGACATCCCACAGCCGGACGGTGCCGTCGCCGGTGGCCGAGGCGACCCGCTGGCCGCTTGCGTCGAAAGCCACGCCAAATGCCACGTCATCGCCGGAAAACAGTGTCGTGACCGGGCCGGTCCGGGACGGGATGACATTCCACAGGCGGACATCCCCATCAGTCGCCGCAGAAACAAGTAACGTTCCGTCGGGTGAAAAAGCGAGGTCTCTGATACCACCCGAATGCCCCACCAGTTCCGCCAGAACACCCTCGTCTGCGCTGGAACTGTGAATGATAATACGCCCGTCGCGCAGCCCCACGGCAACTCTCAGGCCCGAAGGGTCAAAGGCCATGGTCTGAGCATCGCCAACTGTCAGCGGGCTGCCCAACGGGATCAGGCCGGGTTTTTCCAGTTGCTGCCGCGCCATCAGCATTGCGGTTCGCGCCTCGGACGTGGAACCGGCGGATTTGGCGCGGGCGATGGCCTCGGCGCTTAGGGAAAGGGCTAGCAGCGGATCGGTTTGCGACAAGCCGTTCGCGGCCGCACCCAGCGCGCGGGCAAACCGCTCGTTGGCTTCGGCGGTGGCCGCAACGGCCATCTCACGGTTGCTTTCCGCAAGCTGCGAGGCGCGAAGCGCCAGAAATGAAGCTGACGTCGCGCCTGCGGCGAGCAAGGCAAGAGCGCCCACCGCAATCTGGTTGATGCGCCGCCGCCGCATCCTGCGCTGGTTGGAGACGGCCAGAGCCCGTTCGCGCGCCTCCCGCGCCGCGTCCAGAAAATCGCGTTCCTGACTGCCCAGCACGTTTTCATGGCATTCGGACCATTCCAGCGAAGCCAGCAGCCGGGTTCCGCGATACAGCAGATCCGGTTCTCGGTCTTCCGCCTGCCACTCTGCCGCGTCGTGCTGAATCCTTTGGCGCATGCGCAGATCGTCGCGGCTGTCCTCGATCCACGAATCCAACCGTGGCCAGGTACGAAGCAGCGCTTCATGCGCGATCTGCACGGATTTTTCATCCACCGTCAAAAGCCGCGCATCCGTCAAAGCCTCGACAACCCGCCGCGTCGTGTCCGGGTCAATGTCACGCTCGACATCGTCTATCGGCAGCAACCGGCGCGTATCGGGTGTGCCTTCGCCCGGAGTGACCAAACGCAGAAACAGCCGTTGCGTTGCCGCCTGCTGTTTCTTGTCAAAACTGCTCGAATAAAGCGTCTCGGCCGTCTGGCTGATCGCGCCCCCAACCCCGCCAGCCTGCCGATAGCCGTCCAGTGACATAACCGCGCCTTTACGCCTGCTCCACGTTTCATAGAGAGAATGCGCCACCAGTGGCAGCGAACCGGCCTCTCGCCCGGCCTCATCAACAATGGCGTCGATCAGAGATCTGTCCATATGCAACCCGGCCGCGCGCGCAGGTTCGCTGATCGCCCTGCGCAACTCGGGGCGCGTCATGGGGCCGACCAGCAACTGGTTCTCGGAAATGCGATCTGCAAGCCAAGGGATTTCAGCGCAAGACGCATAGAAGTCCGCCCGAATTGTCAGCACGATGCGCACGCGGCTGTCGGCTGGATCGGTCATCGCCGACAGGGCTTCGATGAACTTGCCTCTGCGCTCTTGCGTGACCAGCGTGAACAGTTCTTCAAACTGGTCGATACAAATCAGTAGCTCGCCCTTGTTGGCGGTTGCTAGACGGCGCGCGGCGCTGGGATAGGCGATAAAGTCGTTCAGGGAAATCTGGGCCGTCAGATGCGAGTTGTCGCCGATCAGCTGAAAATACAGATCAGTCATCGGATCCCGACCTGGCGTAAAGATGCAAACCCGCCAGTTTTCACTGCCCGATATCGCATTTGCAGCAACCGCCGGCAGAAGACCAGCCCGCAGGACCGAGGATTTGCCACTGCCTGACGAACCGCCCAACACCAGAATGCGACTTTTTTGAAGCCGGCTGACGAGGTCCTCGACCAGATCCTCTCGCCCGAAGAAGTAACCAGAATCTTCGGGCTGAAAGGCAGCAAGCCCTTTATAGGGGCATTCCACCCGGCTTTCCGAAATCTGGGTTACAGCTTCGGATGCAGCCTCGCGCCGGTCGCGATCCAGCGCATCGTTCATTGCACTGCGCCAGGATAACATTTCCTGAAACCGGGCTTCGGGGTCCATCGCCATGCCGTGTTCAATGCAGTCGCGCCACATGTCCGGCAGCCCGGAGATATGTTCAGAAACACGATGGAACGGCGGTGGCGGCCTGCCGGTCAAGACATGCCACATCAACGCGCTGGCGGAATAGATATCCGTCATCGGCGTGACAGGATGCCCATGTTCAGCCTGTTCCGGGGCCTGATACAACGGGGTGCCGGCCATCATGGTCGCGCCGGTCACATCGATCGCAAGATCCTTGGCGATGCCGAGATCGGCTAAAAAGACGCGTTCGTCCGGCTCTACCAGTGCGTCAAGCGAGGCTGAGTTGCCGTTGTCCCTGCTGCGTTTAACCCTTTGCATCAAAACATTCGCGGGTTTGACATCACGATGAACGACATTCGCCTCGTGAACCGCCGATAAGCCATCCGCCAGTGCATCGATCAGAGTGCCCAGACCCTCGCGCCTTGCCAGCACGGCGGGGTCCAATTGCTTAAGCCGCTCGGCCAGAGTCCCACGGTCCGCATAATCCATAACGAAATAAGGACGACCGTCTTCCAGCCGCCCTACGTCATGAACCGACACGACGCGCGGTGACCGGATGCGCCGCAGCAAGCGCGCCTCCTCAAGAAAATGCGCTATGACGCTTTCATTGGCGGCCAGATTTGAATGGAGGATCTTGAGGGTTACAGGAACCTCCAGTTCCTCATCCCGCGCGAGGACAACTGCCGCAAAACCTCCGCTGGCTATTTCCCTTTCGACGGCATACCGGCCAATGAACGCAGGAAAACTCATGTTGCGGTCTGCGTCTTAGAGGTGCTCTTTCACGTCAACGCAATGGAACTTGGTCGCATCCAGGATATTGTGGTCCCGATCGGCGGCAGTCACGCACATCATCGTGCCTCCGTCGCGCGCTGCCGTGGAAGCCGCCTCTTTGGTGACATAGCTCGGGTATTCGTCATGCCGGTGCCAGCGGCCCTGTTCAACGTTGAAATCGCTCTGGGCATTGCGGCCAACCTGTTCGACCGAATAGCTGTCACCCCACCAGGCGTGAAAGTGGTTCTTTGACACATCAGGCGTGAAATTCGCCTCGTAGGTAACCACCAGTTCTTCACCGTTTTTTTCGACCGAAACAATCTGAACCTCGCACCCGTCCACCGGGCAGGCGTTGGGCATCGTGGACTGCGCATAGGCGGTCATGCTGCCGAACAAGGTGATCGCCCCAAAGATAAGACAGCCCCGGCGCACTTGGTTTCCAGAAGAATTCAATGACATCTTTCCCTCCTGAAGTTTGCTGAGACCAACCTTTCGCGCCGATCCTAACATAAATGCAGGTCTCCTTCTGAGACTTTCGCCACAGAAGCGGGAATACGGTACACAGATCATATTCAGCGGCGGACGATTTCAAACTCCAACGGGCGCGCATCGGCGTGCAGGACAGGTAGCGCCGGCGATATCAGCCCGCTGTCAGCCAGCATGACGGTCTCTCGCTTCAGCTGGATTTCCCTTGCGTTTTCGATCTGAACAAAGGTTCCGGACGAACTTCGGTCGGTCAGCGTAAGCTTGCCGCTTTTGACGCTGAATACGGCATGCAGCCGCGAAACCCAGGGCTGAGGCAATATCACGTCGCACTGGTTGGACCTTCCGATGCTAAGCTCTTCGCCCTCCCTGCACCTCCAGGACTGGTCGTCGTGATACAGCACAAGCGTGAAACTCTCGCCCTGTTGTCCCAGCGGAACATCGCCGGATCGGGTTGGCGAATGCATGACCGTACTCAGACCGTCTGTAGCTGCAACCAGGGAATAAGCCCTGACCGGATCGCTGACGCCTTTCAGGCGCAGCGCTCCAATCGGGATCAACTGCTTTCGGATGTTCGATCGCAATCCGGTCACAACGGTTTCGCTCAGACAGGCCTCGCCCGGGTTGGCCGCCGCCGCCAACCGCGCCGTCAGGTTTACGGTTTCGCCGAATATATCATTCTCGGCAATGACGATGGGGCCCTTGTGGACCCCTGCATGAACGGACAGCACCGTTCCCGGGGGCTTGCTGACCATCTCAAGCGCCGCATGAACGGCGGCGGCGTGATCAAAGAAGTAGCAAAGGACGTCATCCCCTTTCTGCCCCACGTCAATTCCGCCAAATTTTCTTGTCACTTCGCGCAGTCGGTCGATCTCGAATTGTATCAGCTTCCGCGCCTGATCATCCTCCATCGACTCATAGAACGGAGTGCTGTCCGAGATATCGGCGATAATCGTAGTGGCGAGCTTGGTATCCAATGTGTTTATCGCATCTGAGTGACTGTGGTCCGAGATATTATGGCACATGGCGGCCTGAACCGAGCGGGTTTGTTACGCACCCGATCGATTTGATTATGAGGCGTACACGCTCCGCCTTCCCATGGCGTTTGATTTGATCCCCAATGGTCATTTCAGATTGGAGTTTGGCCGCGTGTGTTCACACACGCCAAGCTGACAACGGCACGCTGCGTGCAACTGATAAACCAACACAAAAAACTGCGCCACCCGGAACCTGCCACGATCAACACCAGGATGTTTGGCACAATACCCAACCAACAGAATTACCGAGACTTTCTGTGAGACATCTGACCAACCAGAAAACGTGAAGGTGGAAACCAGTTGTTGTTCGGGTCTATTCTTTGGTTGTCGAAAGCGTCGCGCGTTCTTGCAAAGGGATTAGCGCTGCGGCGCCATAAGTGAAACAGTCAACCTATGTGAGACCGTTAGAATATGGCGCTTGAGGACCCCTTCACAGACCTCAAAATAGAAACGCAGCGGACCGGGTTTTACAAAGGATATAACCTGCCGATTGCGCTGTTCAGCAAATTCTCGGTTTCGCTGCTGGTCCTGTGGGCGTTGGTTTGGCCGCTATCTGCAAACGACACGTTGCGTTCTTGGAAGTCAGGGTTGCTGGCCGAATTCAACGCCTTTTACAACATTTCGGTCGGTCTGTTTGTATTCTTCCTTTTTCTTGTTGCGCTTGTTCCGGCGACCGGGCGAATGCGGCTTGGGGCAGAAGTTGAGACGCCGGAATTTTCAAACTTTTCATGGTTTTCGATGATGTTTGGCGCGGGTCTCGGCGTGGGTCTTATGGTCTACGCAACCGCTGAACCACTGGGTTTGTGGGAGACAAATCCACTGACCGTTTCCGGGCAAGTTGCTCCAAAAAGTGAGGAGGCAATTGAAGGCGCTTACCGCTATACGTTTTTGCACACCGGCTTTCACGCTTGGGCAATTTACGTGGTCACCGGCCTGAGCCTTGCTTACTACGCCAATACCCGGGGCATGCCGCTGACAATTCGGACGGCGCTGACACCGTTGCTCGGAGAATACTCCAACGGAATTGCAGGCCATGTGATCGATATACTCGGCGTCGTGGCGACGATACTCGGCGTGGCTGTGACGATCGGTTATGGCGTTTCTCAACTGGTCGATGGCGCGTTTCTGATTACCGGCGCGAATTGGCTTGTGGAAAGTGCGCCGACCGCAATGAAGCCGTCGACCGCCGGACTGATCACGGCGCTGGTTCTGGTCATGATGATGTCGACACTCTCGGCCGTTTCTGGTGTGGGGCGCGGCGTCAAATACCTGTCGAACATCAACCTGCTGTTGTCCCTGGTATTGCTGGCAGTGTTCATTGTTTTTGGCTCGTTTGCGTTTGCCGCAACGACTTATGCAACGGCGCTGGTCGACTACGTCAAGAACTTCATCTCGCTGAGTTTTCAGGCTTATCGCCCAATATCGGAGATCGAGTACGCGTCCGTACTGCCGGCCGAGGCGGCTCCCTTTGTCGAAGAGCTGTTTGCGGGCGCAACAGATGCCTGGGGTACAAAAGCTGCCTTCCTGGAAGGGTTGAGAAACGATACCGCCAATCTTTCCGACGCAACCAAGACTGCGGCTTATGACGCGGGCACACAGGGGCGCTTGTTTGAATGGCAGGCCGGATGGACGACCTTCTATTGGGCGTGGTGGATCGCGTTCTCGCCTTTCGTGGGTCTTTTTCTGGCGCGTATCTCGAAGGGGCGCACGGTGCGCGAATTCATCCTTGGCGCGGTTATTGCTCCGTCCCTTGTGTGCTTCGCCTGGATGGCCATTCTGGGTGGGGCCGCTATCGATATGGAGCTGAATGGGGACGCCAACGGGTCAATCCTTGCCGCATCAACAACAGCGACACTGTTTGTCACCTTGGGGGAAATGATTTCGGGCGACTTCCTCATCATCATGAGCGTCATGTGTGTGGTGTTGACCATGACCTTCCTCGTCACGTCCGCCGACTCCGGCATTCTCGTGATGAACACGATCATGTCCGGTGGGTCTGAAGACACCGGTTTGCTTCATCGCGTTATCTGGGGCGCGCTGCTGACGCTTGTCATTGGAACCTTGCTGATTGCCGGTGGCGGCGGGTTAGAGGCTTTGACCAATTCGATGATCATTGGCGCGCTACCGTTCAGCGTAGTGTTGCTGCTCATGTGCATCTCGCTGGCCAAAGCAATGATAAACGACCTGCGCCGCTTGAACCACGAGACGCAAGCGGAGGGGCCGGCGGGTTCATGATTGCCTTGCCTAGCGGTTTCAGAACCCGAAGAAGGGTGGTTGGATTTGGCAAGTCAGTAGGCGAGTTGAACCAGGCGTTCGGCCTTCTTGAAATTGGAGGCCGTCTGGCAATCAAAGACCTGACGCACAAGGGCGCGTTTTGGACTTAGGCACTACAACAGCGCGGCATCGCAATCCTGCACGTTGCGATGCCTTTGCTGTTAACCGCAGAGTTCACCCCGCCCGCATCGCCTCGGGCGGCAGTTTGATCGGGAACCTCGAACGCACTTCCGCATCGGCCTTGCTGCCAAAGTAGTTCGGGTAGTGATTGGACAGAATGTCATCCACCACCGAGCGGCTGCGTTCAAACATGTCCTGACGCCCGGCTTTTTCCCATGTGTCGGTCAGTTCCCGGTCTAACAGGGTCGGATAGACATATTCGGTCTCCATGTATTGCAAGGTCTGCGCGTTGCCGAGGAAGTGGCCGGGGTCAATCGCGCATTCATGGATGACGTCGACGGAAAGCGTCTCGTCGCTCACTTCAATTCCACGGAGCGTTCGCGAGATCATTCCGGCGGCCTCATTGTCGATGACCATGGACTCGAAGCTGCACCCCATCAGGCTGCCGACCATCCCGCCAAATTCGCAGAGCCGGTTGGCCCCGGCATGGGCCGCCAAGGCGAAGGTCAGCGCCTTTTCCAGACCATATTGCGCGTCGGGGATCTTGGAATCCGTCATGCCACATCCGACGCTGGTCGGCAGGTTGTAAAAATTGCCCATCTGAATGGCTGCGGCCGAAATCAGCGCCTGTTCACCGCTGCCGCCCGTGAACGACCCGGTGCGCAGGTCGGTGATGAAGGGCCAGGCCGCGAAGACGACCGGTGTGCCCGGGTTGAGCAGGTTGGCAATGGCGACGCATGACAGGGTCTCGGCCACCGCCTGCGCCAAGGTCCCCGCCAGCGGCGCGGGTGATGTCGCCCCGGCTTGCGGCGGAACTGCAAGATCGCAAACGAGACCCATTTTCGCGGTATCGATCAGGATCTCCAGATTATCCCGCCCAAAGCGAAGGGGAGAAACGATTGGGCAGCCACCAAAGATGACTGAGGGCTTTTCAAGGAACTTGCCCTCCCCGCCCGAAGCCAGATCGAACAGATGGATCGCGTCCTGAATATGCTCGCGCGTGCGGAAGGTCAGGCAGGACGGTTTTTCGCTACCCGCCAGGATGGCATAGAGCATGCTCATGTCATGCTTATAATCCTGCGGAACATCCGTTGCCAGAACCGTGTCGCCGGTCATGTGAATATTGTCGAGCCGATCCACCAGACGGGTGAAATCATAAATATCCTTGAGGGTTGATGGCCGGTAACTGCGCGTTTCGGCGTCGAACGTTGTCACAGCGGTGCCGGAGTTTGCGTAATACACCTTGTCCTTAGTGCAATGCATGTCGTCCTTGCCGGCTCGCGATCCGCGTGCGTGGACATAGAATTCACTGGCCGCCTTGGCCAACAGGTCCTCCATCAGGGCGCGCGGAAAGCACAGCCTGCCGTGCTCGTTCACTGTCGCCCCCTTGGGCATCACAAGATCAAGGACTTCCTGCGTGGGATCGCCGACGCCTGTGCGTTCCAGAATGCCGAGCGCGGCTTCGTGGATGCGTGCCATATCGGCGTCTGACAGCGGCTTGTACCGGCCACCGGGGATGCCGGGCCAGATCGCCTGCGAGGCGGTATTGCTGGTCCGCACGGCCGCGCGTGCTTCACGCCCGCCCCCGCGCCGTCGTGATCTGCGCTGCGTAATTTCTGTCATCGTTCTTCTCCGAATTTTGCGCGTCTCAGATCATGCTGAAGTAGTTGCGATAGAAGCCGGGAATGCTCCATTCCATCTCGGACAGCGGCCCCGGGATGAAATGGTGTGAATTCACACCTTCCTGATTGTGGCGGATGATCCGTTCGTCATCGAGCGACGTGACATGCCAAAGCCATGTCAGTGCATCCTTGTCATAGTCGCGACCTTCTTCCGCGTCGCCGCGCACGTACCAGACGATCTGAATGTCCGTTTCCTGAAGGGCGCGTGGGACGAACCGATAACCAACTACGTGATCTGCGTAGACGAGGAAGTAGTTGAGCATCCCAACCCCCAGATCGGTGGCGCCCCCATCGTGAGTTTTCAGATCACCCAAGGGTGGCGCCAGAGGCCCGCCATCCTTGCTGCCCGTCAAATAGCCGGGGAACAGCGGGTAGCGCCGCCAGTAGACATCTGCACCCGGCGCGGTCGCGTTTTCCCCGGTGAGGTCCAGTTGTTCAGCGGGAATTCCGGCTTCTTCCATCCGCTCGTGAAGTGCCCCGCTGAATTCCAGAACTTGCGCTGGGTCTTTCAGGGAATGACTGCGGGAATAATCCTGATGGGATGGTGCGCAGTGGTAGCATTCCAGGTAGTTCTCCAAGGCCAGCTTCCAATTTGCCGGAACCGGATATGAGGCTTCATGCGCGACCTTCAGGTTCTCTAGGTCGAATGGCTTTGAAAGCGGGGCCAGCCTTTCCAGCGCTGCATCCAAAGGCGGGGCGTCTTCAGCGACACAGACAAAGATCAGGCCCTGGAAAATCTTCACCTGAACCGGGAACAACCCGTACTGGCCGGGATCAAAGTCCGGGCCCATTGATCGCCCGTTTCGCAGCTTGCCGTTCAGGTCGAAGGTCCACGCGTGATAGGGGCAAATGAAACTGCGCGCCTTGCCTTTCTGTTCAATGCAAACCCGCGATCCCCGGTGACGGCAGACATTCAGATGCGCGCGCACCTCACCCTCGCGATCCCGAACGATGATCACGGACTCGGGGCCGTAATCGAACAGGAAATAGTCACCCGGTTCAGAGATCTGGCTGACATGCCCGACCCAGATCCAGTTGCGGTTCCAGAACGTACTGATGTCGTTGTCATAAACCGCCTGAGAGGTATAGAAATGGCGCGGCAAGGCGAACCCTTCCCGCTGCGCCTCCATCAGTTCGCGCATTACTTGCAAGTCATCTTTTGGCATGGCGCACCTCATTCAGCTTCAAGGGAAACGATTTCCCGGCGGAAATACTCGCGGTCGATGTCGCCCGCGTCGCGTTCGAAATTCCTGGCAGCCATGTGACCCGAGAATACAGCGTCCGCGATCAAACCGGGGTTTGCCGCGTCGCCGATCAGTTCCAGCTTTGTCATCGGGCTGTCGGTCAAACCACGAAGTTCATCATAGAGGCCGGTTTCTCGCGTTCGCTGCGTGATCAAAACCACAGAACTGCATTCGATGGATTGTTCTCGGCCGGTATAGGCGCATTGTACTTTTGCCTGACCGGGCGCGATGCTGGCCAAGGTCTTGGACAGAACCAATCGAACGCCCTTTTCCAACAGACTGCGCTGAACTTTGATCTGTTCCAACGTCAATTCGGTAAATGGCGAAACCATCGAGGCCGGGGTCACAAAGACAACCTCACGCCCGGCCTGAGCCAGATGATCCGCCAGCACGCCACCAAGATAGGCCTGATCATCGTCATAGATCAGAACAGGACCGCCCTGCGGCACCTGCCCTGACATGATGTCGTCCGGAGTGAAAACCCGGGTGCCAGCCTCTATTGCTATGCCGCGAAATGCGGATTTCCCGCGACCATCCCGCCGCCAAGTTGAACCGGTTGCCAGAAAGACGTTGGGAATGCCTAGCTCAACAACCTCATTCGCCGACAAGCGGCTGTCGGTGAACAGTTGAACGTTCCCGCGTTGTTGCAGGTCGTAGATCCTGTGATCTGCCACGCGTTTCCAGGCAGACAGGCCGGTCAGGCCGGACTCCTGCAATACGCGGCCGCCAAGCTCTTGCTTTGCTTCGGCCAGAGTTACGTCGTAGCCACGACGCGCCAGTTGCATGGCGCATTCCAGCCCGGCTGGCCCGCTGCCAACAACAAGCGCGGCTTCCTCTTTTCCCCGGCGCTCAATGATTTCAGGATGCCAACCACGCCGCCACTCTTCGCCCATAGTCGGGTTCTGAGTACACCGGATGGGCACCCCCAAGGAATCCGCTGAAACGCAGATATTGCATCCAATGCACTCGCGGATTTCTTCGATGCGACCTTCCTTGATTTTGTTGGGAAGAAACGGATCGGCAATGGACGGTCGTGCCGCCCCGATGAAATCAAGGATACCTTTCTTGACCAGCGACACCATCAGGTCCGGAGACGTAAAGCGCCCGACACCAACAACCGGCTTGGACGTGACCTGTTTGACGAACTCGATATACGAGGTTTGAAAACCGTCGCGGGGTTCAAAACGGGTTGTCGCAGAATCATTGCTCCAATTCGCGACGTTGACGTCCCAGAGATCCGGCAGCTCTGCCAGCAGTTCAACAACGGCACGGCCTTCTTCCTGCGCCTGCATCCCGTCGGGTCCCAGCATTTCGTCGACCGCGAACCGAAGGGCGATGGCACAATCATCGCCGACCTCTTCTTTGGTTTCTTCCAGAAGCTCCCGGGTCAGGCGCACCCGGTTTTCCAACGAACCGCCATATTCATCGGTCCGGTCGTTGAACTGCGGCAACAGAAAGTGATGCGGCAGGGTCATGTGATGACCGGCATAGATATAAACAATATCGAAACCCGCCTCACGCGAGCGTCGCGCCGCCGCACGGTGCCACTTGCGAAACTCGCGAATGTCAGACTTGTCCATCGCGCGGGCCTGCTTGGGATACGCGGTTTGCAGGGCGAGCTCTGATGGGGCCAGCAAGGGCGCGCGGCTCAGGTGGTTTTGCGCATGGTGGCCGTTGTGCGCCAGTTCGATGGCCGCCAGCGAGCCCTTCTCGTGCACCGCCTCGGTCATCAGGCGCAGGGCGGGAATATCCCGCTCATCCCAGAGCCGGTTTTCGGCGAAAGGCGACAGGTCGGACGTCGGATGGATTTCCGTCTCTTGATTGGACACGACAGCCCAACCACCCTCGGCCTTCATCGCCCGCATTGCAGCCTCGGCCTGAGGTCTGAGATGCCCCATGCCGTTGCAGTGGGGCACCTGGTAGAACCGGTTTCGGGCCGTTACTGGCCCGATCCGAACCGGTTCGAAAAGAACAGAATATCCGTCAGCGCCTGACATTGCCGCGCTTCCTCCAGAAAATTGGAAATGTTGTCGTGGGAATGGAGGGACCGTCTGTCCCGCCATCTCCGGTTGTGTTGTTAAGGTCTGCTTAGAAGCCTGCTTTGATGCGCTCGAACTCTTTCAGCATCTTGGCTTCCAGCTCGGGGTTGACCGCGTCGAAGAACAGGCTGCCCTCAAAGAAGCTGTCCACGTCCGAGAAACCATAGGTTTCGATCAGCTCCGGGTCTGCTTGTGCAAACGCGTCTTCATTGGCATGGGCATACCCCCAGCTTTCGATGATGTACTTGCCGCTGGCGGCAGAGCTGAGCGCGTTCAGCATGTCATAGACCTGCTCATCCGACTGCTTGGCGGATTTCAGATGCACATAGCCGCAGACCCAGGTGGCGATACCCTTGTCCACATCACGCATCATGACGGCCGGGGTTTCGTTCCAGATCAGGTTCAGTTCCGACTGGTTCCAGCCCCAACCCAGTGTCACCTCGCCACTGGCAATCGCCTGGTCCAATTGTCCCGCATCGGACCAGTAGAAGCGCACATTGGGATGAATCGCGCGCAGGTAATCCGCCGCCTTCTGGAATTCCTCGTCGCTCATATCGGTATAGCTTGAGGCACCGGTCGCCAATGCGGCCATGGCAAATGCGCTGGAGGCGGCATCCGGAATGGCAACCTTGCCCTGATAGGCAGGATCCGCGAGCAGTTGCAGCGACACATCATCCGCCGAAATCATGTCGGTGCGATAGATCAGGCCGGTGTTGCCCCATTCGAACGGCACCATATAGGTCTGCCCGTCGATCGTGATGCCATCGACTTCCTTGATCTTGGGCATCAGCTTGTCCCAGTTTTCAAGCTTACTGGTGTCGATCGGCTTTAGCATATCCGCCGCGACCCATTTCCTCAGCGCATCCGTGCAGGGATGGGCCAGATCTGCTTCAAACCCGGACTGAAGCTTGGTGAACGCTTCTTCCACGCTACCGAAATAAGTATAGCTGGGCGCGCCGCCGTACTTTTCGACATAGTCGCCGTAGAACCCCTGATCCTCGTATCCGGACCAGTCGAAGACGGTCAGGTCCGCCGCGTTGGCCAGCGCTTGGCTGGCGGTAAAGGTGGCAACCACTGCTGCGGCGATTGATGCTGCTTTATTCATTTCTCTCCTCCCAAAGATTCACGTTTGCCCAAGTCGATCACTGAGGCGCTTTGAACGCCAAGCCAGACAGTATCGCCCCGGTTGTGATCGACTGTGTGAAAGTAGTTTGGCACTGCAACGGCGATGCTTTCCGGCAACCCGTCGACGCGCACATAATAGTGGACGCTTTCGCCATAGAAGGCGACGTCCGACACCTTGCCCTGAACATTCGCGTCATATCCATCCGGTTTTTCCGCGCTGATTTCCAACTGCTCAGGCCGAACGCCGACCAGCAGATCTTTGTCATGCACCTGAACATTCGGGTTCACCCCAATTGTCATCGAGCCAAACCCTTGAACATTCACGTCCAGCGTGTCGGCGTTTTCAGCAGTCACGTCAGCATTCAGGAAATTCATACCGCCGATGAAAGCGGCCACTTCCCGGTTGCATGGCTGCGAGTACAGCACCTCGGGTCTGTCGACCTGTTTGAGCTGACCGGCGAACATCACACCGATGCGGTCGGACATGGTCATGGCTTCGTATTGATCATGCGTCACCATCACGAAGGTAATGCCAAGCTTCTGCTGCAGGCGGCGCATTTCCAACTGCATCGCTTCGCGCAGGTTTTTGTCCAGCGCGGACAGTGGTTCATCCAGCAACAACACCTTTGGCCGCATGACCAGCGCCCGTGCAAGCGCCACACGTTGCCGCTGCCCGCCCGACAACTCGTTGGCCTTGCGGTCCTGCAACCCGCCGAGTTCCACCATCTCAAGCGCTTCGGCAACGCGTTCCTTGATTTCCTTCCGCGACAGCTTTGTCTTGCGCAAACCGAACCCTACATTGTCGCCCACATTCAGATGCGGAAAGATCGCATAGCTTTGGAACACCATGTTGGTAGGCCGCTTGTTTGCAGGCACCTCGCCCATGGTGCGTCCATCGATCCGGACTTCACCCTCTTCATGATCCTGAAAGCCCGCAATAATGCGTAAAGCCGTTGTCTTTCCGCAACCCGATGGCCCCAGCAGCGAAAAGAACTCACCCTCTTTCAAAGTCAGGTTCAGATCGGACACCGCCACAAAGGACCCAAAGCGTTTTTCGACGCCCTTAATCTCGATGATGTTCTGTTCGCTCATCTTGTTTGTTCCTTTGGCTTCAATCCGAAGATTGCGTGGAGCGGCGGCGGAAGTATTCGGCAATCAGCAGCAGCAGGACCGACGAGAGCAAAAGCAGCGATCCCAGGGCCAGCGTGTTGGGCAGCTTTGCGGGGAACCGGATCTGGCTCCAGATATAGACCGGCAGTGTCGGGCTGTTGCCGGACAGGAAGAAGGCCAGCACGAATTCGTCAAAGGACACGGTGAACGTGACCAGCAAGCTGGCGATGATGCCCGGAGCAACAATCGGCAGAGTGACGCGCCGAAACGTCCCGACAACGCTTTCGCCGAGGTCGAAGGCGGCCTCTTCCAAAGACTGGTCGAAATCGTCAAAGGCGGACTTCATGATCGACACTGCGAAGGGCAGAGCCACGAAAACATGGCCAAGAATTACGGTTGTCAGCGATGGTTTCAGCCCGATGCTGATGAACAGAACCAGCATCGAACTGGCAACGATGATGCCGGGGATGACCAAAGGAAGCATGACCAGTCCCTCGGACAACTCCCGCCCTGTGAAGCGATAGCGGACATAAGCGCGCGCGGCGAACAGGCCCAGCGACGTTGCCATCAGGGCGGTCACGCTGCCCACGATCAGCGAGTTCACCATCGCCTGCAACAGTGTGTCCTGCTGACCCAACTGCGCGTACCACTTCAACGTGAAGCCCTTTAGCGGGAAGGCCACGATGGTTCCGTCATTGAACGAAAACAGCGGCAAAAGCAGAACCGGCAGGTAGAGAAACACCAGGTAGGCGATGGCATAGACAAGCAACCACGGGATACGAAACGCCTTGGTCATCGAATCCTCCGCCCCAAGGCGGTGACGACCACCACGAACAGGATCGCGACGCAGCCGACCGAAAGCATTGCCAGCAGAGACAGGGTTGCGCCCAATGGCCAGTTATTGGCGGCGCCAAACTGTACCTGGATCAGGTTCGCCACCATTTTGCCCTGCGATCCACCGACCAGAGCCGGGGTGACATAGTCGCCCACAGTCGGGATGAAAATGATCAGGCAAGCCGCGATGATCCCCGGCACCGTCAGGGGCAGCGTCACGCGAACAAACCTTTCAAGTTTGCTGCACCCAAGGTCGGTTGCGGCCTCCAACAGGCTACGGTCGATCTTTTGGAGCGACACGTAAATCGGCAGGATCGCAAACGGCGCCCAGGCATGCGCAAGCGTGAGCACAACGGCAAACTCGTTGTAGAGCAGGAATGTCAGCGGTTCCTGAATCAGCCCCAGCGAAATCAGGGCCG
Source organism: Ruegeria sp. CDSB136 (assembly GCF_059610965.1). Taxonomy (NCBI): domain Bacteria; kingdom Pseudomonadati; phylum Pseudomonadota; class Alphaproteobacteria; order Rhodobacterales; family Roseobacteraceae; genus Ruegeria; species Ruegeria sp. CDSB136. Next base: position 74,922 of record NZ_JBXWOP010000016.1, read on the forward strand.
AATTCATCACGCCGTTAAATCCAAGGATCAGTTTCCAACTGAACACCCGCAGCAGGTAACTGCTCCAAAAGGGGATGGTGATCAGCAATAGCCACAGGGTCTTCTTCTGCGTCCGAAACGCAATGAAATAGGCGATGGGATAGGCCAAACACACCGTCGACAGTGTCACCGCCCCCGCTATTGCAACCGACCGGATCATCAGGTGCCGCACCAAGGGGTCGGTGAACGCCTCTTGGTAGTTCGCCCAGGTCAGGGTGCGATCAATCTCGACATAGGTTTGGGTCCAAAAGCTGTAGGCCACCAGAATGCAAAGAGGCACGGCCACAAGCAAGCCGACATAGAGCGTCGCAGGCGCGCTCAGTGCCAGGCCCTTGCCCGTTTCGCTTCTTATGACTCCAGCCATGCTTCCCTGCTGAGTTTTGCTTGCGGTGGTGCGACGACGTACATCACAAAATGGACAATCGTCCATTTAAATCTGGAATTTTCAGGCCAGCTGTGTCAACAGATAATTTCACAACTAGGGCTGGCCAAAGTCACAATGGCCGCTAGAAGGCACCGCAATAGGCTGAAAACAAACAGAACCGCCTGACCATATGACCGGAAGACGACAAGAAATACGCGAACGAAATCGCCTGTCCCTGATCGAAGCGGTGCTCGACTCGGTCGCAGAGAAGGGTATTTCAGAGACATCCGTAAGCGAAATCATCCAGCGCGCCGAGCTGTCCCGCGGCATGATTCACCTTCATTTCGGCGGCAAGGACAACCTGGTTAACGAAGCCGCCCGCTATTCGTCCGAGCAATACTACAATGGCATTTATGCCTTGCTGGAAACGACCGGGCAAACTGGCCAGGAGCATATCGAGATGATTGTTCGGGGTGATTTGGGTGAAACCATCCTCAACAAGAAAAGCGTTTCAATTTGGTACGCGTTTCGCGGTGAGGCCAGAAACCGAGCGGCGATAGCCGCCTTCTCCGACACGCGGGACGCGAAGCTACGGAACCTTGTTTTCAACGCGTTCGCCCGGATTGCGAAGGAAGCTGAAATCGAACACCCCAATCAGGTTGCACGTGACGCAACTCATGGCACGCTTGCTATGCTGGAAGGGATGTGGACCGATTACCTGCTGCACCCGGATTCTTTTGACCGAACCGAGGCAATAAGGATCATCTTCCGCTTCTTGAGCTCAATGTTTCCAAACCACTTCGACCTTGGCGGCGCATTGTCGCCAAAATGACTGTTGCGACCAAATGTGTCAGCTTGCAGTCGATAGGAATAGTCCCCGACTGGCAAGTCAGAGCGTGAACCGGGTGCAGAAGGTCAATCTAAGCAAAATTGGATTCAATTTTGGCTCATCTAACGACGACCTTTCCCCTTGAGAAAAGACCCTCCGCAAGGCAATGCGTAGCAGAAGCTCACGCATGGCGAGGCGAGCGAGCAACTAGAGACCAATGCATGCGCGAGTTTGGACCCGGAAGCATCTGATAAGTTGCTTCCGGGCCCAAACTGAAATTCTGTTAGCTGGGGACTTCGGTGGGCACCAGAATCGTCATTCCAACCCTGTCGGCTACGGCCATGATTGCGGGAATATCCGGTGGTCCATCCGGGGCAGGAATGTCTGTTGTTCCGTCGGGCATGGCTTCACCAGCTTCAGTGAAGAACGTGTCATGCATAGCGCCAGGGGCATTAATGCAGAGCAATCGACCGGGCCTCGCTCCGGTACATGTAAAGGCGTGAACGGCACCGTCCGGCACTTTTACAAAATCACCACTCTCTACACTGTGGGTTTCGCCGTTCACAAGAAACTCGAATTCCCCATCAAGCACATAAAAGCTTTCATCTTCACCGGCATGATGGTTGGGCGGTGCGCCGGCCCCCGGCGCCGTTTTGATCTCGACAATTGTACATCGATTTCCTGTTTCGCTGGGAAAAGCATGGAATGTCAGAAGATTTCCAAGAAGATGATAAACCCGAGGGCGAGGTTCAGTCATTGCAGCTACTCCCTTTACTCGAAAATTAATACCATTATGATACATAAATCCACTTATGAGACAAGTGTATTATGAAAGGAGTTAACTTGGCGCGCCGAACAAACCAAATTAAACGAACTCGTGATGCGCTTCTTTCGGCCGCTCGTGAACTGATGTCGGAGGGACAGGAAGTGACGCTGGCAAAAGTGGCTGAACATGCCAAAATCAGTCGTGCGACGGTCTACCGATACTTTTCCGATCCGGGCGTATTGGCTTTGGATGCGACTCTGGACATTGAAGTCAAACCAACGTCTGAGCTGCTTCAGGGGGTTCATGATGTCCGGGATCGAGTACACGCTGTCGCGCGTTACTATCTGGATTTCTCACGCGAACATGAAGCTTATTTCCGGCAGTTTCTTGCAGAGTCTCTGAAAGCATCGCTTGAGCAGGGTACGACCAAAATGCGGGGCGCGAGACGGGTTGCTGCTTTTGCTGAGGCACTTGAACCAGCGCAAAAATCTATGAAACCCAAGGAAATTAAAGACTTGGCGATGCGGTTGTCCATGACGACTGGCATGGAGCAATTTATAATCATTGAAGACATTCTGCGTGTTGACCAGGCGACAGGCTACCGCCTTCAAGAAGGGCTGGTAGATGCTCTGCTTGAACGATATTTGCCAGACTAGAAAATTCTCGACTTTTCTCTGTGCTTTGATGATGGATGCATTGGCCAAGCCAAGTGGGCAACGTCAGGCCCAGATGAATTGCGCTCCCATTCTCACAACATTGATTGGGTGGCCGATCATTATTTCCGCAAAGATAAGCCATTGTGAAATAGATGCACCTTGCCCGGATCAGCGTTCAGTTTGACATTTTGTCCACGCAGACTTCGTTCGACACCCGGAAACTTGGCGACGATGCCTTCGGCCCCTGCCCTGCTGGCCAAATACAGCAGGGTGACTTCTCCCAAGGCTTCGATGAAATCGACATTGCCGTCCAGAAACCCAGAGGCATCGTCGGCGAAAAAGTCTTCGGGGCGTACGCCAACGTTTACCGGCAGACCCATTTGATCGGGATTGGTTGGAATGGATGAAACTGCCGTGCCGCCCGCATCAAGTTTGACCGATGTCTGTGCCCCGGTCCCGGATATTTTGCCGGGCATCAAGTTCATGGACGGCGAGCCGATAAACTGCGCCACGAATTCGTTGTCCGGTGTTTCGTACAGTTCCAGCGGTGTGCCCACCTGCGCAATGCCCTTGTTGGCCAGAACCACGATCCGACTGGCCAGGGTCATCGCTTCGACCTGATCATGGGTCACGTAGATCATGGTGCTGTCGGGCATTGCCTCTTTCAGCCGCGCGATCTCGATACGGGTTGCAACGCGCAACGCAGCGTCAAGATTTGAGAGCGGCTCGTCGAACAGATAGACCTTGGGGTCCCGTACAATGGCCCGCCCGATGGCGACACGCTGGCGTTGACCTCCCGACAGGGCCTTGGGCAGTCGATCCAGAAGCGGATCCAGCTGAAGGGTCTGTGCGGCGCGTTCGACGGCGGCATCGATCTCGGCGGCGGGCATCTTGGCGATCTTGAGCGCAAACGCCATGTTCTCGCGCACGGTCAAATGTGGATAGAGCGCGTAGGACTGAAACACCATCGCTATGCCTCGCTGGGCGGGCGGCACATCGTTCATGACCTGCCCTTCGATTTCCAGCGTTCCTCCAGTAATCTTTTCCAACCCGGCAATCATCCGCAACAAGGTAGATTTGCCGCACCCCGAAGGGCCGACGAAGACGATCAACTCGCCTTTCTCGATGTCCAGATCGATATGCTTCAGTACATCGACCGGACCATAGGACTTCGCCACATCTGTAAGCTTGAGTTCCGACATGGTTTACCCCTTGTCCTTAACCATCAGGCAGAATTGCGAAGGTTGCAGCGCCACGACGCGTTCGCCATCAACACCGCCCAGGTCTTGCCCGATGACCCGCCAGTTGCCTTCTGGCAGTTCGATCTGTCTTGCTTCTGTTCCAAGGTTGAACGCGCAATACACCGTTTCAGAAGCGTCTTCGCGGTAGAACGTCAGGGCCGGACCGACCTGGTTCATATCGGATTGCGTGCCCGAGGCGAGCGCAGGATGAGCATGGCGCAACGCAATTGCGCGGCGATAGTGGTGGAGCATCGATTGATCGTCCACCTCCAGCCGGTCCACGGCCCGTTCGGATTGCATGGGACTGACCGGTAGCCACGGCTCACCCGTACTAAAGCCCGAATGTTCGTCTTGCGCCGTCCAGACCATCGGCGTACGGCAGCCATCCCGGCCCTTGAATTCGGGCCAGAACTCAATGCCGTAAGGGTCTTGCAGTTTTTCAAACGAAACATCGGCCTCGTGCAGGCCCAGCTCCTCGCCCTGATACAGACAGGCGGAACCGCGCAGGCACATCATCAAGACTGCGTGCTGTCGAATGGCCGCATCGTCCAGGCCCCAGCGCGAGGCGTGGCGTGGCACGTCGTGGTTCGAGAACGCCCAGCACGGCCACGCATCCCCGGCTTTGGCCTGAAGCTGATCAAAAACCTGTTTCGCATAATCAGCCGACAGTGCGCGTTTTTCGAGAAACTCGAAGGCGTAGCACATGTGCATCCGCTTGTCGCCGGACGTGTACTCACCCATGATTTCCAACCCACGCTGCGCATCGCCAACCTCGCCCAGGCAGGCGCGACCATGATATTCGTCTGTCAGCGCCCGCAAGCGTTCTAGGAAGGCAATGTTTTCAGGCCGACTTTTGGAATACAGGTGGTTTTGGTGGTTATAGGGGTTCACCGCTGGCGCGATTGACGCGTTGCGCTCTTCGATCGGAAGCGCCGGGTTGTCGCGCAACTGTTTGTCGTGGAAGTAGAAATTGATCGTGTCCAGACGAAACCCGTCCACGCCCATCTCAAGCCAGAACCGGGCAACATCCAGCAAGGCGTCCTGAACGTGTGCATTGTGGAAGTTCAGGTCCGGCTGCGACGTGAGGAAATTGTGCAAATAGTATTGCAGGCGGCGCGGGTCCCACTGCCACGCTGATCCGCCAAAGATCGACAGCCAGTTGTTGGGCGGTGTGCCATCCGGCATCGGATCGGCCCAAACATACCAGTCGGATTTCGGGTTTTCCCGGCTGGCACGGCTTTCGATGAACCACGGGTGCTGGTCTGATGTGTGTGAAAGCACCAGATCGATCATCACTTTCAGCCCCTTGGCATGGGCCTGATCGAGCAGTTCGCGAAAATCCTGCAATGATCCGAACATCGGATCAACGTCGCGATAATCGCTGACGTCATAGCCGAAATCCTTCATCGGAGATTTGAAGAAGGGCGAAATCCAGATCGCGTCAACACCTAGCGAAGCGATGTAATCCAGACGCCGGGTGATACCTTTCAGGTCTCCGATGCCGTCGCCATTGCTGTCCTGAAAACTGCGCGGATAGATCTGATAGATCACCCCGCCGCGCCACCAGTCTGACGAGGCCTTTGTTGATTTGGAAAGTTCCACAGTGTTCTGCACGTTCATCAGACGCCTTTATTTAACGGACCCGGCCAGCAGGCCCCGGACCAGGTATTTTTGCATTGCGAAGAAAACGACCAAAGGCACAAAGATCGATACAAAGGCTGCGGTCGCCAGAATTTCCCAGTTGCCTCCGCGGGTGCCCAAAAGCTCGACAATGCGGTTGGTCATCACCGTGGTCTGGCCGGTTGCGTCGATCAGGAAGACCTTGGCCACCAGAAGATCGTTCCACGTCCACAGGAACTGGAAGATTGCGAAGGACGCGAGCGCCGGGAAGCTGAGCGGCAGGATCAGCTTGGTGAAGATCTGGAACTCGGTCGCCCCGTCGACCCGCGCATTCTCGATCAGATCACGTGGCAATCCAGCCATGTAGTTGCGCAGAAGGTAGATCGCCAGCGGCATGCCAAAGCCCGTATGCGCCAACCAAACGCCCAGATAACCTTTCCCAACCCCGATACTCAGGTGGAATTTCAACAGCGGAATCAACGCCAGTTGCAACGGAACCACCAACAGGCCAACCACAGCGGCGATCAGCAAGGCCCGGCCCGGAAACTCCATCCACGCCAGGGCATAAGCTGCAAAGGCTGCAACAAGGATTGGTATGATCGTCGCGGGAATTGTGACTGTCAGCGTGTTGAAGAACGCCTTTGCCATACTGTCCGTACTGCTTTGGTCCAACAGAACTTTTTTGTAGTTGTCCAATGTAAACTCAGGCGGCAATTCAGCCGTCACAAATACACGCGCGCCGCGCTTGCCGCTGAATGCTTCGGCATTCTCCATCCGATAGTTGCCGTCTGCATCGACTGTTATTGTGCCGCCTCCGCGCAGCTCGGCGGTTTCACCGGGGGCAAAGGCGTCAATTTCGCGTGCGCTGATGCCCCAGCCTGAAATCCTGATTTGCTCTTCATCGCCAAACAGCTGCCCCTGGATTACGTAAAGCTCATTCTCCAGCACCTGCGTTTCGGGTGCCGCGCTGCGCAGGGTCAGATTCTGCTCGGACGGGAAGAGTGACCGCCACCAGCCGCTGCTGGAAATCTGGTCCGCCGTCCGGAAGGATGAGATCAAAAGACCAAGCGTCGGAATGATCCACAGGACCACCAGAAAGACGACCGAGGCATGAACGACCCAGCGCAGCGCTGGTCTGGTTCCCGCAATATCGTTCATGGCCTACTCCATCTCCTTGCGCGCATTGCGCACGTTCCAGATCAGGATCGGTGTGACCAGCAACATGATCACCATGGCCGAGGCCGAGCCCACCCCCCAGTCGTTGGCGCGAAACAGCTTGTCATACATGTAGTTGGCCAGAACCTGTGTCTCCCACTGGCCGTTGGTCATGGCAAAGACGATGTCGAAGACTTTCAGCACGGTAATGGTGATCGTCGTCCAGACGACCAGAATCGTGGTTTTGATCTGCGGCACCTTGATCTTGAAAAAAATCTGAAACGGGTTCGCGCCATCCAGGATGGCGGCCTCGACAGTTTCTTCGGGGATGCCGCGAAGGGCGGCCGACAGGATCACCATGGCAAACCCGGTCTGAATCCAAACCAGAACAATCATCAGGAAGAAACTGTTCCAGAACGGAACCGTCAGCCATGTCTGCGGTTCGGTGCCGCCAAAGAAGATATAAAGCGCGTTCAGGATGCCGATCTGGTCCTGTTCCGCCGGGCGCGCGTCATAGACGAGTTTCCAGATCACCGAAGCGCCGACGAATGAAATCGCCATTGGCATAAAGATCAGCGATTTGGCAAAATTACCCCATCGGATGCGGTCGGTCAGTTGTGCAACCAGCAGGCCGAAAGCGGTGGACATGGCCGGCACAACGATCAGCCAGAACATGTTGTTGCGCATGGCCTCCCAGAATTTCGGCTCTTTGGCCATCTGGGTGTAATTATCAAGGCCTACCCATCTGTACCCACCGCCGGGCACGCGTTCAGTGAGCGACAGGCGCAGCGTCTCGACCACCGGGTATGCCAGGTACAAGCCCAGCGCAGCAAGTGCCGGGAACAGGAACAACCAGGGCCGGATCATGTTCGCCCGGTTGATGTTGCGCCCTGCGTTGGGCCCGCGCGGCGGGAACAGGACTTTGTCCAGAAACTGGTTGGAGAGGTAGAAGTAGCCCACGCAACCCGACACACCGATGGCGATGGTCAGCAGGCCCTGAAGTGCCGGTGTCATGATGCCCTCGTTGGTTTGGAAATTGGGGCGGCGTCAGGGCCGCCCCAGCCGTCACTTACTTCGCAGCATCCCACGAAGACTGGATTTCTCCGGCAATTGTGGCTGCGTCCTTCGCACCCGAGGAATAGTCGACCATACCGGTCCAGAACGTACCCGCGCCGACCGCGCCCGGCATCAGGTCCGACCCGTCAAAGCGGAACGTGGTTGCGTTGGTCAGGATTTCACCCTGTCCCCGCTGGGTATCATTGGCGTAATTCTCGGGATTTGCCCCCAGATGCGGCGTCAGGAATCCGTCCTGAGACATCATGATCTCATGCGCGAAGGGCGTTTTGAGGAACTCCATGAACACCTCGGCCGCCGGGTTCGGGTTCGTGATCGTGAACAACGTGCCCGCACCCAGAACCGGAGTTCCCAGATCTTTCTCGGCATAGGCCGGGAAGTAGAAGAAATCGGCATCTACACCCAATTCGGTCCCTTCCGGGAAATAGGCGGGAATGAACGACGCCTGACGGTGCATCATGCAGGCAGGCGGGCTGTCGAACAGACCCTTGGGGCTGTCGCGGAAGTCAATCGCGGCGGTGTCGTCGGCGTTGCCCACGACATAGTCGTCGTTGCGGGTAAAGCTGCCGTATTCCTCAATCGCCGCGATCACGCGCGGATCATCGAACTTCATCTCATTCGAGACCCACTGGTCGTAGACTTCGGGCGGCTGTGTACGCAACATCAGGTCCTCGACCCAGTCGGTCGCGGGCCACCCGGTCGCACCGCCGGATGCAAGCCCCACGCAAAGCGGCGTCTCGCCATCCTCGACCATCTGATCCATCAGCGCCTTGAACTCTTCCATGGTCTGCGGGACGTCGTACCCGAAGTCTTCGAAGTTTTCCGGGATGTACCAGACAAGCGACTTCACGTTGACGTTGAAGAAAAAGCCGTAGAAATCTTTGGCGCCATCGGCGTTTTCAAAGGTTCCCAAATCGACCCAGGACTGGCCGGCAGCGAAATTGTCCTTGATCCAGTCCGCCGACCCTTCGGCAAGCGGCGTCAGGTATCCGTTCTTGGCCATGTTCGCGGCGAGACCCGGCTGCGGGAAAACCGTCAAGTTCGGAGCGGAGCCAGCGGCCGCATCAATCAGGATCTGCTGCTCCAGCGAGTCCGATCCGACATAGCTGGAATTCGCTCCGGTGGCCTCATCAAAATAGGCGACCAGATTTTCGAATGACTTCCCTTCGCCCGCAAGCCACGGCCCGAAAATGGTAAGGTCCTGACCGGCCAGGTCATGGGCGTCCGCAAAGGCCTGAAAGCCGTCCCAGTCAAAGCCGCCCTCGCCCACGGCGTGGATCATCTCGCCCTGCGCCTGGACGCCTCCGGACAGCAAAGCAAATGTGGCCACACCTGCATAAAGCGCGTTTCTCATGAATTTTCCTCCCAACAGTTCCTTGCGCCACAGAGACTCAGCATCCAAAGCGCTTTGGATATACAGTTTATCCGCTAACATTTCCCGCCTGTCAATATTCGCGTTGCAAAACGCTAATAATCAAAAGGCTGATTGAAACGGGTTGACGGAACGAGCATTTGACCACACAACAGGTAACAGCCAAAACTTGAAGGCGCTTTGAAACAATCATGAACCTGAAGCAGCTCTCGGAAATTCTTGCCCTTTCGCAAACGACGGTCAGCCGCGCTCTGAACGGCTACCCCGAAGTGAGCGAGGAAACCCGGATGCGCGTTCAGGCTGCTGCTGCCAAACATGGCTATCGCCCGAACATCCGCGCCAAGGGGCTGGCGACCGGCAAATCCATGGTGATTGGGCATGTCATCCCCAGTTCGTCCCAGCACGAGATGGTGAACCCAATCTTCGGTGACTTTGTTGCTGGTGCCGCTCGGACATACGCGGCGCATGGCTATGACATGATGTTCACCACCGCCGATGATACGTCGATCGAAGGGGCCTATCGCAGTTTGTTTCAGCGCGGTGCCGTGGATGGCGTCGTTTTGCAGGGCCCCAAAGTCAACGAACACCGAATTGATCTGCTGTCGCGGATGGCGGTACCGTTCATCGTGCATGGGCGTTCGACGGGGGCGGATGTGCAATATGACTGGATTGACGTAAACAACAAAAGCTCGTTCCTGCGCGCCACACAGTTCCTGATCGATTTAGGGCATCGCCGGATCGCCCTGATCAACGGGCTTGAAGATATGGATTTCGCGCAACGACGCCGTACAGGGTACCAGCAGGCCTTGGAACAGGCAGGCTTGACCTCGGACCCGCAACTGATGCGAAGCGCCGAGATGACCGAAGTCTACGGCCACCGCGAAACCCACGACATGCTGCAATTGGATGAACCGCCGACTGCCATTCTGGCGTCCTCGATGATTTCAGCGATCGGAGTACGGCGGGCGCTGGACGAGGCGGGCCTCCGGATCGGTCGGGATGTCTCGGTCATCGCTCATGACGATGACCTTTCTTACCTAAAGAACGGGCAGGACGTCCCCATTTTCACAGCCACGCGCTCTTCAGTGCGACACGCAGGAGAACTGGCCGCCGAGATGCTTATCGAGCGGATCAAATCGCCTGAGGACCCGGTCAAAACCAGATTGCTTGAGGCGGAGCTGGTTGTCGGCAAGTCAACCGGCCCTGCACCCGACAGGTTCCGACGATGAACTTTACGCGAAACGATTTTCCGTCTGATTTCCTGTTTGGGGTCGCCACGTCGGCCTATCAAATCGAAGGTCACGCCCAAGGCGGTGCAGGGTCCACCCATTGGGATACATTTGCCGCGACGCCCGGTAACGTCGTGCGGGGGGAAAATGGGAATCTGGCCTGCGATCACCTGAACCGGTTTGAACAGGATTTCGATCTTGTGCGCAACGCAGGTTTTGATTGCTATCGCTTCTCGACCAGCTGGGCACGCGTGATGCCCGAGGGGCGCGGACCGATCAATCAGGAAGGTTTGGACTATTACGACCGGCTGACTGATGCGCTGCTGGAGCGTGGCATCCGCCCGTGCGCGACGCTTTATCACTGGGAACTGCCGTCGGCTCTGGCTGACCTGGGCGGTTGGCGCAACCGGGAAATCGCCAGTTGGTTTGCCGATTTCACCGAGGTCATCATGAGCCGGCTCGGCGACCGAATGTACAGCGTTGCCCCCATCAATGAGCCTTGGTGCGTCAGTTGGCTGAGTCATTTCGAAGGACTTCATGCCCCGGGATTGCGGGACATTCGGGCCACAGCTCGAGCCATGCATCACGTCCTGCTGGCCCATGGCCACGCGATTCAGGCAATGCGCAGTCTGGGCATGTCCAATCTGGGCGGCGTGTTCAATCTTGAATGGGCCGAACCCGCCGATGACAGTCCGCAAGCGCGGCAGGCCGCTGATCTCTATGATGGGATCTATAATCGGTTCTTTCTGGGTGGCGTGTTCAACAAGGCCTATCCTCAGAATGTGCTGGAAGGGTTGGAACCCCACCTTCCGCCCGGCTGGCAGGATGATTTCGACATCATCGGCGCTCCTGTCGACTGGTGTGGATTGAACTACTACACCCGCAAACTGATCGCCCCTGCGAACACCGCCTGGCCCGGTCTGACCGAAATCCCCGGGCCCTTGCCCAAGACCCAAATGGGATGGGAAATCGACCCAGCCGCGCTGAGCCGGTTCCTGATCCGAACAGCGCGCGAATACACCGGCGACCTTCCGATCTATGTGACCGAAAACGGCATGGCCAGCCCAGAGCGCCAACAAGACGATGATCGTATCAGCTATCTGGATCAGCACTTTGCCGCCGTTCAGGAGGCTCTCGATCAGGGCGTTTCCGTCAAGGGGTACTTTGTTTGGTCTCTGCTGGACAATTACGAATGGGCCTTGGGGTACGAAAAACGCTTCGGTCTGGTTGATGTGGATTTCGATACGATGAAACGTACTCCGAAAGCCTCATACTTCGCCTTGAAGAAGATGCTGTCCACTTACAATACCGCTGCCAGATGACTGTGTTCTGGTGCTTTGAGGCTATTTTGTTGATGGTAGCTCTCCACCAAATGCGACGTTCGCACAGGTCAACTTGCCGTGCATTGATTGCCGCCGAGCACTTCTGACGAGCCAAGTTCTGGATTTCTTTTTTAGGATGAATCGGTGCCAGCCTGATCCGCATGTCGGCCCTGATTTTGCTAATAGGAAGTCAGGATCTATGAAATCGGTTTTTGGACGCTGGATGAAGGGAATGAGGTGAAAACGGCAAGGCTTTGTCGCTGGTGCCAGAACCATGTGTGCCTTACAGAATACCAAGTGGCGAACCGAGGAGGAGCCTAAATTTTCCGCTACACATATATCTATTGGATGAATTTCTGAAAAATTTTCTTGCCATCCTACCAAAAGTACCATGTCATGTTGGACTGAGGCGGCCCATTGACACAAGTAACTTTTATATCGGCTTGGCATCAGCACCCAGAAACAAACCCAATTCTCGACTGTAGCTTCGATATCATTCAGCAAACGCTCGACAATTCCACAGAAACTACCGAGTCGCGAACAGAGCGGACATTCATAGTTAAGCTTGGTCCCGGTCCTGTGCTGAATTGCAAATTGTCCGATGGCGGCAGCAGCGCGCGGTATTCTAGGATGCCTGCCTAACGTAGCAGGGAGTGGTAAGTTTTAGTGTTCCGTTTCAGAACCGAAGGACCGACGGGAAATCGGTCTGACGGGTTCTGGTTTGGACCCATGGGAAGTTTTTGGGTTCTCAAACGGAACCACAGAAGATGCCGACGGGCCGGTATCAGAACCGCGTTTTGTTTTTTTGGAATGCCAGAACTGCCAGTCATTGATGGTGGCTAGGCACTGTCCATTTCCATGGTGCGGAATTCGTTTTTCAGCCAGGTGTGCCTGGCGCACATCGGTCTTGTAAAATGCTGCCGGATCAGTTTTCCCATGGCCTTCTGGATCAGCAGTGATGTAGTCGCCGGGTACACTTCGGTCGTAAAAAGTGACACTGTCCGCACAAAGTTCCTGCCAGGAAACGGCATGGCTTTGACACTGTTGTGAAACCGCTGCGTTCGGTGAAAACACGCCGCAGTTGTGATGGCCCATCCGCTGCCCTGTGCAACCAGGCCGATGATGGACTGATTACATTCAAGTTCAAACCGGTTGGGCAGGCTGAACTTGCTTCGGGCCAACTGAATTTCGATTTGTTTGCCAATCACGTAGTCACGCGAATACCTTAACAAAGGCAATTCCGCCTCTGGTGTAAACAACTCTTCGGGCGAACCTTCAAACTTGTTGGGAAGAACGACGATGAAAGGATCGCGCATCAAAGGGTATTCGATCAGCCCCTCAGTGCGTCCCGGCGGCCTTGTGGCAACACCAACGTCCAATTTATGCTCTTGTAGTTTGGCGAGAATCTCGTGACTGGGGCGTGTGAAGTGCCGGAAATTGCAGCGCGGAAGAGCCTGAGCCAAAAACCGAACGAGATCGGGCGCGATCTGGTTGTCGAAATCGTCAATCAAAGCCAATCGCAGGTCCGTCGCGTGCTGCCAGTTGCCCGTACGGATCTCGGCTTCGCCACGTTTCAATACGGTCAGGCCTTCACGGACGTAGCGGGCAAACACTTCTCCTGCCGGTGTCAGCCCCATTGGACGGCGTCCATGGTCGACCAATTCGATGCCCAGCGCGTTTTCAAGACTGCGCAGATGGTTGGATACTGTACTGATCGACAAATCCGTTTCGGATGCAACCTTCTGAATCGATCCGGACTTGGCGATCAACTGAAAAACTTCCAGCCACCTAAGGCTCAGCGATTTGGACACGGCAACCGACCATTGTTTCGATTAGTTCGAAACTAGCGAAGCAAAGATTCGCCCTTGCGGCAACAATGAAGTTGGCTGAGATGTCGTTTTTAACCTTTCATGCGGGCGAATTCCGGATCGTACGGGCTGGACGTTATGACCGTCGCGCCAAAACGCTGCCCGCAACTATCCAGCTCCATTTCGCTGCCAACCTCAGAGATGAACGGACGAACAAATGCATGCGCCAGGTTCAATCCTGTACGATGACCCCATTCCCCAGAGGTAACAGTCCCCACGACCTTATCGCCCAGCATGACAGACGCGCCGGGATGCGCCGGACCACGCGTTGCATCAATGCGCAGGGGAACCAGCTTGCGGCGAAGCCCTTCTGACTGCCGCTTCAACAGCGCCTCACGCCCAATAAATTCGCCCTTGTCCAGACGCACAAACCTGTCCAGCCCCGTTTCCCAAGGATCAAATTCGGTGATCAAATCGGCTTTCCAGTGCAGGAAGCTTTTTTCCATGCGCATCGAGTCAACCGCTCTGGCACCAAACAGGTTCAGCCCGTACCCTTCGCCCGCCTCCCGCAGCGCAAGATAGGCCGCATAGAGAGAGGCGTTTGGGACATGGATCTCATAGGCCAACTCTCCCGAGAAACTAAGGTTCATGACCGTGGCAGGAGCGATGCCGACAAAGCACTCTCGTACGCTGAGCCAGGGGAATGCGTCCGCAGACCAATCACCTCTGGCACAGTCAGAAAGCACAGTGCGCGACTTGGGGCCAGCCAAAACCAGAATGGTTTGGTCATTCGTCAAGCTGCGCATCTGAACGTCTTCATCGTTGCGCAGATGCTTCTGTAGCCAGTCCATATCGTGATACTCGCTCGCTGCGGCAGAGCCATACCAAACCCGTGCTGGACCGCGATCACTGGCAGGGAGATTGGCAACAGTTGCTTCCGCCTTGACCATACCGTGATGGTTCAGCAGATAGCCCAACCCAACACGCCCTTCGCGCTTACCCACAACTCCGCAAAACATCCGATCCAGAAACGCGTGCCTGTCCACTCCGGTGATCTCAATCCGGTTGAACCCGTTTACTTCCGCCAACCCGACACCAGTGCGAACGTTATCGACTTCGGCAGCAACCAGATCGAAGGTTTCGTCAAAATCGAAACTGAGTGACGGCGCGAAATCAGGGTGAGGTTTGATGTAATCCACCCTTTCCCATCCATTGACTACCGTGAACTCCGCCCCTTCGGATGCGAGAATAGGCGTCAGAGGCGTCGTTTTGGCGGGACGGCCGGCTGGGCGGTGTTCATGTGGAAAGTGGAACCTGAATTCGTTCTGATAATCCTCAATCGCCTTCAGAGCAGTGAGTTCTACGTTCGCGTGCCCTGTAAACCTCCTCGGGTCGAGGCACCAAGTGTCATAACATGCCTCACCATGCACGATCTGCTGTGCCAACAGCCACCCGTGCCCGCCGCCTTCGCCCAACCCGGCTCGCAGACCAATGATGCAGTACGCATTGCGCTTGCCCGGGATCGGCCCAACCAACGGGGCACCATCAATTGAATAAGTGATCGGCCCGTTTACGACCGTGTGAATGCCCACCTCCATCAAGGCAGGCATCCGCGCAAATGCACCCTCGAGCACATCAGTTACACGGTCCAGATCATCCGGACAAAGTGCGTTCACGAAGTTTGGATCGATCCCGTCCATTCCCCATGTTTTGCACCCCTGCTCGTAGAACCCGAGCAAGAGACCGTTCTTTTCCTGTCGGCAATAGTAGTCGCTGATTGGGCAGCGCAGCAGCGGCATCCGGTGCCCGGCATCCCGGATGGCCTCGATCTCTTCGGTCAGAAAATACTGATGTTCCATGGAGGACACGGGATGATGAACTCCCATCATGGTGCCAACCTCGTTGACCCGGTAACCACAGGCGTTGACGATTATGTCGCAGTCGATGTCTCCGTGCTCGGTATGCACGGTCCAGGTATCGTCGTTGTGCTGCGTCAAAGCTGTTACAGGCGTGTTTCTGTACACTTCCGCACCGGCTTTGCGCGCCCGTCGCGCGAGGGCCTGACACAGTTGGGCCGGGTCGATGTCACCGTCCAACGGATCCCATAGCCCACCGATCAGGTTGTCGGTCGAAATCAACGGGTGGCGGCGGGCGCATTCATCCGCATCGATCACCTCGAAATGTACATCCATGCCCCGCGCCATGGATGCGAAGTGACGGTAGCCCTGCATCTGCGCTTCTATATTCGCCAGACGTATTCCGCCGTCTCCGTGATGGTAATTGATCGGGTAATCCGGATCGTCGGCCAGTTCCTTGTACAGGCGGATCGAATGAGACTTCAGACCCACCATGGTCTGGTTCATCCCGAAATTTGTGACCTGTGCGGCCGAATGCCAGGTCGTGCCCGAGGTCAGTTCGTTCCGTTCAACCAAAACCACATCTGTCCAACCCTCTTGGGTCAGGTGGTACAGCGTCGAACATCCAGCGATCCCGCCTCCGATCACAACGACTCTGGTACGCGACTTCATGGTCTTTGCTCCCTCGGTTTCGGCACAAGTCTTGCTGAATAACGGGTTGGGCAGACAACAGGGCAGTCGTCGGTACTGTAAAATCGAAACCGCAATTTCGGATTCTGAAATCGGCAATTCTCCTTTGATGCCCGTGTGTTTTGCGCCTTACGGTGCAACGAAGACGCAAAGAGATTGGGATACATGTCATCGGAGGGCTCAAAACGCAGCGGTCGGAAAGCGCGGCACGCACAGCGTGCAGCCAAGCCAGCATTCGATCCCTGCCCACCCGGTCAGACAGGTGGTTCGTACAAACCTTTGAACCACGTGGAAATAGAACAGGTATTTGATACCGCCCTGCGGCTCCTGGAAGAGCTGGGCATGGGCAATGTACCGGATAGGCTTGCCGCCGACCTAAGGGCCGCAGGGGCACGGGACCGGGAACCGGGGCGGCTGGTTTTCCCACGTTCAATGGTCCAGCAAGCCATTAATTCCGCTGCCAAAAGTTTCATGTTCCATGGCCGGGATGAAAGCCGGTCTATCGATGTGGGCGGGGATCGTGTGTACTTTGGCACTGGCGGCGCGGCTGTTCAGACGCTCGACATTGACAGTGGGCTTTATCGTCCCTCTACATTGGTTGATCTGCATGACTTCACCCGACTACAGGACACACTGGCCAATGTCAGTTGGTTCACCCGGTGCTGCGTGGCAACGGATGTCCCGGACGTGTTTGATCTGGACGTCAATACGGTTTACGCCTTGGTGCGGAATACGACCAAACCGGTCGCCACCTCTTTCACGCTGGCCAAACATGTCCGCCCCATTGTCGAGATGCTGGACATCGTCGCCGGAGGGGTCGGTGAGTTCGCCAAACGTCCTTTCCTGAAAGCGCACATCAGCCCGGTTATTTCACCGATGCGATATGGCGAAGACGCGGTGGACGTCGTTTATGAGTGCATCGCCCATAACATACCAATGTCCTGCATCACGGCTGCGCAAGCGGGCGCAACCGCTCCGGCGACCCTGGCCGGATTTCTGGCGCAGTCACTGGCCGAAACGCTTGCCAGTCTCGTGATGGTCAACACGATCAAACCCGGCTTTCCGATGATTTTTTCCAATTGGCCCTTCATCGTAGACCTCAGAACCGGTTCATTTGCAGGCGGCAGCGGCGAGACAGCGATCCTGAATGCCGCCTCGGCGCAGATCACGAACTGGCTGGGACTGCCTTCGGGCGTGGCCGCTTCGATGGCAGATGCCAAGGCCATTGATGCCCAGTACGGGGCTGAAAAAGGCATCACGTCGCTTGCAGCCGCATTGGCCGGTGGCAACCTGATTTATGAAAGTTCAGGCATGACTGCGTCCCTGTTGGGTGCAAGTTTCGAGGCCTTTGTGCTGGACAACGAAATGCACTCTCACACCTATCGGGTCTTGCGCGGGATCGAGGTCACCGAAGCGAATCTCGGCTTTGACGCCATTTGCAATTCGGTTTTGGGTGACGGGCACTTTCTGGGCAGCGCACATACATATGAAGCAATGGAGAGAGATTACTTTTATCCTCAGCTCGCTGATCGCCGGGAGCCGCGCACATGGGAAACCGAAGGTGCGAGGGACGCATGGTCATCCGCCCGGCAAGTCGCCAGAGAGGTTTTGAGCTCGCATCACCCCGAGTATCTCACCTCCGAGCAGGACGCCGAAATTCGCCGACGTTTTCGTATCCTGACCTGAAGTCTTACAGGCATTCCCAGCCCGTTGCTGAACCGCTAGGGTCACTGAAGAAACTTGCAGAGGATGGGAAGCCATGGCCGATTCATTTTTTCAACCGGTTTCAGCCATGGAGCTTGCCCGGTTTGCGGGCATACCGTCATTCATGCGCCTGCCCATTCTGGATCTGGATCACGAACGCATCTCGGATGTCGAATTGGGCCTTGTCGGCATCCCTTGGGACGGCGGTACCACCAATCGCCCGGGCGCACGGCATGGCCCGCGGCAACTTCGGGATTACTCCACGATGATCAGGGCGATGAACCCGGTCACGGGCGTCGCGCCATTCTCGCAGGCGAATTGCGCGGACCTAGGAGATGTCGCCCCCAATCCGGTCGACATAGAAGACACGCTGGAACGGGTCACTCGCTACTATTCGAAGCTGAAAGCGCGCAATATCACGCCATTGACTGCCGGAGGGGATCACTTGACCACCCTGCCTGTTCTGCGTGCCCTGGCCGCCTCGGGCCCGGTTGGCCTCATCCAGTTCGACAGTCACACGGACTTGTTCGACACTTATTTCGGCGGCCACAAATTCACGCACGGCACCCCGTTCCGCCGCGCTGTTGAGGAAGGGTTGGTGGACCTCAAACGCTTTGTTCAGGTCGGAATTCGCGGCACGGCATACAACACCGAAGACATCGAATGGGGTGAAGCGCAGGGCATCCGTATCATCCGCATCGAAGAACTGTTCGACCGGGGCATCGAAGATGTGATGAATGAAGTGCGCAGCATTGTCGGAACGGAGCCGACCTACTGCACCTATGACATCGACTTCGTGGACCCGACCTATGCGCCCGGCACCGGAACACCCGAAATTGGCGGGCCCAACAGTTTTCAGGCCCAGCAGGTCATTCGCAAGATGGCTGGCCTGAACCTTGTCGGTGCCGATCTTGTCGAAGTGTCGCCACCCTTCGATCCTGAGGGTGGGACAGCGTGGCTGGGTATTTCGCTGATGTTCGAATTACTTTGTGTCCTGGCCCAAGCTGTCGAGGCGCGCCGCAGTTAATCCGCGGCGACATTTTCGGCAATCATCGAAATCATCTCGAACATCACTGCTGCGGCGGTCAGGGCAGTGATGTTGTTGGGGCTGTCTTTTGTGGGCATCATGCAAACCACATCACCGCCAACGATATTCAACCCGCGCGCCGCTCTCAGGATTCCAACCGCCTCATCGATGTCAAACCCCTTTTCACCCGGCTCAAGGTTAGAGACTGCGGGCGCAACGGTTGGGTCAAGGCAATCCAGGTCGAACGTGATGTAAACCGGCCGGTCGCCCAGCACCTCTTTGGTTTGGGCCACGACATCCTCCAGCCCGCGCTGACGAAATTCGCGCATTGTCACGATGTTGTAGCCATAGTCGTAAGAAGGCTGCAGCCAGTCCAGACTGCGTGGATGGCCCCGCAAGCCGATCTGCATCGAACGTGCCGGATCCACCTGCCCCTGATCGGCCAGATAAGCCCCCCAGTGTGCCGCTGATTTCTTGGCCCCCAGGAAGTGGTCAACCTTGGTAAAAACATCCGTATGGGCGTCCAGATGCAGGAAACTGACAGGTTCTCCGCCGGCCAATTTTCCACATCCCAACGCCTGTACTATCCCACCAGTGATGGAGTGATCTCCGCCGACAGAAACCGGGCGTGCACCGGCCGCGTCGATGTCCTTGTAGAATTCGGTGATCCGTTCGATGCAATCCTCATTGTCGTTCGCCTTCGGGAACGGCACATCCCCCACGTCGGTAATCCGCGCACTGTTCCATGGGTCGATCTCAAAAACTGAATGCACCCTGCGCTGAACGGCCGAGACGTGCCGCAAGGCGCGTGGGCCCAAATGCTGGTCCCTCTCAGTCGTGCCGTTTCCGGTTGAGTGCGGCACGCCTGCCAATGCAATGTCCTGCCCCTTGGGCCCGACATTGGGGCAACGAAACAGAGTAGGCACGCCCCACCAATACAGATTGTCCATCATGGACTGTTCGTAGCGATCGGCCATTGTTTTCTCCGGTCAATGAAAAACGCCCCCGGAAAGAACCGGGGGCGCAGATGGTTAGATTTTCTCGTCTTCTCGCCGGAATGCGCCTTGCACGATCCTGTCCATGACCATGGCGAGGAACAGAATTGCGAAGCCGCCCAGCAGGCCCGGCCCCTTGGCGGCATATTGCAGTGCCTCCAGGATTTCTTTGCCCAAGCCGCCACCACCTATCAGCGAGATGATTACGACCATGGAAAGACACATCAGAATTGTCTGGTTCACACCTGTCATGATCGATGGCAAGGCAAGCGGGATTTCCACGTCTTTCAGCAACTGCCATTTCGAGGCCCCAAAGGCGACGGCGGCTTCCTTGATGCTCTCCGGAACGCCCCGCATTCCCAGTGCCGTCAGTCGAATAACCGGCGGCATTCCGAAGATGATCGTGGCCAGAATGCCCGGCGGGTTGCCGGTGCCAAAGAAGGCAATGATCGGGATAAGGTAAACGAAGGCCGGAAGCGTTTGCATCAAGTCCAGCACCGGTTCCGCCGCGCGATAAGCGCGCTTAGACTTGCCAAACCAGATACCCAGCGGAATGCCGAAGACAACGCAGAGCAACACCGCCGCACCCACCAGAGCAACGGTTTCCATCGCTACGTCCCAATAGCCCAGCAAAGCGATATAGGCCAACGAAGCTGCGGTGAAGATGGCAACCCTTGGTCCCGCCGCGCGCCATGCGGTCACACAGATGACCAGCATGACAACTGGCCAAGGTGAGCCGATAAGTGCCACTGTCAACGCATCAAGAACAGAACGCACACCGGCTACTATCCCGTCGAAGACGTCGCCCCCTGCTGCAGCGGCCGCGTCTATCTTTTCTTCCATCCAGCCAGCCAGGTTTGAGAACAACGTGCCGTTGCCCTCTCCCAATATCATCGCGGATACCTGCTGCTCGGGGAAAGCATCCAGCAAAGGAAGCGACGCGTTTACGGTGAACTTGTAAACGATCAAGGGACCAATGGCGGCGACAAGGATTGCGCCCAAAACCGTGTTTCGGGTCGAGCGTCCGCTTTCCGTGCTGCCCGGGTCGATACGCCAGTTTGAATACTGTTTTTCGTAGACTCGGTCGGCATACAAACCCTGAACCACCTTGAAAACCAGCAACATCAGCAACCCGGTGATAAGAATACCCGTGGCCTCGGACTGGGCAGCAGCGGCCCTTTCCAAGCTGGTATCAGCCGCTTTCTGAATGTTCTCAGCCAGCTTGGTGAACCGATCGATATCCGCCTTTTCAGTTGCGTCCGCCGCTCGGGCCAGCAGTTCGGCTGCGCGCTCTTGCTGACGGGCGGCACGCTCTGCAAAGTCTGCACCCGGATTGCCCCACGCGCCTCTGCCGATTTGGACCCACGCGATGATCTCGAGGATCAGAAACGTCCAGAACATGCCCCAAATGGCCCGTGACGCGGACCAGAACGGCCCCAGCACCGCCGCCCACGTGTTGAACGTGTTGGGAATTGCACTGGTAGCGTCGTGGATTTTGTGAAAGGCGTTGACGTAATAGGCTCCGTTCGGACCAGCGAACTTCTTGATGGAAATATCAAGAGCCTCGCGATCAACCTCGATGTCAGAGGCGGCCGTTACTTTAAGCTCAGAAGTTGCGTCAGTCATTTTTGCCCCCCTGAATACCACGCAACAGGCGTGGCTTGGTCACGACACCCACGTCACTGCCCGCATCCGTTATGACGACCGGCAATTCCGAATTCACGGCCAGATCGATCAGTTGGTCCAGATCCGCGCCTTCGTCCGCCCTGGGCGCACCGTCGAGTGGCCCTGAATAGCTGTCCATCGGTTCCATGATGGAATGCGCTTTGACCAGTTTGAGCTTGGAGATGCCCTGAACAAATTCGCGCACGTAATCGTCGGATGGGTTCATGACGATATCCTCCGGCGTGCCGATCTGTACGATCACCCCATCTTTCATGATCGCAATTCGGTGACCTATGCGAATGGCTTCATCCAGATCATGAGTGATGAACAGCGTGGTCTTTTTTAGCTGCGCTACAAGCGCCTTGAACTGGTCCTGCAACTGCAGGCGGATCAGAGGGTCAAGGGCGGAAAAGGGTTCATCCATCAACAGGATTTCGGGGTCCGACGCCAGCGCCCGCGCGATCCCCACGCGTTGCTGCATCCCGCCGGAAAGCTCCTTGGGCAGGCGGTCCTCATAACCCGTTAGGTTTACCAGGCTCAAAGCGTGATCCGAAACAGCCCAACGTTTGGATTTCGGGACCTTTCTGATCTCCAGGGGGTAAGCCACGTTATCGCGGACGGAACGATGAGGCATAAGCGCCATATGTTGAAAGACCATGCCGATTTGCTGGGCGCGAATGCGGCGCAATTCGGATTCCGATAGTTTCGATACATCGTGACCCAGGATTTCGATCCGGCCGGCCGTCGGCTCGATCAATCTGTTCACGTGTCGTACCAACGTGGACTTGCCCGAACCGGACAACCCCATGATGCAGAAGATTTCGCCACGCGGCACTTCGAATGTGGCACCCTGAACACCGACAACGCAGTTGAACCGTTCCAAAACTTCCGGCTTGCCGATTCCTTCGTCTCGGACAGCTTGCATTGCCTCTTCAGCACGTGCGCCGAAGATCTTCCAAACGTTTTCCAGTTTTACGACAGGTTCGTCCATTTATCCCCCACAGGGCATAGCCCTGCCCAACAGAAAAAAGGCCGCCGCGATTTTCCGCGACGGCCTGCAAGGTCGTAGTTTAGTTGGTTAGCCAGCCGATCACGGTATCTTCGTTCTCTGCCACCCACTGCTTGGCAAAATCCGCGGCTTCGACGTTGTCTACAGCCAGAGCCTTGCCCATCGCGCTCAGATCATCTCCTGACATCTGATAGTTGCTGAACAGAGCGGCCACTTCAGGATAACTCTCTTCCAGCTCTTTCGCGTAGTGCAGGTGAAGAGTTGCGCCGTTCCAGGCCGTGGACGCTTCGGATTTCGACAGCCAATCCGGGTCATCGGTTGGCTGAACAATTGTCCAGGTGGCAGGGTCATGAGCCGGCTCTTCAAGAACCGTCAGGTCTTGGGTCACGAAGATATAGTGGGGGCTGTAGCAGAACCCGATCCACGGATCGCCCGCCTTGGTCGCGTTTGCCAGGTTGGCATAGGCGATGGTTTCCTCGTATTCCGTCAGGTCGAATATCTGATCATAGCCATAAGATTTGGCCCGAATCTTCTCGACAACGGTCGAAGCCCAGCCCGGAGCACCGATCCAGACCTCAGGCGTACCATTCCCGTCTGTATCGAAGATCGCCATCTTGTCCGGGTCACTCAGGTCGTCAATTGACTTGATGTCATGCTGTTCAGCGATGTAGGTCGGGACACACATGCCCTGCTCGGCCTGAACCGGGTTTTGGTTCATGACAACCGTGCCATTTTCTTTGACATATGTGTCATGCAGGTTTTGCTGGTTGGGCATCCACACTTCTGGGTGGACGTGCATCGAGCCGCTGTCCATGGCTTCGAAGACAATCGGATTCGTGCCGTTTTGCAGTTCCACGTCCAGACCAAGGTTTTCTTCGATCACCACCTCAAGAATATGTGCCGTGGCATTCACCGAGGCCCAGTTCGGCACACCGATCACGATATCTGCGGCCATAGCCGGGCCGGCAATCGCGACCGAAGCACTTCCTAGTAGCGTTGCAATTCTTTTCATCTGGTATCTCCATATTGGGAAACTTCCGCGCTTGTTTTTCTCACCCTTTCGGACGGTGGTGCGCTTGGAATTTTTTTCGGGAAGGTCGTGCCTTCCGGTCCTTTTTGGCCAGCGAAACTTGAGGCTGACATAGCCACAAAAGTGAAGCACGCGAGCGCGCTGCCCATCAAGAGATACGTTATTCTAGTTCTTGTATTGGAAATTATCGCAAAATAGTTTCGACTATTTAGGATTCGCAAGTAATGTCACGAGTAACCCGAAGCCGGCTTTTGTATGTCACACAGAACACATCGAACGCTGTTTTAAGGCAAATATGAGCGCCTTGGCAGCCACAGCAGAGCGGGTCTGCAACTCGGTATAGAACGCGGGCACCTCTCGCCACGCATCGCGTCATGGTGCTGGACCATGGCTTTGACGTTGGGCAGCATCTTACCTTCGCGGATTGCGGTCACCGAGTTCTCGCCCGAGCGAAAGCCGTTGGACTTCGCCACGTCGAGTACCGTCCTTATCCGCATCGACAGTCGCTTTGCGGTTTCGTGTTTCTCAGTCCAGATGGGCGACAGGCACATCAGCACTTCGGGCTGATCGATGCTATCTGCGGGCATACGGCCGATCTTGGGGACCGCATAATAGCGCAAAGTGTTGAGCCATTGCTGGCCATGCTTGGCATTCTTCCATGTTGGCAGGCGGTCAATGTGAACCTGCCGGCTGAGTTCTTCAAAAGTTGGAATTTCGCGCTTGGCGTTGAAGCGCGGGTTCCACCCGGCTTTCGCTATTCGCCGCTATTCGAGGGCTCGTTCTCGAGCCTGGTTCAGTTTGACTACATCCGCGCCGCCTAAACCTAAGTCCGTTCGAAGCGGCGCGCCCGTGCGGTTCTATGCCCTTTGACCGTAACACGTACGATCCAACACCGTGCGCCCGATGGATCTACAACAAGATAGAAGCCAGAACCGTCACCGTGTCGTCCCGGACCAAGATTTTCTACCAGCTTCTTTGCCAGCATTCCGCTGAGCGCCGACATGAAACTACAACAAAAATACCACTTAATGAAAGTATACTGGTGTCATTGGCGAAAATTCAATGAAACCCGCTAGCGCGGCTACAATCATATGACGCAAAGGTTTTAGCGACCTAGTGTTGTTCAACAAAATTCAGGGAAATCACCAAGTGGCGGACCGAGGAGGATTCGAACCCCCGACCCCTTGATTCGTAGTCAAGTACTCTATCCAGCTGAGCTATCGGTCCGCGTTGGTGAGGCGGTATTTAGACCCAGGTCCGGGGACGTGCAAGTCGATTCTCAAAAAAACTTTCAAAAAGTCCGGTCGCCGCGCGGCAGGCTTATTTCAAAGGTGGTTCCGTCAGGACCTGTGTGCTTCAGCACCAGATCTCCGCCATGTCCGCGCACCAGTTCCTGCGATATCGCGAGGCCCAGACCCGAACCTCCTTTGCGGACGCCGCCCTGAAACGGGGTAAACAGGTTTTCCCGCGCTTTCGGGGGCAGGCCCGGACCATTGTCGCGGACTTCAACGCACCAGCTATCGTCGTCTTCACGGCCTTCTATCGTGATCTTCCCGGGCTTGCCCGAGGCGACAAGCGCCTGACGCGCGTTGCGAACAAGATTCATCATGACCCGGAACATCTGCTCGGGGTCGGCGCGGGCGATCAGGTCCTGCGGCAGGTTGTTGACAATTTCCACGCAAGAATCGGCAACCGCCAGCCTTTCACTGGCCACAACATCTTCACCGACATCGCGCAACCGGACCATGGTCAATGTGGGTGCCGGTTCCTCGGCGCGGCCAAATGCCAGCGTGCTTTCACATAAGGACACCGCACGGGTGATCGAATTCACCAGCTTGGGGGCCAGACGCCGAACCACCGGATCGTCACTGGATTCGATGCGGTCCGTGAACAATTGTGCCGAGGTCAGAATGTTGCGCAAATCGTGACTGACCTTGGCCACGGCCCCACCCAACTGAGCCAAGCGTTCACGCTGTTTCAGGGCCTGCGTCAGCTCCTTCTGCAACATTTGCAGGGCCTCCTCGGCTTCCCTGAGTTCCGTCACCCGGGAATCCGGCGAGATGATGCCGCGCGCATCCTCAGGTGCGCTGGCATAACGCTGCATGTATCCGACCACGCTTTTGATCGGACGCACCAGAACGACACGCACCGCAAGAAACAGGAAAAAGGCGGTGATGATGGAAATCACGAAGGACAGCCCCAGAATTCGCAGGCCGTAGTCCGTCATCGCCATGCGCAGCGGCGCGCTGTCGATCGTCACTTCGATCAGCAGCCCGGCACCCTTGACCGGCTCGCCTATCACTCGGATGACTTCGTTTTCCGGAGTGAACAGCCGGGCCATCGCGTCCCGGATCAGAACCCAAGGGCTCGCGTCGCGCAGATCGTAGGTCTTGGTGATCGGCTCGGGGATCGGTGAGGACAGCATCAGCTGACGCACCTCGTCACGCCGCAACACCACATTGTAGACGCCCGCATTGGCCAGAAGTTCGGCCTCCAGATCTTCGGCCAGCATGTCATCAGCCAGCAACGCCAGCGAGGCGATCTGGGCCCGTTCAAGACGGTTCAGCAGGAAATCTTCGCGGAACCGCGCAATCGATGGCACAAAGATCAGCACCTCGGCCAACATCACGAAGACCGTCGTCAGGATCAGAAATCGGCCCGACAGCGAGTTCAATATGCGCTCCTTTCCCGGTCAGGGGATCCAGCGCTGGACGAACCTGACCACTCGTTTAACTGTCTGATTCTCAAACAGCCTTGGCGAGAAATAAGCGCCCGCCGCGCGTTTGTTAAGCTCTCCGATCGTCGGATAGGGGGACACCATCGCGGCGACCTGACCCATCTTCAGATTATTGGCCAGGGCCAGCGACCACAAGTTGATCAGTTCGCCCGCCTGATGACCCACGATTGTAGCGCCCACGGGCCGGCCTTTTACGACCATGACCTTAATGAAGCCTTTCGTTTTCCGCTGGGAAATCGCCCTGTCATTGTGATGATAGTCAAAACGGGCGACCTCGACCTTGTCACCATGGTGTGCATGCGCCTGCGCTTCGGTCAGACCCACCTGCGCCAGTTCCGGATCAGTATAGGTGGCCCACGGGATATGCGCCGTCTTCGCTTTGGACGGCAGGCCGAACAGCGCCGAGCGGATGACAATCCCGGCGTGATATCCGGCCACATGGGTGAATTGCAGCCCACCAGCGACGTCACCGATGGCATAGACCTTGCGATTGGTGGTCCGCAACGCCTCGTCAACCTTAATCCCGGCAGGGGTCAGCTCGATCCCGGCGGCTTCAAGGTTCAGGCGGTCTGTGTTTGCCTTGCGCCCCGCCGCCAGCAACAGATGCGAGCCCGAGAAGACGTCACCATTCTCGGTCACTACCTCAATCGTGCCAGCGTTGCCCCTGATCTGCGCGACCATTGCCATTTCGTGAATCACCACGCCTTCCGCGCGCAAAGTCTCCAAAACAACCTCGGCCGCTTCGGGGTCATCCTTGCCCAGTGCTGTCATCCCTTCGATCACAGTGACTTTGCATCCCAGCCGAATATGGGCCTGCGCCATCTCCATGCCGATGGGCCCGCCGCCGATGATCAGAAGGTGATCGGGCTTGTCGCGCAGGTCAAAAATGGTCTCGTTGGTGAAATACGGCACCTGATCCAACCCGGGGATCGGCGGCACCAGGGGGGAAGAACCCGTTGCGATCACCACACGCCGCGCAGTGATCAGGTGACCACCCGCCTGCACATGGGTCGGAGAAACAAAACTGCCATATTCGCGGATAACTTTGACGCCAAAGCCCTCGAACCGCTCCTGGCTGTCCATCGGTTCGATCTGGGCGATAACGTCCCGGACGTGATCTTTGGCCACAGCATAATCCACCTGCGGAGCCACATCCGCCACGCCCAGCACCGAAGCATGGGCCTGCGCATGGGCTGCGTTGGCGCTGGCGATCAGGGCTTTGGACGGAACACATCCGAAGTTCAGGCAATCGCCGCCCATCTTGTGACCTTCCAGCAGGATGACGTTTGCCCCCATCTGGCTGGCCCCTGCGGCCACGGACAACCCCCCTGACCCGGCTCCGATCACCAGGATATCGGCTTTCAGATCTTGCATGAATCAGGCGTCCTTTCGGCCTCGAACGGATTTGATGACAATCGGCAAAGCGGCCAGGACACACAAGCCGATGATTGGACCTATGACAAAGGGTTCCCACAGCAGCGAAACGTCAGGCGTCTCGCCCCGGTCGAACACACCGCCCAGCCCCACGCCGATCCAGGTGTACACAATCCCTCCGGGGATAATGCCCAGCGCCGTGGTGATCAGAAAATTGCGGAATTTCACGCCCACCAGAGCGGGCACAAGGTTGGCCACGAAAAACGGCACGACGGGTACAAGGCGCAGCAGAAACAGCACCGGAATTTCATTCTCGCGCAAACTGTCCTTGAGCTTTTTGATGCTGCCCTCCGAAGATTCGAGGCGAGCCGTCAGGGCTTCGCCCAACCCCCAGCGCGCGGCCAGAAAGATCACCGATGCACCGACCGTGGCCGCAAATACGTTGAAGACGGTTCCGGCGATCAGTCCGAACAGGAACCCGCCGGTCATCGAGGCCACCGCCGCACCCGGCAACGAAAATGCCACGATGACAATATAAATCGTCACGAAAGCACCGGCCATTGCCCAGTAATTGGCATCACGCCACGCCAAAAGCGCCTCGCGGTTGTCGCGCAGAGTGTCGAATGTCAGATAGTCGCCCAGCGTGAAAAACCCCACCGCCGCAACGGTAAGAATCACCAGCAACGGAATATGTCGCGCAAGCCCTCTGTGCGGGGCCTGAGTTGCATCACTCATGTGGCTGTCCGGTTTCGTGTGTTTCATTCTGCAAACAACATGCGCCGCATGGCGCCTCGGCAACAGGGGCCTCACGCTGCCTTGATGTTTTTGTCCGGGAATGTGAGGGTTTGGGGCCGCTGACCCGTCTTTTTGAAACCTTTTCACGGGCTGGGTTACAGAATTGTTGCAAAAGCCGCTAAAACCCCCACCTTGGGGTTTGACTTACCCCCCGCTACCCAGTAGAGGACGGGCTTCGAACACCACGGGCAGGCGAATCCGCGCCGCACCCGACCGCATAGATTGGAGACGGAGCGATGAAACGCACCTATCAGCCTTCGAACCTGGTTCGCAAACGCCGCCACGGTTTCCGCGCTCGCATGGCCACCAAGGCCGGCCGCAAGATCCTGAACGCGCGCCGCGCTCGTGGCCGCAAGTCGCTGAGCGCGTAAACCGCTCGACCTGTCAGGTTATGAACATGACGCCGCCGGAGGCCCCTCGTGGATGGTAAGAACCAGCCCGGGGAAACGCCCCCGGCGGCGTCCGTTTGCGCGCCTGAAACTCTGACCGTTCTCACGAAACGATCCGATTTTCTGAAAGCCGCCCGCGCGCGCAGACAGGGCACATCCTCGATGATGGTGCAGGGCCGCAAACGCGCGCCGCACGAGGCGACCGGAATTCGCGTCGGGTTTACCTGTTCAAAGAAGGTCGGCAATGCCGTTGCCCGCAATCGCGCCAAGCGGCGTTTGCGCGAGGCCGCCCGCGCTGTGCTGCCCGTCAGTGGGCTTGATGGGTGGGACTATGTACTGGTCGGTCGCGCCGAAGTGACCGCCGCGCGCCCGTTTGACGCCCTTCTGGATGACCTCCGTTATGCGCTGCGCAAAATCCACGGTGCGCGGAAATGACCCTGTTCTCTCATGTCCTTGCCCTGCCTGTCAGGGCTTATCGGCTGGTTTTCAGCCCCTGGGTCGGGTTCAACTGCCGCTATCAGCCCACGTGTTCGGCCTATGCGCTTGAAGCATTGGAAAAACACGGTGCGATCAAGGGCGCGTGGCTGGCCGCCCGACGGATCGGCCGATGCCACCCTTGGGGCGGTGACGGCTACGACCCCGTGCCGGAAAGCCCTGACGAGCAGAGCAGAACTTAATGACCCCCGGTCAGACTTGACCCGGTTGAACCTGCGCTCAACATTCGGATCAGTCCAACCCGAGGTTCTGATGCCACCAGACGCACGCCGCACTCTGCCCACGCACACCGTCCACAACCAACCGCAAGTTCGTGGTGACATTGACCTGTGGGCCTGCGATCCGGTGCTTCGAGACACGGTGAACATGTCCGGCGCGCGCGCAGCGCCTTTGGCGGCTTTCGGCGAAACACTTGGACGTGCCGAAACACGAGAGTTGGGGCGCGAAGCCAACCGGCAGCCGCCCGAACTCCGGGTATTCGATCAGGGCGGTCGGCGTCTGGACGAGGTGCGGTTTCACCCCGCTTACCACCAGATGATGCAGGTCAGCCAGTCCGCCGGTTACGCCGCAATGGCCTGGGACGGTCAGCCGGGTGGGCACGCCACCCACGCAGCCATGGTCTACTTGGCGGGACAGGTCGAGCCGGGGCATTGTTGCCCGATGACCATGACCTATGCGGCGATCCCGGCGCTTGAGGTCGATCAGCAGATCGCCTCGGTCTGGCGCCCAAATCTCATGGCGCACAGCTATGATCCGTCGACGCGCCCGATCGACCAAAAAGCCAGCGCCACATTGGGTATGGCGATGACTGAGAAACAGGGTGGCTCGGACGTGCGCGCCAATACCACCATTGCCACCCGCGACGGCAGTCACTGGCGTCTGCGCGGTCACAAATGGTTCTGCTCGGCCCCGATGTCGGACGGCTTCCTGACGCTGGCGCAGACGCCGGGTGGGCTGACCTGTTTCCTTGTTCCCCGCTGGCTGGAGGGCGAGCGCAACGCGATCCATCTGATGCGTCTGAAGGATAAGCTGGGCAACAGATCCAACGCCTCTGCCGAAATCGAATACCACGACGCGCTGGCCTATCAGCTGGGCGACGTAGGCGCTGGCGTTCAGACCATCATCGAAATGGTGCACCACACCCGGCTGGACACTGCCATGGCTCCGGCCGGACTGATGCGTGCCGCCCTGTCCGAGGCACATCATTGGGTCAGCCACCGAACCGCGTTTCAGCGCCGTCTGATCGACCAGCCCCTGATGCGCGCCGTGCTGGCCGACCTGGCACTGGATTGGGAGAGCGCTCTAACTTTGGGGATGCGGGTTGCGAAGGCATTCGAAGGCAGGTCGCCCGAAGACAGGTCCTTTGCCCGCATCAGCGTCGCACTGGCCAAATTCCTGAACAACAAGCGCTGTCCGGTTGTCGTGGTCGAGGCGATGGAGGTGCTGGGCGGCATGGGCTATGTCGAGGATACCCCTCTGCCCCTGCTCTATCGGGAAGCCCCGCTAAACGGCATTTGGGAGGGGTCAGGCAACGTGATCTGCCTCGACATTCTGCGCACCCTGATCAGAGAACCGCTGGCCGCCGAGGTACTGCAAGCCGAGTTGGACGCCGCAAGAGGTGCAGACCGGGGCTATGACGCAGCGTTGAAGGCGCATCGCGACCGTTGGCCCGACCTGCCACCCGAGGCAGAGGCACGGTGGTTCGCCGAGCGTACAGCACTTTTGTTGGCGGCGGCGCAGTTGGTGCGACATGCCCCCGGCCCAGTTGCCGACGGCTTCATTGCCACGCGTCTGTCAGGTGAAAGCGGTCGCATCCCGGGATCGGTCACAGGATTGGACACCGACGCCCTGCTGGCGCGTCTGGGCTGACCCGCCCACTTGCCCGGTTGCCGCAACTGCTGTAGGGGCAGCCCATGTTTGACGAAGCTGACGATATCCACCCGCTTTTTGCTGGTGCGCCCTCGACCACCGAGTTCAAAAAGCTGCGCAAGCGCATCGTGCGCCAGACCCGTGAGGCCATTGAGCATTACGGGATGGTGGACCCGTCCGCCCATGACAAGGAAGGCAAACCGCCCCGCTGGCTGATTTGCCTGTCAGGCGGCAAGGACAGCTATACCCTTCTTGCGGTTCTCCACGAGTTGAAATGGCGCGGACTGCTGCCGGTCGACCTTCTGGCCTGCAATCTGGATCAGGGTCAGCCGGGTTTTCCCGCCACCGTTCTACCCGAGTTTCTGGAACGCATGGGAGTTCCTCACCGCATCGAATATCAAGACACCTATTCCGTCGTGATGGACAAGGTTCCACAGGGCCGCACCTATTGCGCGCTGTGTTCACGCCTGCGCCGTGGCAACCTGTATCGCATCGCCCGGGAAGAGGGCTGCTCGGCCGTGGTACTGGGTCATCATCGTGACGACATTCTCGAAACCTTCTTCATGAACCTCTTCCACGGCGGGCGTCTGGCCACCATGCCGCCTAAACTTGTGAATGAAGAGGGCGACCTGTTCGTTTTCCGCCCCCTCGCCCATGTGGCCGAGGCCGATTGCGCGAAATTCGCAACCGCCATGAACTATCCCATCATCCCCTGTGACCTCTGCGGCAGTCAGGACGGCTTGCAGCGCCAACAGGTGAAACAGATTCTCGATCAGTGGGAAAAGAACAGCCCCGGCCGGCGTCAGGTGATGTTCCGGGCCCTGACAAACGCGCGGCCCTCGCATCTGCTGGACCCGAAATTGTTCGATTTCGCGAATCTTTCGCTTGATCCGGGTCAAAAAAACGAAAAATCGGACGAAATTCCGCGTCTGCGTTAACGACTGACTCAGTTTGGTTTCCTACGGTTGGGCTTGCGCGCTGAGTCCAAGCTGAAGGCCGTTAGAACCAATGCGGAACCGATCAATCTTTAAACGAGTCCTCAACACGATTGTCGCGGGCCTGAACGGCCCTTCCGCACTGGCCTTCATACCGGCACTCAGCCTTGCAGCCTTCTGGATCGGCGGAGAGCAAGTGCTGTTGATCGTCGCATTGGGCTTGCCCCTGATCCATGCCGGAGCGAGCGCTGCAAATATCTGGCCTGCGATTGGGAATTCACTTCGCGACAACTCTGGCGGGATGATGCCGGAACAGGTGTTTCGTACCAGGTTGGGGAACCTGCTGGATGGCGCGAGGAAAAATATGGAAAGCTCGGCCTGTTTCGTGATTTCACTGGATGACTATGGGTCGCTGCTAGACCTGCACGGGCAGGCGGCGGCCGCCCATATCGCCGAACTGGCCTGCAGCCGGACCTTGTCCACGATCCGGTCCCAGGACATCGTGACCCGGGACGGCAGAGACAAAATCGCTTTGGGTCTTGGGGCATCTCCGCATCTTGACCTGGAATCCTGCATTCAGATGTCCGGCCGCATCCAAACTGCTATCGAAGAACCGATCATGCTGAATGGTGCCGGGCTTTGCGTCTCGTGCTCGATCGGGTTTTGCCTGATGCCTCATGACTTCGACGGTGACGCAACCGACGGGATCGAGGCGGCGAACGCCGCACTTGCCGAAGCACAAAGAAACGGCCCTTCGACCATTCGGGCTTATTCCGTCGAAACGCGCCGCCGGTCCCGGATCCGCACAAACCTGCGCAAAGATTTCGAGGCAGCGTTGGACAATGGTGAAATTCGCCCCTGGTTTCAGCCTCAAATCTCGACAGACACAGGGCGCGTCACAGGTTTTGAGGCACTGGCCCGGTGGGAGCATCCGCAAAAAGGTGTGTTGGGCCCGCAGGTGTTTCTACCCTTCGCCCAGCAGGCGGAACTGATGGAACGGCTGGGCCATGCGATGTGCCACCATGCGTTTACTGCCATGCAGGCCTGGGACCGGGCTGGCGTTGTGGTTCCTCGGATCGGTATCAATTTCTCGTCCGATGAACTCCGCGACCCGGGGCTCATGGATCGCCTGAAATGGGAACTGGACCAGTTTGACCTGACACCGGACAGGCTTGCGGTCGAAATCCTCGAAACGGTATTTGCCAAACGCCCCGATGACGTCATCACCCGCAATGTGACCGGAATGGCCGCGCTGGGATGCTGTATCGATCTGGATGATTTCGGCACCGGTCATGCCTCGATCGCGTCCATTAAGCGCTTTGATGTTTCGCGGATCAAGATCGACCGGTCCTTTGTGACAAAATCCGATCGGGATCCCGGTCAGCAACAATTGGCCAGTGCCATCCTGACGATGGCGGAACGGCTTAACCTGGAAACACTGGCCGAAGGGGTGGAAACCCCGGGCGAGCATGCCCTGATGGCGCAGCTTGGCTGCAATCATGTGCAGGGGTTCGGAATTGGCAAACCGATGCCACTCGAGCAGACGCTCGACTGGATCGCTTCGCACCGCGCAAAAGTGAACAAGGTTCCCGGGATTGGACGGCAAACCGGATGAAATCCGGGATTTTGCAAGGCGCAATCCCTTCCGGTGGCAAATTGACGGGCGATTCCACTTGACCTTTGGGGCTGCACTCTGTTGAACACCTCCGATGTGTTTCCCAGCTCAAGGTGGCTGTCCCAGATGGACGATCAGAACAAGAATCTCATCCTCGCAACTGCGCTCAGCTTTCTGGTGATCCTCGTCTGGTTCGTCCTTTTCCCACCCCCGGAACAGGCACCGACACCGGATCAGGTGGAAGTCAGCGCCTCCGAGGGCAGTAAGCTTCAGACTCCGAGCGCAGCGGGTGACACAGCCGTCGGCGATGCATCTGCTGTCACAGAAGAAGCACAAGCCGAAGCCGAGGCCCCGCGCATTCAGATCGACACGCCTCGCCTGTCTGGCAGCATGTCCCTGGCCGGCGGGCGCATCGATGAGCTGTTTCTGAAAGACTACAAGGTCTCGATCGAAGCAGGCGCCCCGATCGTCGAGCTGCTTTCGCCCGTCGGGTCCGATTCTGCCTATTACGCCTTGTATGGCTGGGCGCCCGGGGCGGGCGTTGCCGGCGCGGATGTCCCTGGGCCGAACACGCTCTGGTCGACTGAACAAGGCGACACGCTTACCGTCGACAGCCCGGTCACACTGGTCTGGGACAACGGTAAGGGCCTGATCTTCCGACGCACCGTGTCGGTTGATGAAGACTACATGTTCTCGGTCACGCAATCGGTCGAGAATACCACGCAGTCCGAAGTTGGCATGGCGCCCTATGGCATTTTGGCGCGCCACGGGATGGGTGAGGATGGTGACCTGCCGGGCCTGAAGAACTTCTTTATCCTGCACGAAGGCGTCATGGTCATGGCGGACGGCGTTCTGGACGAGATCGATTATGGCGATGTCCGCGACTTCGACATTGATCCGAATGAACGCGCGCAAGCCGAAGTCTTTCAGATCAAGGAAGGTGGCTGGGTCGGCTTTACCGATCACTACTGGATGACCACCCTGATCCCGGCTGAAGGTTCGGCCTTCAAGGCGGCGGCAAAATACGACGCGCGCCGCAAGATTTATCAAACTGAAACCGTACTGCCGACCCTGTCCGTTGCGCCCGGCGCGACCGAGGAAGTCACCACCCGCCTGTTTGCAGGCGCCAAGGAATGGGAAACCATCCGCGAGTATCAGGCGGAAGGTGTGCAGAAGTTCGTGGACAGCATCGATTGGGGCTGGTTTTACTTCCTGACCAAACCGATTTTCTGGCTGCTGCACAACATCAACGTTTTGATCGGCAATATGGGGTGGTCGATTATCGGCCTGACCCTGATCATCAAGGCGATCCTGTTCCCGCTGGCGTTCAAGTCCTACGTCTCGATGGCCAAGATGAAGGAACTTCAGCCGCAGATGGAGGCCCTGAAAGAGGCAGCCGGCGATGACCGCCAGAAGATGCAGCAGGGCATGATGGAGCTGTACAAAAAGGAAAAGGTGAACCCGGCCGCTGGCTGTTTGCCGATCCTGATGCAAATCCCGATCTTCTTCTCGCTGTATAAAGTGATCTTTGTCACCATTGAACTGCGTCAGGCCCCCTGGTTTGGCCCGTTCCAGGACCTCAGCGCGCCGGACCCGACCTCGATCTTCAACTTCTTTGGATGGCTGCCCTGGGCCGGACCGCAGCCTGATACGCTGATGGCGCTGATGTTCATCGGTATCTTGCCACTGCTGCTGGGTATCTCGATGTGGCTGCAGCAGAAACTGAACCCGGCACCAACGGATGCGACACAGGCGATGATCTTTGCCTGGATGCCGTGGGTCTTCATGTTCATGCTGGGCGGGTTTGCCAGCGGCCTGGTGGTTTACTGGATTGCGAACAACACGATCACGTTCACGCAGCAGTACCTGATCATGCGCAGCCAGGGCTACACGCCGGACGTGTTCGGCAACATCAAGTCCGGGTTCAAGCGGACCCCGAAGACGGATGACAAATGAGCGGGTCTGTCACCAGCCTCTGGCGGCATCCAATCAAAAGTCACGGGCGGGAAAGCCTGAGTGATGTAACCGTGACCCCCGGGCAGACAATGCCCGGGGATCGCGTTTGGGCCGTCGCACACGAGGCGTCAAAAGCCGATGGTTCGGAATGGGCGCCCTGTGCCAATTTCAGCCGCTGCTCCAAAGCCCCGCAACTGGCGGCCATATCGGCCCGGATGAACGGCGGCACCGTGACGCTCAACCACCCGCGGCGCCCCGAGATCAGCTTCGATCCCGACACGCAGCAGGATGATTTTCTGGACTGGGTCAAACCGCTGATGCCCGTCGACAGGGCTGCGTCGGCACGGATTATCCGGGTTCCGGGACGGGGAATGACCGACAGTGACTTCCCCTCGATCAGCCTGTGCAATATGGCCTCGCACCGGGCGGTCGAGCAGAAGCTGGGGCAGGATCTATCCCTTGTCCGCTGGCGCGGCAACATCTGGTTCGACGGGCTGCCCCTGTGGGAAGAGTTTGACTGGCTGAACCGCGACATTCGCATCGGTCAGGCCGTTCTGAGCGTTCGGGAACGTATCACGCGCTGTCTGGCCACGACCGCCAACCCGGAAACCGGCACGCGGGATGCAGACACGCTGGGCGCCCTGAACGCTTGGGATCATCAGGATTTTGGCGTCTACGCCGAAGTTATCCAGGGCGGAGATATCCGTGTCGGCGACAAGGTAGAACCGGTATGAGCACGCTTCCTTTTCCAATGGCGGACGCGCCGGATGCGATTGCGCAGGAAACCGGGCGCAAGCTGTTTGCTGGCCCGTCCGAATTCGTCAAAGGCGTGGTTGCCATGGACGGCCTGCCCGCCCCCGACCGGCTTGAGGTGTGTTTTGCGGGCCGCTCGAACGTGGGGAAATCCAGCCTGATCAACGCGCTGACCGGGACCAAGGGATTGGCGCGCGCATCGAACACGCCCGGCCGCACGCAGGAGATCAACTTTTTCACGCAAGGGCCCGACCTCTATCTGGTTGACCTGCCCGGTTACGGTTATGCCAACGCGCCGGTCAAAGTAGTCGAGAAATGGCAGCGACTGCTGAAACAGTACCTCAGCGGACGTCAAACCCTGCGCCGCGCTTTTGTATTGATCGACTCGCGCCATGGAGTAAAACCTGTGGACGACGAGATCATGAAGCTGCTGGATACCAGCGCCGTGACCTTTCAATGCGTCATGACCAAGGCCGACAAGGTCAAGGCCAAGGAGCGTGAGAAGGTGCTGGATCAGGTCCGCACCGCGCTGTCTAAACACCCTGCCGCCTACCCCGAGATTGTGCTGACCTCCTCCGAGAAAGGGGACGGAATACCGACCCTGCGCTCGATCATTGCACATCTTGAGTAGCTTCGCCCTTGGCAGCACCGTCCAAAGGCCCTAACACGGTTCGCCAGAAGGACCTAAGCCATGAAGACACGAGACATGAACCGGGACTGGATTGCCACCGCCGCCACTCTGAATAGCGCACTGCCCTACCTGCAGCGGTATGACGGCGCGATCGTCGTGATCAAACTGGGCGGTCACGCCATGGGCAGCGACGAGGCGATGGAAAGCTTTGCCCGCGATGTCGTGCTAATGCGGCAGGTCGGGGTAAACCCGGTCATCGTGCATGGTGGCGGACCCATGATCAACGCGATGCTTGATCAGTTGGACATCCAGTCGGATTTCGTGAATGGCAAGCGGGTCACCGATAAGGCCACGGTCGAAGTCGTCGAGATGGTGCTGTCTGGCCTTGTCAACAAACGGATCGTGCAGGCCATCAACCGTCAGGGCGGAACGGCGGTCGGGCTGTCCGGCAAGGACGCCAACCTGATGGTTTGCGAGCAGACGGATTCCTCGTTGGGCTTCGTCGGCACACCATCCGAGATGAATCCCAAACTGCTGCATGATCTTTTCTCGCATGATGTAATCCCCGTGATTGCGCCGCTCGGAGCAGGCAAAGACGGTGAAACCT
The DNA here is from genome assembly GCF_059610965.1 of Ruegeria sp. CDSB136. Lineage (NCBI taxonomy): Bacteria > Pseudomonadati > Pseudomonadota > Alphaproteobacteria > Rhodobacterales > Roseobacteraceae > Ruegeria > Ruegeria sp. CDSB136. The sequence goes on from NZ_JBXWOP010000016.1 coordinate 112,529, forward strand.
TCAACGTGAACGGCGATACCGCTGCCGGAGCCATCGCGTCGGCCCTGAAGGCGGATCGACTGTTGCTGCTGACCGATGTATCCGGCGTCAAGAATGCAGCCGGAGAGGTGGTAACCGAACTCAAAGCCGGACAGATCCGCGAGATGACCCGCGAAGGCACGATTGCCGGCGGCATGATCCCAAAAACGGAAACCGCTCTGGACGCGCTGCACAGTGGCGTTCGGGCGGTTGTCATCCTGGATGGCCGTGCCCCAAATGCCGTATTGCTGGAATTGTTCACCGAACACGGTGCGGGCTCTCTGATCCGGCCGGACTGACGCCTATGTGAATTTCCCGGTCTTGTCTCGGGCTTTAATATGCCTGAATGTGAATATATGGAGCACGAATCCATTATTCGGCTGGGAATTTTCCTTGGGCTTTTTGCGGTTTTCGCAATTGCCGAAACATTTGCACCCAGACGTTCGCTAGATTGCTCGAAACGACGGCGCTGGCAAACCAATCTTGCCATAACGCTTCTCAACACCCTGACGCTGAGGGTTATGGCAATCTGGGTCCCGTTGCTGGCCGTTGGGGCGGCGGTGGACGCCAGTCATCACGGGATTGGGCTTTTCAACAGGACCGCCTGGCCCGGATGGCTGGAAATTCTTCTGAGCGTGCTGATTCTGGACTATGCAATCTGGCTGCAGCATCTGGTGACACACAAGGTGCCGATCCTCTGGCGGCTGCACAGGGTGCATCACGCGGACAGGGACATGGATGTAACGACCGCCGTGCGATTTCATCCCATCGAAATCGCACTGTCCATGATACTGAAAATCGCGCTGGTCTATGCATTGGGTCCCAGTGCACTTGCCGTTGTTCTGTTCGAGGTTCTGTTGAACGGAACTGCGCTGTTCAATCACTCCAACATCAAACTCCCCCTTGCCGTGGACGCGGTGTTGCGTAGGGTTCTTGTGACGCCTGACATGCACCGGGTTCACCATTCGGTGCACAGGGAAGAACATGACAGCAATTACGGCTTTGCGCTGTCAGTCTGGGATCGATTGATGGGCACCTATGTGGCGCAGCCAGGTGACGGGCATGACAGGATGAAGGTGGGACTGCAATGGCGGGACGAACAACCAACCCGGCTGGGATGGAGCCTGACACTGCCGTTTCGGCGCAAGTGACATACTCTGACGTGACAGCAGCCGCTGATCGGTCGGCCTTGGTCGTGATGGGTGCGCAGCACCCCCGGCATAGCGGCGCCAAGCAGCTGGATGGCGGCACCCTGATCCTGCTGGGTGCAGCGCAGACATTCTGGCCGGTTTTGAAGGCGTCGCCCGAATGGGCGGATGGGCTGGCGGACCCGGTCGACAGATGGTCCTTGCGGGTTGTCGGCGCGATGGCTGGCGCACTGGGTGCCACGCCATACTATCCGTTCGGCGGGCCGCCCTACACACCCTTCATCGACTGGGCGCTGAAGTCCGGGCGCACGTTTCAAAGTCCGGTTGGCGCATTGGTGCATGACACTGTTGGCATGATGATCTCGTTCCGCGGTGCGCTGCATTTTGCCGAAGAGTTCCCAATACCTGCCGCCGAAGGACCAAGCCCCTGCGCCACCTGCCATGCCCCCTGCACTTCGGCCTGCCCGGTTGGCGCTTTGTCGACCCACAGCTTTTACGACGTCGACACCTGCCATGCACATCTGACCACGCCGGAAGGCCAGACCTGCATGGCTGGCGGTTGTCTCGCGCGACTTGCCTGCCCGCTAAGTGCGGGTGCCGGGCGGCTGGCAGAACAATCTGCGCATCATATGAAGGCGTTTCACCCATCATGACCCGCACCCTGATCCTGACCCGTCACGCCAAGTCCAGTTGGGACATTCCGCTGAGCAACGACCATGATCGCCCGCTAAACAAGCGCGGGCGTAAATCAGCCCCGGCCGTCGGAAAATGGCTGTCACGGAACGCCTGGCTTCCGGATGAAGTTCTGAGTTCTTCGGCCACTCGGACCCGCGAAACCTGGGACCGGATGGGGCTGACTGCTGCCAGGACCACCTTCACCCGCGACCTGTATCTGGCCGATCCCGCTGAAATGATGAAGGTATTGCAACAGGCGACCGGACGCACCGTACTGTTGATGGGTCATAATCCCGGTATTGCCGCCTTTGCGGATCAGATTGTGAAATACCCACCGGACCATGTGCGGTTCTACGACTATCCCACCTGCGCGACGACGATTATTCGATTTGACATCAACACCTGGAGAGGCTTGCAGCGGCACAGCGGCAAGGTCCTGGGCTTCGCAATCCCGCGCGAACTTTTGAACTGAAAAAGGCGGGGCCAGACCCCGCCTTTTTCCGGATTTAATTGCAGGTTCAGTGCCCCAGAATCTGGCTGAGGAACAACTTGGTCCGCTCGCTTTTGGGGTTGTTGAAGAACTCTTCCGGTTCGTTCTGTTCCACGATCTGGCCGGCATCCATAAAGATCACGCGGTTTGCGACCTGACGGGCAAAGCCCATCTCGTGGGTCACACACAGCATGGTCATGCCTTCTTCGGCCAGCTCGATCATGGTGTCGAGCACCTCTTTGATCATCTCGGGGTCCAGCGCCGATGTTGGTTCATCGAACAACATGATCCGAGGCATCATGCACAACGAGCGGGCAATCGCCACACGCTGCTGCTGTCCACCGGACAGCTGGCCGGGATACTTGTCGGCCTGTTCCGGAATCTTGACCTTTTCCAGGAAATGCATCGCGCGCTCTTCAGCCTCTTTCTTGGGCGTCTTGCGCACCCAGATCGGGGCCAGCGTGCAGTTTTCCAGAATGGTCAGGTGCGGGAACAGGTTGAAGTGCTGAAACACCATGCCAACCTCGGACCGGATCTTGTCGATGTTCTTGAGGTCATTCGACAGAACGGTTCCATCCACAACGATCTTGCCCTGCTGGTGTTCCTCCAGCGCGTTCAGGCAGCGGATCAGGGTGGATTTGCCCGACCCCGAAGGCCCCGCGATCACGATCCGCTCGCCCTGATTGACGGTCAGATTGATGTCGCGCAGCACGTGGAAAGCCCCGTACCATTTGTTCATGTTGGTGATTTCGATGGCGACCTCGTCGCTCACCTGCATTTTCGAGCGATCGATTTCACGGTCAATTGCAAGTTCAGACATGTGTTGAACTCCTTAACGATGGCCAGTCTGAAGCTTGCGCTCCAGATACATGGAATAACGGGACATGGAGAAGCAGACGACGAAGAACAGAACGCCGATAAAGGCAAACAGTTCCCAGTAGACGCCGTTCCAGGCGGTATCGGCGCGGATGCCGTTGGTCAGACCGATCACGTCGAACAGACCGATGATTGAAACCAGTGTCGTATCCTTGAAGATACCGATGAACGTGCTCACGATGCCCGGGATCGAGATTTTCAGCGCCTGCGGCATGATGATCAGCCGCTGCGCCTGCCAGTAGTTCAGTCCAAGACTGTCAGCCCCTTCGTACTGACCCCGCGGCAGCGCCGCCAGACCACCCCGGATCACCTCGGCCATATAAGCGGCCGAGAACAGGGTCATCATGATCATCACCCTCAGGATGATGTCAAAGTTGGTCCCCGGCGGCAGGAACAGGTTCAGCAGCAGCGAGGCCACGAACAGCAGCGTGATCAGAGGCACGCCCCGAATGAACTCGATAAAGCCCACGCAGAGGTATTTGACGATCATCAGATCAGACTGACGACCGAGCGCCAGCACGATGCCGATGGGAAGCGAGACGCCAATGGCCACAACACCCAGCAGGATCGCCAGCATGAAACCGCCAAAGTCGCGGCTTTCGACAGTCGCTATACCAATTGGAATTACAGAGTCGACCGCGTCAGCAACTGCGCCAGCAGCAAACAACCACCACAGAATGGGCAGCGCGACTGCAAGGATTAACGCCGTCAGGGACCCCGCCATTGGAAGCACAACCTTGTAGGCGAAATAACCGATTGCGAACCCGGCAGCGACCATCAGCGGTCCCCAGATCGACCCGCCCCACATCAGCCAAGGCAGCAGGAACGGATAAGCCGCCGTCACGATCAACAGCTTGCGCGGCACTTTGGTGAACAACACCGGCGCAATCGCAACCAACAACAGGATGAAGGTCAGGTTCGGCCGAACATAGGCCGGCCAGCCGCCCGATTCAGGCGGATTAGACCACGTTGCGTCCGGATGCGCCGGATACGGTGGATAAAACCCGTACAGCAACTGCAGCCACCGGTCCTTGATCACGCCCCAGCAGGCATGGCCATGAGTATCGCCCCAGGTCGCCATCATGATCTCACGACACTCCGACAGGGAATTGGCGTTCCAAACGGATTCGAACGTCCAGGACAGAATGTTGGAGAGCACATAGTAGATGAAATACAGCGAGATGAGCGTCAGGATTGAGTTCAGCCAGCTTGAGAACAGGTTATGCCTGATCCATCCCAGCACACCGACCTCGGATGCAGGTGGTGCCTGTTCCGGCAACATTTCCGTGCGGACAAATGAAACATCACTCATATTACCGCTCCACCAGTTTGACACGGTTGTTGTACCAGTTCATCACCGCCGAAATGCTCAGCGAGATGGTCAGGTAGACCAGCATCAGCAGCAGAACGCATTCCAGCTCGCGGCCGGTCTGGTTCATGGTGATACCGCCAAGCGTCCCCGTGATGTCCATATATCCGACCGCGATCGCCAGCGACGAGTTCTTGGTCAAGTTCAGATAGTTCGAGATCATCGGCGGGATGATCACTCGCAACGCCTGCGGCAGGATCACCAGACGCATGGTCCGGCCCGGGCGCAGACCCAGTGCGGATGCGGCCTCGGTCTGACCCTTCGAGATGGCCAGAATACCGGCACGAACGATCTCGGCGATGAAAGCCGCAGTGTACAGCGACAGGGCCAGCCACAGGGCGATCAGCGAGTTCCGTAGGTGGGTGCCGCCGGTGAAGTTAAAGCCCTTCAGCTCGGGATAGCCCAGATGGAAGCCCAGCGCGCTCAGCAGGATGGCCGATGGCACGAACAGCAGGCCCAATTGGATGTACCAGATGGTCGGACGGTCACCGGTCTTTTCCTGCGTGGCATTGGCCCAGGCCGACACTTTGCGCATGGCAAAGATGCTGCCGCCAAGCACGATCAGGAAAGCGATCAGGTCCAGCGAGACGTCAAAACGCAGGCTTGATGTCCCGAACAGGTGGATGTCGCCCAGGCTGCGCGAGAACAGAAACTCGGGGATGTAGACCCCGCGGTTGGTCACAGCAACAGTGCCGAATAGATCCATCGTGGCTTCTGGATTTTCACCCCGGAATGCGCGCGGCGCAGGCAGGCTTTCAATCAGGATCGCCATAGCGAACACGATCCAAAGCAGGACCGGAACGTTGCGGAACATTTCGACATAAACCGTCATAATCCGCGCGATCAGCCAGTTGTTCGACAGACGCAGAACACCAACCATGACACCGATGATTGTTGCCGTGATACAGCCCAGAACTGCAACAACCAGCGTGTTCAGCAGCCCGATAAAGGCCGCACGCAGATGGGTATCCTGCGAGTCATATTCCAGCAGGCGCTGGTTGATGTCATAGCTGGCTGGTTCGGCGAAAAAGTCGAACCCGACTGTTCTGCCCAGCGTTTCGAGGTTCTGAATGGTGTTGGTAATAATCCAGGCTGCCAGAAGCATGAAACCGATCATAGCAATGACCTGAATGGTCGCAGATCGGTACCGCGTATCGTAAAGGAGCATGGACAGCCGGAACTGCTCCTTCGGCGGGTCAGTGAGAGTCGTCATGACCTATGTTTATCCCCGTGCATCCCGGTCTTTTGTCGGCAGAGTTGATCTCTGCTCGGACGTTTCCGGGCGTGTTTCTTTTTGATTGAAAAAGGGCGCAGGTTGCCCTGCGCCCTTTTCCGTGGATTTTAGCGGAAAGGCGGTGCGTACAGCAGGCCACCTTCGATCCACTGTGCGTTCAGACCGCGTGCCAGGCCAATCGGGGTTTCCTCACCGATGTTCTTGGCAAAAATTTCGCCGTAGTTGCCGCCGACCTTGATGGCGCGACGGGCCCATTCAGCGTCCAGACCCAGCATTTCACCCAGAGTGCCTTCGCTGCCCAGCAGACGGTTCACTTCCGGATTGTCGGTTCCAGCGGACATTTCATCGATATTGGCCGATGTCACGCCCATTTCCTCGGCTGCGATCAGCGCGTTCAGAGTCCAGCGGACAACATCGCCCCACTCGTGGTCGCCATGACGAACCAACGGACCCAGCGGCTCTTTCGAGATGATTTCCGGCAGGATCACGTGATCACCGGCATTCTCGAATGTGGCGCGGGTGGCAGCCAGACCCGATGCGTCGGTGGTGTAGACGTCACAGGCACCAGCCAGATACTGTTGCTGCGCTTCGGCGTTGGTTTCGATCGGAACCGGCTCGTAGCTCATGTTGTTGATGCGGAAGAAATCCGCCAGGTTGAGCTCGGTTGTGGTGCCGGTCTGAATGCAGACGGTCGCACCGTCCAGTTCCTTGGCCGAGCTTACGCCCAGTGCTTTGGGAACCATGAAACCCTGACCGTCATAGTAGTTAACGCCGACGAATTCGAATTTCAGGTCGACGTCGCGGCTGAAGGTCCAGGTGGTGTTCCGGGCCAGCATGTCGATCTCACCCGAAGCCAGCGCGGTAAAGCGTGTCTTGCCGGTGGTCGGAATGAACTCAACTGCAGTCGGATCGTTCAGAACGGCGGCTGCTACGGCGCGGCACACGGCCACGTCAAAGCCTTGCCACTCACCATTGGCGTCCGGGCTGGCGAAACCGGGTACACCGGTTGCCACGCCACAGTTCAGTTTGCCGCGTGCCTTGACGTCATCTGCGGTTCCTGCCGCGGCGGCGCCAGCAGCCAGGCCAGCAATCGTCGCCACGCCCAAGATTACGGATTTTTTCATTTTTACCTCTTCCTGATTGTCCGCCCCACTCGGGGGCGGTTCTGTCCGGCAGCATTTTGCCGGAAAGGTTACCCCAAAGGTGTCTCCCCTTTAGTGGCCACGAGTTTGGTCGCATTCATAAACAAACGTCAAGGGTTGGATCAGCGAAAACGATATCAGACGCCGCGCGGTCGGGCGCGACGCACTAAAATACTGTCTTTGAAGGATCAAACCGATAGATCGAAAAAGCGTTTGGCGTGTAAAAAGGCGGATTTCTTGACCTCCGAGGCTTCGTGCGCCTCGTCGTCATGACCCCATTGCTCGATCTGCCAGATTTCGTCCAATCGCGAAATGCGCCATATCTCGTCCGGTTTGCGCCAATTCCGCGCTGCGGCAAAACCCAGAATCAAGGACCCGGACAGGCTCACAAGGTCGTGAAACGCGGCAAGCTGAAACTCACCAAGCTCATGAACTTGCCGCCGCAGAGTCGCCAGCGCATCGTTGGATTGCGGTTGATGCAGAACTCCCTCGAAGGATACAAGCCGCGCGGATAAGGTCTTTTCCGCCCAGTCCAGCGCCGGATCCCATTGCCCCGCCTGCCGCTGCTGCAACTCCAGCGGGTGCGTGGCACGGTAACACAACAAGTCCGAATCGCCGTAGTCGGCCAGCATATCGGCCACTTCGGCATGCTGATGACGAACCTTGTCGATTGCCGCATTTGCCGATCGGGTAAACGGCATGGAGGTCGGATCAACCTCTTTTTCCTGCGCGTCCCATTCCGTAGCCACAGCGGTTGCCATTGCGTGCGTCGGCAGAACCAGCGCCGCCTTGGCCGGGGTTTTGACCTGACGCCCGTCCAGTTCGACGGTGAAGCCTTCTTCGGTTTCAGCCACCGCGCTTTCGGTCCAGAACCGTTTCGGTTTCCAGTCGCTCATACCGTCATCCCCAAATACTGTGCAGCGCCGGCGGCAGCTGATCAAAGGTTTCGATCACCTGCGCAGCGTGTTCCAGTGCTGCGGTGTCGTGGTATCCCCAGGCCACACCGATACCTGTCACGCCAGCCGCGCTGGCCATATCCATGTCAAAGCGGGTATCGCCAATCATGGCCGTATTTCGCCGGTCGACACCGGTTTCCGCGCGCGCTGTATCGATCATCGACGGATGCGGTTTCGAAGGGTGATGATCTGCCACCTGACGGGTGACAAAGAACCGCTCCAAACCGTGCGCCTCGATCAACGCATCCAACCCGCGTTGCGACTTTCCGGTGGCGACCCCCAGCAAGACCTCGGGTATGTCGTGCAGGGCCTCCAGCACCTCCCGGGCACCGGGATAGAGGGGCGAGTTTGCAGCACCCTGCCTCAGACGCTGGTCGTGATAGGCTTCCTTGTATCCATCCACCAGTTTTTCCTGAACCGAAACCGGGTGATCATGCGCCAGACGGGACAGAGCGACCGGCAGCGACAACCCGACAATCGACAAGATCGCGGAACGATCCGGCACAGTCAGGCCCAAGGCGTCAAAACTGGCAGTCATGGCCGAGATGATACTTCCCTGACTGTCGACAAGCGTACCATCGACATCGAATAGGACCAGCCGCAATGGTGAGGTCATTGCAAATCCTCAAACGGATCGTCCGAGGCCAGATCCTCGGTCCAGCCGAAGGTATCCCAGCTGTGTTTCATATGATCCGGCAACGGGGCCTTGACGGTGATGGTCTTGCGCGTCACCGGGTGTTCAAACGACGCCTGCCGGGCATGCAGGTGCAGCTTTTTGCTGATAATCCCGCCCAATTGCGCGCCCCAGCCATCGCCAAGGTTTTCCTGACCCGAACCGCCATATTTGCCATCGCCAATGATCGGATGCCCGATGGCGGCCATATGCGCGCGCAGCTGATGGGTCCGGCCTGTAACGGGCTCCATGGCAACCCACGCAGCGCGCCCGGCAACCCGGTACAGCGTCGCGTACAGGGTATGCGCCCGCTTCGCGCCCGGAGTACCGTCAAGGTCGTTCAGGTGAACGGCGATCATCTTCTCGCCTTCACCTTTCTTGCCGTGGCCCGTGGCTTTTACCAGACCGGTCTTAATCTCACCCAGATACGGAGTCGGCACCCCGGCGACCAGGCCCCAGTAAATCTTGCGCGTGTCGCGGTGACGGAACGCGGCTGTCAAACCCTTGGCCGCTTCGCGCGTTCTTGCCAAAAGCAAAACGCCCGAGGTGTCCTTGTCCAGACGGTGTACCAGACGGGGGTTTTCCTCATAACCGAACCGCAGCGCCTCGGACAGGCTGTCGACATGGCGGGTCTGACCACTGCCGCCCTGCACCGGCAGTCCATGGGGTTTGTTCAGGGCCAGAACGTGATCGTCGCGGTAGATCACGCAGGATTGGATCATCTTTGCGTCCGCATCCGAGATCCGGCGTTTGACCTCAACCGGCTTGTGATCAGCGTCCGGCAAGGGCGGAACCCGCACGACCTGCCCGGCCTCAAGCCGGGTCGAGGCCTTGGCCCGACCGCCGTCAATCCGCAGCTCGCCCTTGCGGCACATCTTTTCGATACGGCCCTGCCCGACATGCGGGAACATGCGGCGCAACCAACGGTCCAGCCGCTGGTCGCTGTCGTCCTCTGCGACGGTGATCATCTGTACGCCACTCATGCCATTGCCCCTTGCACCGCGCGACTGGCCCGCCCGGATTTCACCGATGTCAGTGTGTTAGAAAACATGCGCGTCTGTCGCGCGCAAAGCAGCAAGAGTCAAGCCAGCCCTAGTTCTCGTTCCGCTGCGCGCGCAGCTTTGCGAAATAGTCCAGCCGCTTTTTCAGTTCCCGCTCGAATCCCCGCTCGACCGGCTGGTACAGCATCGGCCGCTTCATCGTTTCCGGAAAGTAGTTCTGGCCCGAGAATCCATCCTCGGCATCATGGTCATAGGCATAGCCAGCCCCATAGCCCTGATCCTTCATCAGTGTCGTGGGCGCATTCAGGATGTGCTTTGGCGGCGGCTCGCTGCCGGATTGTTTGGCCAGACGCATCGCCGCCTTGTAGCCGACATAGGCGCCGTTCGATTTTGGCGCCAGCGCCAGATAGACCAGCGCCTGCGCCAGGGCCAATTCTCCTTCCGGAGAGCCCAGCCGCTCGTATACCTCCCACGCATGCAGGCAGATCGACTGCGCCTGCGGGTCGGCCAGTCCGATATCCTCAACCGCCATCCGGGTAATCCGGCGGGCCAGATACCTTGGATCCTCGCCCCCGGTCAGCATACGTGCAAACCAATACAGCGCCGCATCCGGATCCGAACCGCGAACTGATTTGTGCAGGGCCGAGATCAGATTGTAATGCTCGTCCCCCGATTTGTCGTATTTCGCGGCACGCCGCATCAACCGCGTGGACAGTGCATCCGGGTCAAGCAGCCCATCGACCCCCCACGCCGCAACCTGCTCAATCAGGTTCAGCAACGCGCGTCCGTCTCCGTCCGCCATTTCCTGCAAGGCATCCCGGGCGGCAGGAGTCAGGGGCAAGGCGCGGCCAAGATCTTTTTCGGCCCGCTGCGCCAGACGCTCCAGATCGGCAAGGCTCAGCCGTTCGAGCACCAGCACCTGTGCACGGCTGAGAACAGCCGCATTCAGTTCGAACGAAGGGTTTTCCGTGGTCGCCCCGACCAGAAGGATCGTGCCATCCTCCATATGCGGAAGAAACCCGTCCTGCTGGGCCTTGTTGAACCGATGAATTTCATCAACGAACAAAAGGGTGCCCTGCCCGTTCTGACGCCGTATCTTTGCTGCCTCGAACACTTTTTTCAGGTCCGGAACACCGGTGAAAATCGCGCTGATCTGGACAAAATGCAGATCAGTCTCTTGTGCCAGCAACCGCGCAATCGTGGTCTTGCCTACGCCCGGTGGCCCCCATAACACCAAACTCGACAGGCTGCCAGCGGCCAGCATGACGCCCAGAGGCGCGTCCGGGCCAAGCACCTGCTCTTGTCCGATCACCTCACCCAGCGTCTTGGGGCGCAGCCGGTCCGCCAAGGGGCGATGCGGCGCGGTTGCGGGCTCGGGTGCCCCGGTATCGAACAGATCACTCACGGGTCAGAGCCGAAACCGCAACGAAACCGCGCGTCCACCGCGCTGAACGTTCATTTGCACCCGGCGCCCGGGGTCAGTCAGCGCCTCGACGACATCGGCGGGCTGCTCAATCTCAGTGTCATTGATGCTGCTCAGGACGTCTCCGGGCCTCAGACCGGCGCGTGCTCCCAATGAGCCCGGATCAACCACAACAATGCCGGTCTGTGACAGAACCAATCCCAACTGCGAGATCAGTGCGGGATTGATCCGGGCGACGGTCAGGTTGGGCAGAACGGTTTTGTCATCCAATGTGGTCTCATCGGCGGGCGGACTGTCCGGAGCGCGGACCAAATCCACTATCACATCCGCGCTTTTGTCTCCGCGCAGACGGGTCAGAACCGAGGTTCCCCCGACACCGGCAACCGACATCCGGAATTTCATCTCGGCAGGCGAATTTACCTCATCCCCGTCAACATGGGTGACAACATCGCCAACCCGCAACCCGGCCGCAGCCAGCGGGCTGAGGTCATGCAGGTCCGAGATCACCACGCCCAGCGGAATGGCCAGACCCAGCGATTCGGCGATATCGGCGCTCATATGCTGGCCCGCCATCCCGGCCCAGGGGCTGACAAAGCTCTCGTTGCCGGACTTCGCCTGCCGCAGGAATTCGGCAACCAGATTTGCCGGAATGGCAAAGCCAATGCCGTTGGATCCGCCCGACCGGGTCAGGATCGAGGTGTTGATCCCGATCAGATCACCGTTCACGTCGATCAGCGCTCCACCGGAGTTACCCGGATTGATCGGAGCATCTGTCTGGATGAAGTACCCGCGCGCATTTCCCGTTGCTGTTCCGGTTCGTGCCAGCCCGGAAATTATGCCGGACGATACGGTTTGACCCACACCAAACGGATTGCCGATGGCCAGCGCCAGTTCGCCCACCTCGACCTGATCGGAATCGCGAAAGTTCAGATGCGGCAGTTCAGCGGCCTCTTCCAGCCGAAGAATGGCAATGTCGCTTTCCTGATCGCCCAGAACCACTTGCGCCGAATACTCGCGCCGGTCCGTTGTCACCACACGGATTTCCGTCGCCATGCCGACAACATGGTAATTTGACACAACATAGCCGTCCGCAGACAGAATAACGCCGGACCCCAGCGAGTTCTGAACCCGCGGCTGCGGTTCGGCAAATCCTCTGCCGAAGAACTCCTGAAAGAACGGGTCCGAGAAAAACGGATTGGCACGGCCTTGCGTTACGATCTTGGCGTAGATGTTAACGACGGCCGGAGCAGCCTGTTTGACCACCGGGGCAAATCCCAGGCTTATTTCGGCCTGCGAAGTCGGCACTTTCGTTTCGGCATGGGCTGTAACTGCAAGAGTCGCCAGCAGCAGTGAACACAAAGTTTTCCGCATGATCTTTCCGTCGATTAACTGCCCTTCGGATATGCGAGGCCCGTGCCGGGAATGCAAGCGCGTTAAGGCCTCCGATATATTAGCCAAGGTTATAACCGGTGAAATGGTCGGCCAGTTCACACCAACAGCAACAGATTTACCGTGCTCAAGACCTTCCGCCTGAAAAGGCCTGTATTGCCCAAACATTCCACCATGATGCTGACGGCGTTCCTCGGACTCATCGCGCCTGTGTCTCAGGCTGCGGACACCCGGATGACGATCGGGGCTGACGGAAAAGGGGGTTACTATTTCCATGTCGGCGATCTGCTCTGCAGCTCCTTTGCGCAAGGAACCGGTGGCTACAAATGCCGCGCCCGGTCGACGGATGGGCCAACAAAAAACCTGCCGTAGCTGGCGCGAAAACATCCCGCGCTGAATGGATTGCAACCGTCGGATATGATCCGCGACAGCCTGCTCGCCCCGCTGCATCCGGGTGCCGCCCGATATTATCGGGAGCGTGGGTGGATCAAGTAACCCAGCCTTCAAAACAAAAAACCCCCGCGTCCGAAACGCGGGGGTAGAAATCAGAAAGCCTTGCTTTCTTATTCTTCGTCTGCGGCCTCTTCGGCGGCAACGCGGGCCTTATCGGCCGCGCCTTTGGCGTCGACGTCACGATCAACGAATTCGATGATCGCCATCGGTGCCATGTCGCCATAGCGGAAGCCAGCTTTCAGGATGCGGACATACCCGCCCTGACGCTCGGCATAGCGGGGGCCAAGAACTTCGAACAGCTTTGCGACGTCTTTGTCTTCTTTCAGCTGCGAAGCTGCCTGACGGCGGGCGTGCAGGTCGCCGCGCTTGCCCAACGTGACCAGCTTTTCGATGATCGGGCGCAGTTCTTTTGCCTTCGGCAGAGTCGTTTTGATTTGCTCATGCTCGATGAGCGAGCCAGCCATGTTCGCAAACAGCGCTTTGCGGTGCTCATGAGTACGGTTCAGGCGGCGGTAACCACGTGCGTGACGCATTTTCTTGTTCCTTCTTTCGCGTTTTGCTTTGTCTGGCCGGCGATGCGTGTCACCGGCTCTCCTTGGAGCGGAAGTGCCCTTGTTGTCCCCGGTCGTCCGGGCATTTGTCTTTCGCGTGGCGAGCTGAAGCCCGCCCTACGATGTAGTCTGAAGTAGGCCGGGCTTCAGCCCGGCACCGCCTTAAAAGGCGTCTTCGAATTTCTTCGCCAGATCTTCGATGTTGTCGGGCGGCCAGTCCTCGACATCCATGCCGAGGTGCAGACCCATGCCGGACAGCACTTCTTTGATCTCGTTCAGCGACTTGCGGCCGAAGTTCGGGGTGCGCAGCATCTCGGCTTCGGTCTTCTGGATCAGGTCGCCGATGTAGACGATGTTGTCATTCTTCAGGCAGTTTGCCGAACGGACCGACAGTTCCAGCTCGTCCACTTTCTTCAGCAGCAGCGGGTTGAACTCCAGACCATCATCTTCGTCCTGGCGGCCAGCCGATTCCGGCTCGTCGAAGTTGACGAAGATCGACAGCTGGTCCTGCAGGATACGCGCGGCAAAGGCCAGCGCATCATCCGGAGTGATCGATCCGTCGGTTTCGATCTTCAGGGTCAGCTTGTCGTAGTCCAGAACCTGACCTTCACGAGTCGGCTGAACGTCGTAAGCAACCTTTTTGACCGGCGAGTAGATCGCGTCGATCGGGATCAGGCCGATCGGTGCGTCTTCCGGCTTGTTCTTTTCAGCCGAGACGTAGCCCTTGCCGGTGTTGACGGTCAGTTCCATGAACAGGTCGGCGCCATCGTCCAGGTGGCAGATGACGTGATCGCGGTTCAGAACCTCAATGCCGGCGCTTTCGCTGATGTCGCCAGCGGTGACGACAGCGGGGCCTTTGGCATTGATCGACAGGCGCTTGGGGCCTTCGACTTCCATGCGCAGGGCGACCTGCTTGAGGTTCAGGATAATGTCGGTGACGTCTTCACGAACGCCCGCCACGGACGAGAACTCGTGCAATACGTTGTCGATCTGGACGCTGGTGATGGCCGCACCTTGAAGCGAGCTCATCAGGACGCGGCGCAGTGCGTTGCCCAGGGTCAGACCAAAGCCACGCTCCAGCGGTTCCGCAACCAGTGTCGCCTGACGCGCAGGGTCGTTGCCCGGCTTGCCTTCCAGCTGGGTCGGCTTGATCAATTCTGCCCAATTCTTGTGGATCATGTAATCCCTCCATTCCTGTCCGCGCCCCATGACCAACAAGGTGCAGACGCCCGAGGTTCAAAATGACGTGCTGGGGCCGTGCAGAAACACAGCCCCAGCCAAATTCAAAATCGCTTAGACGCGGCGGCGCTTCGGCGGGCGGCAACCGTTGTGAGCGATCGGTGTCACGTCGCGGATCGACGTGATGTTGAAGCCCACTGCAGCCAGCGCGCGCAGAGCCGATTCACGACCCGAACCGGGGCCCTGAACTTCGACTTCGAGCGTCTTGACGCCATGTTCCTGCGCCTTCTTGCCTGCGTCTTCTGCAGCCATCTGAGCGGCGTACGGGGTCGATTTCCGCGATCCCTTGAAGCCCATGGTACCGGCAGACGACCACGAGATGGCGTTGCCTTGTACGTCCGAGATCAGGATCTTGGTGTTGTTGAAGGTCGAGTTCACATGGGCAACGCCCGATGCGATGTTCTTACGCTCTTTGCGCTTAACGCGAGTCTTGTCACGTGCCATCAGTCAGACCCTCCCTTATTTCTTCTTACCAGCGATGGCCTTTGCGGGGCCTTTGCGGGTACGAGCATTGGTGTGGGTACGCTGACCGCGAACCGGCAGGTTGCGGCGGTGACGCAGACCGCGGTAGCAGCCCAGGTCCATCAGGCGCTTGACGTTCATCTGAACTTCACGACGCAGGTCACCTTCGACGGTGTAGTTGGCGTCGATGTGTTCACGGATGGCCAGAACTTCGGCGTCGGACAGTTCATTGACGCGACGGTGCGCTTCGATGCCCACGGCTTCGCAGATGGCCTGCGCCGAGGTGTTTCCGATACCGGTGATATATGTGAGGGCGATTGGTACCCGCTTTGCAGTCGGGATGTTTACGCCGGCAATACGTGCCACGTGTCACTTTCCTTTTCGTTGCGGTTCCGTAACTCCAGAACCTTTTTTCACAACACCTGACCGTGGCAGTGCCGCCAGAGGGTCCAGCATTATTTGAGGTGGTCGGGGCAAACGGAACGAATCCCGCCTGCGGTCTTGATTCCCTATAGGGATGGGGGTCGATATGGGCTTTTGAAGGGGCCGTCAAGCCCCAACCTGAAATCAGCCCAGGATGGCCTCGATCGAGGCTGTCACTTCTTTGATTTCAGCCAGGCCATTGACCGGCCGCAGATCACCCTTGGCATAGTAATAGCCAATCAGCGGCGAAGTCTTTTTGTAGTATTCCATCAGACGCGTACGAAGGCTGTCTTCGTTGTCATCCGCGCGACGCTGGAAATCATTCTCCTTGCCGCAATTGGTGCACTTTCCATCCGCCGGGATCGGTTTGGTGATGTCGTTATAGACCTCGCCACACCCACCGCAGGTCGAGCGTGCCGTGATCCGTGACACCAGTGCTTCGTCATCGACGCGCATCTCGATCACGGTATGCAGGGACTGGCCCAGCTTGGCGAGCAGTGCCGCCAGAGCATCCGCCTGCGCCAGAGTGCGGGGGAACCCGTCAAAGATGAAACCGGCCCCTGTTTCGGTGGTCAGTTTTTCTTCGATCAGACCGATCACGATCTCATCGGTGACAAGTTTGCCGGCGTCCATGATCGCGGCAACTTTCTTACCCATCTCGGTGCCCGAGGTTTTCGCTTCGCGCAGCATGTCGCCGGTGCTCAGCTGCACCATGCCGCGTGTCTCGACCAGGTGACGCGCCTGCGTCCCTTTACCTGCCCCGGGGGGGCCAAGAAGAATAATGTTCATCGACGAGATGGTCCCTTCCTGCCGCGTTTCTTGCCTTTGCCGCGCAGTTGGGACTTTTCGATAAGCCCTTCGTATTGGTGCGCCAGCAAGTGGCTCTGGACCTGTTGGATCGTGTCCATGGTCACAGAGACGATAATCAGAACCGAGGTGCCGCCAAAATAGAACGGAATGGCGAACTGGCCCCGCAGAATTTCAGGCAGCAGACAGACCGCCGCCAGATAGCCCGAACCCAGTACCAGAACGCGGTTGACCACGTATTCCAGATACTCTGCCGTTTTCTTGCCCGGACGGATGCCAGGAACAAAGCCGTTCTGCTTTTTCAGGTTGTCCGCCACATCGTCCGGTTTGAACGACACGTTGAACGTGTAGAAATATGCGAAGAACACGATCATCGATGCAAAGAACAGCAGGTAGAGCGGTTGCCCGGGGCCAAAATTCGCCAGCAACCACGACATCACAGGACCGCTGGCCGCACCCGACGAGAAGGTCGAGATCGTCACCGGCAGAAGCAGCAGCGAACTTGCGAAGATTGCCGGGATAACGCCGGCCGGGTTCACCTTGACCGGAAGATGGCTGGAACCGCCTTCATAGATCTTCATGCCAGCCTGACGGCGCGGATACTGGATGTGGATCTTGCGCAGGGCCCGTTCCATGAACACCACAAAGGTAATCACGGCGATGACCATCACGATTACACCAATGATCACGGCGGGGCTGATCGCACCGCTGCGTCCGCTGGCAAAGAACTGCGCCAGTGCGGCTGGAACCTCGGCGATGATGCCAACGAAGATGATCAAAGAGATACCGTTGCCGATGCCGCGCGCGGTGATCTGTTCACCCAGCCACATCAGGAACATGGTGCCGCCAACCAGCGTGATCATGGTCGACATACGGAAATAGAGACCCGGATCGGTCGCCAGATCCCCCGATTCCAGCGAAACAGCCAGGCCATAGGCCTGAACCGTGGCCAGCGCCACGGTGCCGAAACGGGTATACTGGTTGATTTTCTTGCGCCCCTGCTCGCCCTCTTTCTTGAGCTGTTCGAGCGCGGGAACCATCGATGTCAGCAGCTGCACGATGATCGAGGCCGAGATGTAGGGCATGATGCCGAGGGCAAAGATGCCCATCCGCCCAAGCGCCCCGCCGGTGAACATCGAAACCATGCCGCCAATGCCTTGCCCCGCCTGCTCCATGAACTCACGCAGCGCTTGACCGTCGATCCCCGGCACCGGAATGAAGGTGCCCAGGCGATAGACGATCAGCAAACCCAGCGTGAACAGGATGCGGTTGCGCAGATCGGTGGCTTTGCCAAGGGCAGCCCAGCTTGTGTTGGCTGCCATTTGTTCTGCTGCTGATACCATAAATCGGTCTCTCTTATGAAAACACCGCCCGGAACCGTTTTCCGGCTCGGGCGGCGTCTTGGAAAACTCTGAGGTCTATGTAAGCGGGTCTTTGCCCGCTCACAAGCGCTTACTCTGCCGCAGCGGCTTTTGTGACCGTCAGTGAACCGCCCGCTTTTTCAACTGCCTCAACGGCAGCTTTCGAAGCACCGGTGACTTCCAGGTTCACTTTGGCGCTGATTTCGCCCTTGGCCAGAACACGGATGCCGTCCAGCTTGCGGCGCACCAGACCGGAAGCAACCAGTGCGTCCTCGGTGA
This sequence comes from Ruegeria sp. CDSB136, assembly GCF_059610965.1. NCBI lineage: Bacteria > Pseudomonadati > Pseudomonadota > Alphaproteobacteria > Rhodobacterales > Roseobacteraceae > Ruegeria > Ruegeria sp. CDSB136. The sequence goes on from NZ_JBXWOP010000016.1 coordinate 130,498, forward strand.
TCGCAGCCTTGGCGTCCAGTTTGCCGGCTTCGACGAACTTCTGGATCAGGCCCAGGTTGATAACGGCGAATTCCTTGCGGTTCGGCTTGCTGAAGCCGCGCTTGGGTAGGCGCTGGTACAGCGGCATCTGGCCGCCTTCGTAGCCATTGATGGCCACACCCGAACGGGATTTCTGGCCTTTGATACCACGGCCACCCATTTTACCTTTGCCGGAACCCGGACCACGGCCAACGCGGGTGCGTTTCGGTGTGGCGCCAGGATTGTCGCGCAATTCGTGCAGTTTCATTTCGCTTCTCCTAAGCCGGATGTGGCCCCCGAAGCGTGATGGGCCAAACACGGCATTTCTTGGTTTTTGATTCGTATGGCGCAAGGCCACCGCAGGCGTATAGGCCCGTTAATGCCAGTTGGCAAGCCTGCGGGACGGGTCAGATGTTATTCGTCACCCTCAGCCATTTCGTCTTCGATAACGCCCTTCGGCCGGAGCGGCGCCGCATGTGGATCGATGCCATGCTTTTTCACAAGCTGACCCACCAGGCTTTCGGGGTGCGGAATGCCGGAAAACCTGTTGAAGATGAATGACCGCATGCGACGGCCGTAGAAATGGATCGACATCGTCTCATCTGTGATGAATCGCTCGGCACCGCCATTGGCCCGGCTCATGACGCGCCGTTCCTTGTAAGACACCGGATAAAGGACTTGGGTAGGAAACGAGAAACGATCCTCACCATTCTGCTGCAACAGCCAGGTCAGTGCTCGGGGGCCCCAAACGCCCCAGGGCATTTCACCGGCATGTTTGGGGTTGCCGTCCAGGGCATCGCGTATCAGCTCGGCCCGCAGCTTCGACGGCAGCCACGGCGGAATACGATAAGGGTTTTCAGTGTAGTCGATCAGATCATAGAGTGTCGGGCTGTCCGGCGGCAACCTAAGAACACCATTGTTGATCTCATGCGCAGCGAGGCGGCCGTGGAAGTGGCCGTTTTCCGTGGTGAACGGCTTGACACAATACGCATCAGTATCCGCCCAGATCAGATCTTGATGCTGCGCCAGCATGCGATAACGAAACCTGTCCGCGTGTACTGCGGGGCTGCCGGTTCGCTTATGCGTGATGATGTTTTCGTCGGGCATGACCTCCCGCGCATCGCGCCGTTCGGCTCCGTCGGGAATGTTGGGCACATCGCCGTATGTATAAAGGCGCACGTGCTGGCCAGCATCCAGAAACGATTTGATGCAGAGCTGCTCCAGAAAGCTCAGCGGGCCATCGACCCATAGCATCCCGATCTGAAATTCCCGCGCCATGCCCGGCCTTTCCGTCAAACTGAAACGACCCTTTCAGCACTTGACCTATCCCGCGTGCTTTCGCAACGGGGTTCAGGAAATAACCTGCTCCTGTGGCATACGTGGCTCCCAAAACAATAGAGGCGCCATAACGGCGCCTCTGGATCGGGTGGTGCGTGGTCTTACACGCAGTAGGCGTGCTTGTGCGCGATGTCCGCAATGTCGCAACGGCGAATGCCGATATCGTCCAGCTCGCGGTTGGTCAGGCGCTGAAGTTCGACATAGGTCCGGTTGTATTCGGCCGCCTGCGCGCGGGCTGCCTTCACGCGTTCAACGAAGTTTGCGAAGCGGGTGGAGAAGTTGAAACCGTTATGTGTCAGTGTTGCGGTATGTGCCATTTCTGAGTTCCTTTCTGACCGGGGCGCATTCCCCGGAGTTGCTTGTCTTGTTCCTTTTGGGACAAGGCTCAGATAGGCGCAGAGGATAACGCTAACAACGCAAGTTTCGGTCTAGCCGGTATGCGTTTTTGGAATAACCCCCACGGTCACAAAGTACGAGGCGCAAGGTCTCAAAGTTCAAAGTATTTGCTGTAGAAAATCAGCCCCGCGAACGGCAAAGTCCAGCAAACTCTAATCAAGGAATTTGACCGAATGAACAGCAAGGGATTGCTACACCGGCACTTTTTGAACAACGGTGAACAGCGCCTGCACAAGTGGCTGCACTATTTTGACATTTACGAGCGCCATTTCGACCGGTTTCGCGATCGACCTATTAAGATTCTGGAAATTGGGGTTCACGGAGGCGGCTCGCTGCGTATGTGGCGTAAATATTTTCACAGGAATTCGAAAATTGTCGGGATAGACATTAATCCCGAATGCGAAAAACACACCGGTGAAAACATCAATGTACATATCGGCAGCCAGGACGACGAGAATTTCCTGGCTGAAGTTGCTGACCAATATGAGGGCTTTGACATCGTCATAGACGACGGAAGTCACGTGAACTCTCACGTCATCAAGACCTTTGACACGTTGTACGAGCGTGTTTCCTCCAATGGTGTCTATTTGGTGGAGGACATGCACACCTCTTACTGGCCCAAATTTGGCGGAGGTCTTCGGCGCGAGGGCACATTTATTGAGTTTGCCAAAACGAAAATTGACGAATTGAACGCTCAACATGTCCGAGAGGATTTTGAGGTGACCAACATAACCAGGACTACAGACAGTATTACTTTCTACGACAGCGTGGTCGTCTTTGAACGCCGCCCACAGGGCAGACGGCAAGCAGTCATTACGCAGTCGATGTAACGCGAGCCTGATCCAGGTCTATTTGCGGATGTAACCGCAAACCAAAGGTGAAAAAAACGCCCCAAAACCGAAGTCAGGGGCGTTTCAATTCATTCGAAGTTATCGCGCTTAGCCGCGCTCTTCGACGATCTCTACCAGATGCGGGATCTTGCGGATCATGCCGCGAACCGAAGGGGTATCTTCCAGCTCACGGGTCTTGTGCATCTTGTTCAGGCCCAGACCGATCAGGGTCGCGCGCTGTTCGGCGGGGCGGCGGATCGGGGAACCGACCTGCTTGACGACGATGGTTTTTGCCATGGTTCGCTCTCCTTACGCTTCTGCTTCAGCAGCGGCCGGTGCTTCGTCCCGCTTGGGCAGGATGTCGGCAACCTTTTTGCCACGACGTGCGGCAACCGAACGCGGGCTCTGCTCTTTCTGCAGGCCGTTGATGGTGGCGCGGATCATGTTGTACGGGTTCTGCGAGCCCAGCGACTTGGACACAACGTCCTTGACGCCCAGCATTTCGAACACGGCACGCATCGGACCACCGGCGATGATACCAGTACCTTCAGGTGCGGTGCGCATAACCACTTTACCGGCGCCGTGACGGCCCTCGATGTCGTGGTGCAGGGTACGACCTTCGCGCAGTTGCACGCGGATCATCTGACGCTTGGCTTGTTCAGTCGCCTTGCGGATGGCCTCAGGTACTTCTTTCGCTTTACCTTTGCCAAAGCCGACGCGGCCTTTCTGATCGCCGACAACCACCAGAGCGGCGAAGCCAAAGCGCTTACCACCTTTTACGGTTTTCGACACGCGGTTGATTGCGACCAAACGATCTGCAAATTCCGGTGCTTCTTCACGGTCGCGGCCACGGCCCCGACGGTTTTCACGTTCTGCCATTTGGCATCCCTTTTCTCATGTGGCGCTTTCGGCGCCGTTCAATTCAATCCAAGTGAGCCCCGACTGTTGCCGAGGCCCCCGGATCATCGGGGCGGATCGAAACCCGCCCGCAGGTCTTAGATCTTCAGACCACCTTCACGCGCAGCGTCGGCGACAGCCTTCACTTTGCCGTGGAACAGGAAGCCGCCACGATCGAAATAGGCCTCTTCGACGCCTGCCTTCTTGGCACGCTCGGCGATGGCCGCGCCCACTTTGGTGGCCGCTTCGACGTTGTTCTTGCCAACAACACCCAGGTCTTTTTCCAGGGTCGAGGCCGAAGCCAGGGTCACGCCACGAACATCGTCGATCAGCTGAACGCTGATGTTCTTGTTCGAACGGTGTACGGACAGACGCGGACGACCCGCGTTGACCTTGCGAAGTTTGTTCCGAACGCGCAGGCGGCGCTTCAGAAACAGGGTTCTTTTGCTGTTTGCCATTGTCTGCGTCCTTACTTCTTCTTGCCTTCCTTGCGGAAGATGAACTCGCCCTTATAGCGGATGCCCTTGCCTTTGTACGGCTCGGGACGGCGCCACTCGCGGATTTTGGCCGCGGTTTCGCCCACCAGCTGCTGGTCGATACCTTCCACAACGATCTCGGTCTGCTTCGGTGCGGTGATGGTGACACCTTCCGGAGCAGTGAAATCAACATCGTGGCTGTAGCCCAGGTTCAGCTTCAGGGTGTTGCCCTGCATCTGAGCCCGGTAACCAACACCCTGGATCTCCAGCTCTTTTTTGAAGCCAGTCGTCACACCGGTTACCAGGTTGGCAACCATTGTGCGGCTCATGCCCCACTGCTGGCGGGCACGCTTGGACATACCACGGGGGTCGATCTTGACCACGTTGTCTTCAACCGACAGCGTCACGTCGTCGGTGGCGGTGAAGCTGCGGGTGCCTTTCGGACCTTTCACTTCGATGGTCTGGCCAGACACAGAGGCGGTAACGCCGCTGGGCAGCTCGACCGGTTTTTTACCAATACGAGACATTGCAGACCTCCTTAGAAGACGGTGCAGAGCACTTCGCCGCCAACATTGTTGGAGCGAGCGTTTGCGTCCGACATCACACCTTTCGGAGTGCTGACAATCGACACGCCCAGACCCTGACGGACCTGCGGGATGTCATTGACGCCCATGTATACGCGGCGACCGGGCTTCGAGACCCGCTTCAGTTCGCGAATGACAGGGGTGCCTTCGTAGTACTTCAGGCTGATTTCGATGGCCGGGTGACCGTTTTCACCGGTCGTGTTTTCGTAGCCACGGATGTAACCTTCGTCCGCCAGCACGTCCAGAACCCAACCGCGCAGCTTGGAAGCCGGGGTGGAAACGGTGGACTTGCCGCGCATTTGCGCGTTGCGGATACGGGTGAGCATATCGCCGATAGGATCATTCATATCTATGTCTCCCTTACCAGCTCGATTTCACCATGCCGGGGATCTGACCAGCAGAACCCAGCTCGCGCAGCGCGATACGGCTGACCTTCAGCTTACGGTAGTAAGCGTGGGGACGGCCGGTCAGCTGACAGCGGTTGTGCAGACGGGTCGCCGAGCTGTTGCGCGGCAGTTTCGCCAGTTTCAGACGCGCTTTGAAACGCTCTTCCATTGGGCGGCTCTCGTCATTCGCGATTTCTTTCAGCTCGGCACGCTTTGCGGCATATTTGGCCACCAGGCGTTCGCGCTTTTTCTCGCGTTCGATCATTGCTTTTTTAGCCATGTCTCAATCCTCCCGGCGCTTACGCGTTGAACGGCATGTTGAATGCTTTCAACAGGCTCTTCGCTTCAGCGTCGGTTTTCGCTGTGGTGGCAATTACGATATCCAGGCCCCAGACCTCGTCGACCTTGTCGAAGTCGATTTCCGGGAACACGATGTGCTCTTTCATGCCCATGGCAAAGTTGCCACGACCGTCGAAAGAAGGCTTAACACCGCGGAAGTCACGAACGCGAGGCATCGCGATGGTGATCAGACGATCCAGGAATTCGTACATCCGATCACCGCGCAGGGTCACTTTCGCGCCCAGCGGCATGTCTTCACGGACGCGGAAACCCGCGATCGACTTCTTCGCCTTGGTTGCAACGGCCTGTTGACCAGCAATTGCAGTCAGATCCTCGACAGCAGCTTTCGCTTTCTTCGAGTCTTTGACGGCCTCAGCACCACAACCGATGTTCAGAACGATCTTTTCCAGCTTGGGCAGCTGCATGTCGTTCTTGTAGCCAAACTCTTCTTTCAGAGCGGCACGGATGGTTTCAGCGTACTGAGCTTTCAGACGCGGGGTGTATTTTGCGGAATCAAGCATCGATCACGTCTCCCGTGGTCTTGGCGAAGCGCACCTTCTTGTCACCTTCCATGCGGAAGCCAACGCGGGTTGCTTTACCGTTCTTGTCCAGCAGAGCCAGGTTCGACAGGTCGATCGGGTTTGCCTGGGGCAGACGACCACCTTGCGAGGTTTGCGACTGGCGGGTGTGGCGGATGGCGATGTTGATGCCATCTACAACTGCTTTGCCGGCTTTGGGGTCAACCGAGGAAATGGTTCCCTCTTTGCCCTTGTCCTTGCCGGCCAGCACGACGACCTTGTCGCCTTTGCGGAGTTTGGCAGCCATGATTACAGCACCTCCGGAGCGAGCGAGATGATTTTCATGAAGTTCTTCGCGCGCAGTTCACGAACAACCGGGCCAAAGATACGGGTACCTACGGGCTCGTTGTTGTTGTTCAGGATGACGGCGGCGTTGCGATCAAAGCGGATCGCGGTGCCGTCTTCGCGACGGACTTCCTTGGCGGTGCGTACGACGACGGCCTTGCGGACGTCACCTTTCTTTACGCGGCCGCGCGGGATGGCTTCCTTCACCGAGACGACAATGATGTCGCCGACGGAGGCGTATTTACGCTTGGAACCACCCAGGACCTTGATGCACTGAACTCGGCGTGCGCCGGAGTTGTCAGCGACATCCAGATTGGTCTGCATCTGGATCATGTGGTTTCTCCCGACCTGTGGGGGCTGGTCTTGTTAAATCCCCCAGGGTTTCGACAAATGGAAAAATCCCGGAAGCTTACGCTTCCAGAACTTCCCAACGTTTCGTCTTCGATTTCGGCGCGCATTCGATGATGCGGACTGTATCGCCGACCTTGAAGGCGTTCTTTTCGTCATGAGCCCGGTATTTCTTGGACTTACGGACGGTTTTGTGCAGCAGCGGGTGCTTGAAGCGGCGCTCGACAGATACGGTTACTGTCTGTTCGTTGGCGTCGCTGGTCACGGTGCCTTGCAGGATACGCTTGGGCATCTGATTACTCCTCGGATGCCGCGGCAGCGGCCTTTTCGTTCAGAATGGTTTTGACGCGGGCAGCGTTGCGGCGGGCCGCTTTGATGCCGGCAGTGCTTTCCAGCTGACCGGTTGCCTGTTGAAAGCGCAGGTTAAAGCTCTCTTTCTTCAGGTTGGCCAGTTCCTCGCGGAGCTGGTCCGGGGTCTTGTCACGCAGTTCTTGGGCGTTCATCGCCTTTTTCCTTTGCTCAAAACACCAGAAGGCCCCGTAAACGGGTCACCTTGGACCTGGTGGATGAATTACAGACATGCGAATCCCCCGACTCAGCCGGGGGACTTGCAGGATGCCGCCGTATAAGGGTTTGGGGGGTGGGTGGCAAGGGAAAGTTTTGACCAATGCGTGCATGCAGATCGTAAGCTTCAAGCCTGGCGCCAAAACCGATGCTTCCCGAGATTGTTCCCCGAACAATCTCGGTGGGGCACTTAGCAAAAAGGGCGTCCCGTGGGACGCCCTTTCCGTAGCTTTTCGCAGATGCGAATTACTCGATGATTTTCGACACAACGC
>NZ_JBXWOP010000017.1:0-128528 GCF_059610965.1 Ruegeria sp. CDSB136
CGGCGACAGAAACCTCATCTGCACATGCCCTCCAATGTCAGAATACGAAGAAGCCGCTGAGTGAAAGATAATACCCCTCGCCGGAAACATCCGGCGGGGGCACCATTTAGCCACCTCCGCAGCCACACTCCGGTGCACAAATTGAAAGCAGGTCACTGTTATTGAGATGAAGCACTATATCCCTAAAAACGCCAGCAGCGAACTGGCTGAGCCGGCCGCGCTCAAGGCTCTGAAGGTTCATGAAGTTGACGTTTTCGTAAAGGAAACGGGTTCACTGCCATCCACCGATATGATCGTCGAATTCTACGACGCATTGAACGATCTGATCGAGGGGCACTCCTATAAGGTAAACATCCGGCGTGTCGCCGTCGAAAGCGCCGGGACACCCTTGTACTGGGCCGGACGGACCGCGGTTTTCTGGGGGGATATTCACAAAAACTGGAAACTCTCCTCGCGCGAGCGCAACTGGACCTCGCAGGTGTTTAGCCTGGCACCAAGAACAATTCTGGTTGGCGGCGCCGTTCTGCTGCTGGCGCAGATGGGACGGGCCGACAAGACAGACGCCGCTGTCCATTCAAACTTTGTCGCCGCAGCGCAGGAAAACGGGTTGCGGCAATGCGGAACCGATACGCATCTTGCTTCGACAGGTCGCATGCACAGTGCTTCGACCCGGCTCAGCTCACTGCGGCTGATGTCGGAATTCGTGTCGCTTGATCACGGGGCCTACATTGCGGAATCCCTGCGCGACTATATCGGTCTGACGGAGTCGGGACCACAATACCAAAGCCAACTGGCAATCCGGCTTATACAACGGTCGGGCGCAGACCCACTGGTCAGGCAGGCCGTGGACACCATGCTGACCCACATTGAAGAGCCGCTGAAAATCCCTGATATCTCGACCGTACTGGGTACGTCGACCAGGCAGCTTCAGCGAAGGTTTCTGAGCAAAACAGGAACCAAGCTGCTATGCACGTACAGGGCGCTGAGGCTGGAGCGTGCAAACAGCCTGCTGCGCAATACGGACATGTCATTGCGAGAAATATCTGCCGCGACCGGGTTTTCGTCGATCACGTCCCTGGGTCGGTCCTTTCGGACAATGTACAACAACACTCCGGAAAAGGTCCGGGAACAGCGGTTCTCCGGATGCCTGCCTGGACCGGTGAAACACCACAGTTCAGGGACCGCCGCATTGGCCAAGTTTCCGTCCTCGGTCGCTTATTGAACTGACGTTTGCGTTCTAAGCAGAGCGCATGTCAGTAACCGACAAGGTCGCTGGGCTGGAACCCAGTCGCCGGTGACGGTTTTTTTCCAAGGATATTTTTGAGAATATCGTTCATTGTCTTGCGATCATTGTCGAATCCGCCATGGGTGTGACTGTCCGTTACAGATGATGCACGCCCGGCAAAGTGCACTTTGTAGCCTTTCTTACCGGGAACCTTTTTGCCGAACTTGTCCATGCCCAGGATCGGCATTTCCTTTTGGTCTTCAAATGCATTGGACACGAAATACAGCAGGGATTTCCGATAGGGCCCGACACTGTCATCCTGTTCGCGCTGATCAATCAGATTATACTGCCAAAGGTTTGTGACACCGCTGGCTACTCCGGCTTTGCGTATTCTGGGGTGATAGCTTTTCTTGAACAGATCGACGGTGCAGGCCGGAGCCATCAGGGAACATGATGCAACCGGGGTGTCGAGAGGGTTCATTTTGTCCATGGCATCCAGCATATGCGCCAGAAGTATCGAACCCGCACTGTGACCCACAAAATGGATCTGAAGGGGCTTAGAGCGCTGCGCGTTGCCCTTTAGAAGTGCCTTGACAGCTTTGCGCCCGCCGCCCCCGGCCCTAAAGCTCTCCCGGGCGTCCCATTTCATGTCGCGCCATACAGCTGTTCCCGGTTTGCGGGCAAAGGATTCCAGGGCGGTATCAAAGAAATCCGACAGGCCGCCGACCCGAGCCTCGGCCCTACTGCGCGACGAAAAGACGACATCTGTGAGCGATTCAAAAAAACCGGTCTCCCACATGAAGTGGATGGGGTAGATTCCGTTGCGCTTGAACACTTCCTTCATTTTCCGGACGCGATTGGCCGAGGCGTTGGCGTTGTTCAGGCCGCCATGCGCATAGAATAACAGGTGTTCGTACCCACGCTCAGCCGTTGCGGCTTCGTCGGACAGAAAGTCCGCAGTCTCCTGTATGGTCGTCATCGGTGTCGGGTATTTCCCGGTTTCCCTAAGCTGACCGTCATCGAGATGGATGATGTGTCCGATGATGTCTTCGTGCCGGGGTGCGCGGACTTCCTGTGAACCGAACAGGGTTCGAGATTGCGGTGAAGGATTGCTGATTGTCAGGTCAAAGGCGTCCGGCGTCGGAACCGCCAGGCGCAACACCCAGGCATCCATAATGGTGGCGGACCAGTCTTCATACATCCACAGGGCAATTCCCGGACTGCCATCGAAACCTCCCCAGTCCTCGCCCCATGAATTTTGGATCAGAAACCCGCGTTCGTTGTAGCCGACGATAATGAAGGCGTGCCCGCCCTCACTGAAATATGAAGGTTCGATTTCGCCATCCGCCGGATTTCGCCATCCCCGGTGAATCCGCGCGGACACGTAGATGACGCCGACCTCATTCAAAGCGGCGTGGTAGTCGATAATTTCCGGGCGCATGCGATAATATGCGCCCAGTCCAAGGTTGCGGGCCTCCTTGGCGTGCTCAACAGTCAGGTGCCAGCCGGAGTCACCGTCGTGGTACGGTGCGGTTTCATCGCTGCAAACGCCGTTGTGGTAAAACCCCTTCAAGGCCGCACGGATGCTGGACCCTTCGTAGTCTTCCCCGGGCCATTCATCGTTGATCTTGGCCATCTCATACAGCATGCGTGCACTGGCCATCGGGACCTGGGCGGACGGATCAATCCGTGCGTGGCGCTGCCGGTTCATCAGGGTGATCGCACTGGACAGGGCAAACCCGGTACAAGCCCCTTCCCGTCCCTGATCCCGTATGGGGCTTAGATCGGGATGCGGCGGATCCATCGTCAGGCGAAGCTGTCGCAATGTTGGCTTATATGCTCTGTCCCGCAGGTCAGTCATATCCCTGTGAGCGTTCAGCACGCGGTTGCCAAGCCGCGGAGCCGCAGCAAGCGCTTTTGGCAAGCTGGACTTTCCGCCAGACTTTGACTTCCGCGACTTTGTGGGACGTTTGCTCATGACTTTTCCTCTCAAAAAACAAATGAATGCCGGGACAGCGGAAAATACTCGTTATAAATGAGAGAAGTGTAGCCGAGGAGTTGCAGCGCGAAAAGCGTTGCGCTGAAAATCGGCGGATTCAAATGAATCCGCCGGTCAACCGAACGGTTTCCTTGCGAGGTTTCGGCCTGCACTCCGATTTCAGGGGAATGCAGGCCGGATGGTTAAAGGCAATCGGAAAGGGTGGTTGCCAGATTACGAAGGAGTTGAGGGTAAAACGAGGGGCCCGGTTCGATATTTGCGCCGATCGGGTCGCTGACGCCGGTATTGGCCTCGGTCCCGTCCAGAACCGTCTGGACCAGTCTGGGGTCGAACTGAGGTTCGGTCAGCACACAGTCGATGCCCTCCGCACGAATGCGGCCCTGAATCTCGGCGATCCGTGCCGGGCTGGGATCGGAGGCATCAGAAAGCGAAATTGCCCCGGCGGCCGGAATATCGAAGGCAACTTCGAAATATTGGTAGGCATCATGGAAGACAATGAACTCTTTCCCGCGCGCCGGTTCCAATATCTCGTTGATCTCGGTTTTCAGGGCTTCGATTTCTTCCCGTGCCGCCACAGCGTTCGAGAAATAGGCACTTGCATTGTCCGGATCAGCGGCTGAGAGTTTTCCGGCGATCAGGTTCAGCCAGATTGCCGCGTTCTCGGGTGACAGCCAGACATGAGTGTCGTGTGACCCATGATCGTGTTCAGCATGATCATCATGATCGTGGTCGTCATGGTCTTTTTCTTCGGCATGATCGTCATCATGTTCATCATGGTTTTCATGATCATTGTGGTCATCGTGATCGTGATTGTCCGAGTCGGCATGTGCTTCATGGTCATGTGCCTCGAACAACGCGCTCTCGCGAAGCTCCAGTTCGACCGTGCCCTCAGCCTCCATCAGGGATGTCACTTCTGCGTTTTCCGAAAGCGTTTCGATTGCCCCTTCCAACCAGGGTGTCAGGTCTTCTCCGACCCAAAACACCAAGTCCGCGTCTTGCAGTGCAGCAGCGTCCGACGGGCGCAGGGAGTATTCGTGCGGCGAAGCTCCGGGTTGAACAATCAGAACCGGGCTGCCGACACCATCCATTACCCGAGCGACCAGTGAATGCACGGGCGCGATATCAACTGCGACATTCGGTGTATCAGCCCACGCCACACTTCCAAACAAGGTTGCGCTGATGGACAGGGAAAGAAGCTTTCTGGACATGGGGTTCCCTATGTGATTGTATAACATTAATCGCTCAATTATACGATATGTAATAACATGACAAGTGACTTGCAGAACCGCGAGGAAGCCGTCAGCGTCGGGTTCGAACAGCATGACCATTCGGCCTGCGTTACCGACGCGATTGCGTCGGCAGATGCGCGTTGCGAGAAAGAGAACCTTCGCTTTACACCCGTTCGACGCAAGGTGTTGCAAGTGCTGCTGGAAGACCACAAGGCGCTTGGCGCCTATGCGATCCTTGAAAGGCTGCGCGAGGCGGGTTTCGGATCTCAACCACCGGTCGCGTATCGTGCGCTGGATTTTCTGGTTGAGCATGGATTCGTTCACAAAATCGAACGACTGAACGCGTTCGTTGCCTGCGCCCATCCCGGCGAAGCGCACGCCCCTGCCTTCATGATCTGCCGAAACTGCGAAATAGTCGCCGAGGCACAATCCACCCCCGAAAAAGGGGCATTGGGAGAAGCTGCCAAGACATCCGGATTCCGGATTGAACGTACCATCATCGAAGTAGAAGGCCTGTGCCCGACCTGCGTTGGGAAAGAAAATTCATGAGTCTCGCAACCATTGAAGGCCTCAGCATCCGCTACGGCGCAAAAACCGTGCTGCGCGATGTGAACCTGTCGATAAATCCGGGTGAGATCGTCACGATAGTCGGGCCAAACGGATCTGGAAAGACAAGCCTGCTGCGGTCCCTGATCGGGGCGACGCGTGCTTCGACTGGCCGTGTACGGCTGAAACCCGGGCTGAGGCTGGGTTATGTGCCGCAGCGGCTGCATATCGACCCTACGCTTCCGATCACGGTGGAACGGTTCATGCGTCTTCCGGGCGCGGTTGATCGATCGGCCTGCAGACAAGCGCTGAAACGTGCGGGCGTTCCCGATCTTTCGGGGCAGCAAATGTCACAACTGTCCGGTGGGCAGTTCCAGCGCGTCCTGCTGGCGCGGGCTTTGCTGAACCAGCCCGAGTTGCTGTTGCTGGACGAGGCGACTCAGGGGCTCGATCAACCGGGTTCTGCAGCGTTTTATCAACAGATCGAAGCCACCCGTGCCGAGACCGGATGCGCCGTACTGATGATCAGCCACGATCTACACGTGGTCATGAGCGCCTCGGACCGTGTCATATGCCTGAACGGCCACGTCTGTTGCGAAGGTACGCCTGCAACGGTGGCAACCGCGCCGGAATACCGGGCCCTGTTCGGTTCGGGGACAGGTGGTGCACTGGCACTGTATCGCCATGACCACGACCATGGTCATGATCACGCTTCGAAGGAGGCTGCCGAGTAATGCTGGATGATTTTTTGACGCGCGCCACGCTGGCCGGGGTTGGTGTAGCGTGCGCAGCGGCACCTTTGGGTTCTTTTGTGGTCTGGCGGCGCATGGCCTATTTCGGCGATGCAACCGCCCATGCCGCAATTCTGGGGGTTGCCTTGTCCCTTTCTTTTCAGGTGTCGATCTTTGCAGGCGCGACTGCCGTTGCGCTTCTACTAGCGCTGACTGTGACGTTCCTGTCCGGGCGCGGATACACGATGGACACCTTGTTGGGGGTACTGGCCCATTCCGCACTTGCCTTCGGTCTGGTCGCAGTTTCGTTTCTGTCAGGGGTGCGAATAGACCTGATGGCCTATCTGTTTGGCGATATTTTGGCCGTATCACGCGGTGATCTGGCTGTGATCTGGGGCGGTGCGGCGCTGGTTGTTCTGTTGATTTCGTGGCGCTGGTCGGCATTGCTGACGGCGACCCTCAACACCGATCTGGCTTATGCAAGCGGTATTGACCCAAGACGAGAGCAGTTGTTTCTCACGCTGGCGCTGGCTGTCACGGTTGCAGTTGCCATCAAGGTTGTTGGCGTGTTGCTTATCGGCGCAATGCTGATCATCCCTTCGGCAGCAGCCCGGCCTCTGGCCCGTACGCCTGAAAGCATGGCGGTGATAGCTGCCGTGATCGGCACCTTATCGGTTATTGGGGGGCTACGCGCTGCCCTGGAATTCGATACGCCTGCCGGGCCAACAATCGTTTGTGTGGCTGCCTTGCTCTTCGCGGCAACAAGCGTGACGAACATGGTGAACAGGGCAAACTAGCCTCGGTTCATACACTGTCAAAACGTAATGTGGGTGGCAGGATATGAACGGAAAGTAGGCTTTCCGGGCATATATCAGCGCATAACTCGACGTCCTCCGGGAATTTCGTTGCCCAAATTTTGCCGCATTGTTAGAAATGTGCAAAAGGGGTGCAAAGCCCGGAGGCAAAAATCGAGCAGAAAGTCAAAAAATCGCGGCGCTTGGTGCCGGAATCCCTGGTAGGGAAACGTGAGGGCCTGTTTTTTCTTTGGGCAGAGCTTGAGCGGGCACGTATCCGGGCAGCAAGGGCGCAGGAAGCCGCCCCTCACCAGGCCAAAGCGAATGGCATCAGCACAGGCAAAGCTCAGGCGTTTCATCCGTTCCACGTGGATGAATTCATTTTCTTCTAAAGCCTGAATTTCGCCTTCGAAAGCATCTAGCCCGCCATAGTTAGGCGGGCTGCAAGTGCACCAGCGTTTCGCTAAATAACTATTTGATCTGTTCTGTGCCGTACCAGATCAGGCAGCGCCGCGCTGCATCTCGGGGAACCCCGCTGCCAGACTTTCCTCTGAAGCTTCGAATACGCCACGTTCGGTGATCAGCCCCGTGACAAGCCGCGCGGGTGTGACGTCGAACGCAAAATCCATGCCTTCTGTTCCGTCAGGCGTCACTTGCACCGAAGAAATCTCGTTCGCATCGTCCCTGCCCCAGATATGCGTAACTTCGCGCGAATCGCGTTTCTCGATCGGGATTTCGCGAACGCCGTCACTGACTGTCCAGTCAATGGTCGGCGACGGCAGAGCCACATAGAAAGGCACATTGTTGTCATGGGCGGCCAACGCCTTGAGATAGGTTCCGATTTTGTTGCAGACATCGCCGCGGCGGGTGGTCCGGTCGGTGCCGACAATGACCATGTCGACCTGCCCGTGCTGCATCAGGTGCCCGCCTGCGTTGTCGACAATATAGGTGTGCGGCACGCCGTGGTTGCCCAGTTCCCATGATGTCAGTGCACCCTGGTTGCGCGGCCGGGTTTCATCGGCCCACACATGGATGGGAATACCCGCATCAAAGGCGTGATACATCGGGCTGGTGGCGGTGCCCCAATCGACCGTCGCCAACCAGCCGGCGTTGCAGTGGGTCAGCAGGCGGACCGGTTCGCCTTCGGGCTTCTTCGCTGCAATGTCGCGGATCAGTTCAAGTCCGTGGACACCGATCATCCGATTGATCTCGACATCTTCGTCCGCAATGTCATGGGCCATTTGCAATGCCGCTGCCGCCCGGTCAGACGGGGCCAACTGACGCATAGCCGTACGGCACCGGTCCAACGCCCACCGAAGGTTGATCGCGGTCGGTCGTGTGGCGTGCAGCGTTTCCCAGGCCTGATCCATTGCCGCATCCGATGGGTCCAGCCGCATTTGCAGCGCCATGCCGTATGCGGCGGTCGCTCCGATCAAAGGCGCGCCACGCACGCTCATTTCCACGATTGCAGTGCAAAAGGCATCCATGGTGTCGACAGGCCGGATCACCAGCTTGTGCGGCAGCCATCGCTGATCAATGATCTCCAGCACATCCTTTTCTGTGTTGAACCAGAGCGAGCGGTAATGCTTGCCGTCAATTTTCATAATGCAGACCTTCCCTTGAATTAGACCACCAAAGGCGCACACAGCCAGCGCCGCTGTCTTTCAGTTTTGTTGTTCAATACTCTAATGATATTCAAATTCTTTGCCACAATCCAAGTTTGCTGCGCTTGGACGCGGGCGCCGGTGTCATCGGTTGGTCCTGCGGCGGGCGTGCAGAACTCCGGCTTCGCGAATGATATCGGCAACCATATGTTCGCGTCGATAAGCCATGACATGCGCCCCCGCGACGCCCCTGATCTGCTGTACCTGCTGAAGCAGTTCAATGCAGATCCTTTTGCCTTCCTCGCTGGGATTGTCCGCTTTTTCAAGCCGTTCGATGACCGCGTCCGGGATATGAATCCCGGGCACGTTGTTGCGCATCCAGCGGGCCGCTCGGGCCGATGCCAGCGGGCCGACCCCCGCCAGAATGAACACTTTCTTGTCCAATCCTTCGTCCCGGACACGAGACATGAAAGATTCGAACAACGGCATGTCGAAAATGTAGTTGGTCTGGATGAAATCCGCCCCGGCAGTGATCTTTTTGGCCAATCGGTTTGGACGCCATTCATACGGGGGAATACATGGGTTCTCGGCTGCGCCCAGAAACATCTGCGGCGGCGCGGTTATTTTGCGCCCCGACAGAAATGTTCCGTTGTCCCGCATCGAGCGGATGGTGCGCAGCAACGTCAGCGAATCAAAGTCAAAAACCGGTTTCGCGCCGGGCTGATCCCCTGCACCGACCCCGTCGCCCGTCAGGCAAAGGACGTTGCTGACACCAAGCGCGGCAGCGCCCAGCACATCGCCCTGAATTGCGATACGGTTACGATCACGGCAGGATATCTGATAGACGGGAGAGTACCCGGCCCGTGTCAGCAACGCGGATATGCCGATCGAGGACATGTGGCAGTTGGCACCTGAAGCGTCCGTTGCGTTGATGGCGTCGGCAACCTCGCTGAGCGGCTGGGCGGCATCGTAGACATCGGACGGATCGGCGCTGTCCGGAGGATTCAATTCGGCCGTGACAGCAAACCGGCCAGACCGCAGGACTTTTTCCAGACGACTGTGTGAGACAAATCCTTCCGGAAGTGCGGAACGGGATGAATGAGTGTCCAGCGCTTCGATATGACCCGTCATTTCTTACCGCTCCCGATATTTTCGGGTTCCTGCGCCAAAGGTGCGGCAACCGGCTCCATCGACCGGGCCTCGGGGAAGGACTGCGCCAGGGCTTGTTTGGCCAGGTCACGTTGATCCCGCGCACGCATTGCTTTTTCCCGACTGACCCGCAGCCACGAAGACGTCCCTTGCAAGGTGTGCTCGACCGGAGGCAAAACCTCGTTGATCTGTGCCGCACCGCTGCTCATCCGGCTCGCCCCATTCCAGGCCAATGCCCAGACGCATTTCATGTCCGGTTTCACTTCGCAGTATTCGCCGGGCCGGACCCCGCCGCAGGGGCCGTTGCGCAACTGTTTCGGGCAATTCATGGGGCAAGACATACCGGTCGATGACAAAACGCATTGACCGCACATGCGGCAATCAAACAGCAGCGATTTCACACCCCGTTCAACCAGCGCAACAGGTTTTTCCACCCGGTGATATCCGATCCGGTCGAACAGCGGGTCAAGCGCAACCATCGCCCTTTCCACGTACTTGTAAATTTTTTCAAATGTACCCGAATGCCGGACCGAAAATAGACGAAGGCGATACATGTTCCTGGCCCTCCTGCGGAAGCTGGCGGGTCAGATAGCGGAATGCCCACCGAGCCCGATAAACCCCTCTGACTTAACGGTTCCTGCTTGGGGAAGCCAAGTCAAGCCAAACGTGGGTTTTTGCCCCACTCGCTGATCAACCGAACGACCATTCATCTGCCCGAAACGGGCCTTCGTTCGCGACACAGGTACTGTCAGAATGCATTGGCCGCTTTGGTAAGAAACTCACACAAAGCGTGGTCGTGTGCATTTGCGATATGCAGGCGAAACCGGGTTTCCGATTGAACGCGGTAAAGAATGACCTCGAACCCGAAAAATCGACGGACCGCGCTTTTTGATGGCTGATCAAGCCGGATTTCGGTTCCGCGCTGTAGCAACTCCATCGCCCCCGGCCCACTCAGGTCAAAAACCGAATAGGTGTGCGAAACGTCAGAAACAGCCATGTTCTGTTCTTCGTGCCAGCCATCCTGTCGGTCTGCTCCGTTGACCTCAAGCAATCTGTCGCGACGCAGGGCGATGGTGTAGACGTCATCTGCCACAACATCAGGCCAGCCGGTGCACGGGGGCACCGACCGCGATGCAAGGTCGGGGCCGGACATCAGGGTCTGGCGTTCGAGACGCACTCGGGACATAGCGGTTGACCCCAAATCAATCACTTGCCCGTATAACCCGGCGGGGGCCCATTTGTTCCGGTCGTCACGCATTCAGACGCTCCCCTTCCGGGTCGTAGAAGCAAGGCGCGCACAACGTCGCCTTGCGTCGCTGGCCGTCGTGCCAGATGTCGATCATTTCGCCTGTTCGTTCCGCACCGCTTTCCATCAACCCCAATGCAATCGGCGCGCCGACACTGGGGCTGTCATAGCTTGATGTCACGTAACCCAGCGAGCGGGGTGGTGTGTCACCGGTCACCACATGCGCGCCGGTCGGAATGGCCGGTTCGCCCGCCGGAACGGTCAGGCCGACCAGTGTCTTGCGGTCCAAACGGTTGGCCGTCGCGGTGTGAAGGCTGCGGTCCCCGACAAACGGGGTTTTCTTCTTTTCCCGGGGGATGGGATAACCCAGATCGTGCGGCATGGTCTCTCCATCCGTGTCCTTGCCGATCATGATATAGCCTTTTTCGGCTCGCAGGACCGAGATTGCCTCGATGCCGACAGGGGCGGCGCCGAATGGCGCAGCCGCCTCAACTGCGGCCTGCCACAGGCTGCGCCCAGACGATGCAGGGACCGAGATTTCATAGCTGAGGTCGCCGGTGAAACTGACACGTGACACCCGAACAGAGGCGTCATTGAAGCTCCCTTCCCGAAAGGTCATGTGCGGGAACGCCTGAGCGGACAGATCAATACCCAGATCGAGAACGGTCAGGATTTCCCGGGCTTTGGGCCCGGTGACCGTAACCGTGACATATTGATGGGTCATGTCGTGCACAAAAATACGATCGGGGTCGTTGCCATCCTGACGCCAGGATTCCAGGTGCATGCGCACGCTGTCCACGTGGCTGGACGAGCAGGAAATCACAAACCGGTTCTGATCCAACCGCGAGATCACCCCGTCATCATAAACGATGCCGCCTTCGGTCAGCATGAATCCGTAGCGGATTGCACCGGGTTTGAGTGTTTTGATGGTGTTATAAAAGATGAAATTCACAAAGGCTTCGGCATCCGGGCCCATCACCTCGATCTTACCCAAGGGAGAGCCATCGAGAATGCCCGCGCTCTCGCGTGTGCGCACTGCCTCGGCACGGATCAACTGTTCCGGCGTTCCGTTGCCGTACCATCCCGGGCGTAGCCACCCGCCATATTCACAAAGCGCCGCGTCAAGCGCGCGGTGCTGCGGTTCCAGCGGCAAGCGTTTCAGCGGATTGCAAAGTTCGTTGGTTCGCGCCCCATGGTAGGTCTCTATCGGGACAGGCACAAAAGGGGGACGGAAGGTTGTGGTGCCAACCTCGGGGATTGGCCGGTCCTGAATGGCTGCCATGGCCGCAAGCCCGGCCATGTTTGATGTCTTGCCCTGATCCGACGCCATCCCAAGTGTCGTGTAGCGTTTCAGATGCTCGACCGAGACAAAGTTTTCGCGGGCGGCAAGTTCCACGTCTTTGAGCGTGACATCATGCTGAAAATCGATCCACTGGCGCCCTTTCGAGCCGGGTGTTGGCCACAACGGGTTAAGGATAATAGTGGTGTCCGGACGTGTTGTAGTTTCGCCCCGACCGGCCGCACTTGCCTCATCCAGCGCTGCGTTCAGATCGTAGGTGCCGTTGGCCGCGCCGATTGCGACCATCCCGCCAGGTGCGGCACCAGGCAGGAAGGTCTGCCGCGTGGCGCACCAATCCAGTTTACCCCCAGCGTGCCGCCACAGATGCACCAGCGGCGTCAACCCGCCTGAGCTCAGCACGGTATCGACCGGATAGGTTCTGTCACCTGCAAAGATTGATTTCAGAGACTTGCCGCCAGAAACTTTGACCGGTCCCGTCGAAGGGTCGATTTGGACGACCCGCGCCCCGGTGTCCTTGAGCTTGGCAATGATCGGATCGGCCAATGAGTGATTGCTGAGAACCGCAACCTCCCGCCCTGCCAGAACACCATACCGCGCAAGATACTCGGCCGCGCCCATCAGCGACATCACGCCCGGCCGGTCATTGTTGGCAAACGTTATCGGCCGGTCCAAAGCCCCGCTGGCCAGAATGACGCGCCCTGCCCTCATCCGCCATAGGCGCGGAGCGGTGCCGAAAGGGCCGTTTTCAACCAGCCCAACCAAACCGTGATCATAGACCCCAAAAGCTGTGGTCGATGTCAGGATGCGCCCGCCTGCCAACTCGATGGCCATTCTTTGCGATGTAACCCATTCTACCGGCACCCCGGATTCAATCGCCTCGAACTGATAGGCGCTGCCGCCGGTTTCCGGATGATCATCGACCAGAACGACGTCCTGCCCGGCCTCAGCGGCAGTGCGGGCAGCGACCAGCCCTGCCGGGCCCGCGCCCACAACCAGCGTGTCGCAATGCGCATGAGTTTTGTCCGAGGAATAATCGTCGAAAACGTCCGTCGACACTGCGCCCAATCCGGCCATTTTCCGGATCGATGGTTCAAACAGATGCCAGTCAGGCCAGATGAAGGTCTTGTAGTAGAACCCGGCAGACAGCCAACGGTGAAAGAAATCAAGGCCGCCCTTGATGTCGAACTGTGCCGTTGGCCAGGCATTGACCGCGCGGACCCGCATCCCCTCCTCAAGAGGCGTGGTTGTGGCCAGGCAGTTGGGCAGTTCGCGGCCGTTCAGGGTGACTGTCATGATCGCGTTGGGCTCATCCACCCAGGCGCTCCAGACACCGCGCGGACGATGGTACTTGAAACTGCGCCCCATCACACGCACGCCGCTGGCCATCAGCGCCGAAGCCAAAGTGTCGCCAGCAAATCCCTGATAGGGTTTGCCATCGAATGTGAAATTCAGCGGCCGGGTCCGATCAATCAGCCCGCCCGAAGTAGTGCGAAATGACGTCATGGCGCGACCTTTCTGAGAGGGGTCGAGCCCAGGACATCCATCGTCACACTGTCACGCTCCAACAGGAACACCTCGGCGCAGGTTGTGTGCATCCAGATTTCCCGGACCACTCCTTTATCGTTGCGGTGCATGTGCAGATAGTCTGCCCATTCCGCATCGGAAACCGCGCCGCTGGTATCCGGGCGGGTTTTTCCCGCCTCGGCTGCAAAGTGAAATTCGCGCTCGTCCCGGGGACCGCAAAAGGGACAGGGAAATATCTGCAATTCAACCTCCTAGTGCGGAATGCCAGAGGCCGCGCTTTCATCCACAAGCGCGCCTGTTGCGAAACGGCTGATGTCAAAGGAGCGGCTGATCTCGTGATGGCCGCCCGTGGCCATCAGATGTGCCAGCAGATATCCGCCCGCCGGGATCGCCTTGAAGCCGCCCGTACCCCAGCCGCAATTGAGATAGATGCCATCCACACCCGAGGGCCCGATAATCGGAGAACTGTCGGGCGTCACGTCGACGATCCCGGCCCAATGGCGCAGAAGTTTTACCTTGGCCAGCGCCGGCATCATCTCGGCCAGCCCGCCCAAAATGACTTCCTGCATCGGCAGGTTGCCGCGTTGACCGTAGGACGGCACACGGTCCAGCCCGCCGCCGACCACCAGCCCGCCCTTGTCGGATTGGCTGACATAAGTTCCCAGAGCCGGACATAGCACAACGGTATCCAGAACCGGTTTCAACGGCTCGGACACAAACGCCTGCAGCGCATAGGAATGGATAGGCAACTTGTACCCGGCAAGTTGCCCCAGAACAGACGAATGCCCGGCCACAGAAGCGCCAATCACGCCCGCGCGCACTTCACCCAATGACGTCTGCACACTGACGCAACGCCCGGCTTCCATCACAAAGCCTTGCACTTCGCAGTTCTGAATGATGTCTACGCCCAATTGGTCGGCCGCGCGCGCATATCCCCAGGCAACCGCGTCGTGTCGACCGGTTCCGCCACGCGGCTGATTGACACCACCATGAATGGGGTAACGCGCATCGTCCCGGAAGTTCAGAACAGGAACCCGCTTGCGGATCTCTTCCCGGCTCAGCAGCTCGGCATCTATGCCATTCAGACGCATGGCGTTGTACTGCCGCGCGGCCATTTCCATGTCATGCTCGGAATGGGCGGTCACAAGCATACCGCGTTGCGAGAACATGACGTTGTAGTTCAGCTCTTTGGACAGGCGTTCGTACAACCGGACCGAAAAATCATAAAGCGCGGCGCTTTCGGGATAAAAGTAGTTGGAGCGGATCGCGGTGGTGTTCCGCCCGGTATTGCCGCCGCCAAGCCAGCCTTTTTCAAGTACGGCGACATTGGTCATCCCGTGGTTTTTGGCAAGGTAGTAGGCGGTTGCCAACCCGTGCCCGCCACCGCCGATGATCACCGCATCATAGGCTGGTTTCAGCGTGGCAGACCGCCAGGCTTTGGCCCAGCCTTTCTGACCGCGCAAACCTTCGCGAAAAACCTGAAATGCCGAATACCGCGTCATTCTTTCTTATCCATTGCCAGTGAATAGGCCACGAAACTCTGAATCAACTCAGCTGAAGGTTCCTTTCCGGTAAAACCCTTCAGGAACCCTTCGATCCGGCTGACTCGCACCTCCATGGTTTCGCGCATTTCTGCCGCGTGGTATCCGATCTGCATGAAATACAGGATGCGGGCCCGCGCATCTGCGTCACCTGCGTCGTAGCCGTGGCGCGCGTACATTTCGGTTATGGCGGCCAGTCGGGTTTTATCGGCGGCGTCGATCAGAGCATTGACCTGATCGTCCCGGCGCGCCCATTCCCGCACCGCAAAATCCAGCCCCTGATCGAACAGATCCGAGGTCACAAAGCAGCGGAAGAAATTGCAAACCGCAGCACAGATATCTGGCGCGGGTTTTGCGCAGTGGGTTACGATCGTTTGCGTGTTCCGCGCCTCCCACTCCTCCAGAAGCTTTGCCAGAAGATCGGCCCTGTCCTCGAAGTACCAGTAAAAGCTGGATCGCGAGACCCCAAGCCGACGGGCCAGAGACAGTATCTTCAGCTCGGCAACACCTTCGTGAACCAGAACGTCGCGCGACAGGTTCAGCCAGTCTTCACGCGTGACCTTGATGTTTCCGACCAGCGGGTCCTTTTCCGGGTCA
Source organism: Ruegeria sp. CDSB136 (assembly GCF_059610965.1). Lineage (NCBI taxonomy): Bacteria > Pseudomonadati > Pseudomonadota > Alphaproteobacteria > Rhodobacterales > Roseobacteraceae > Ruegeria > Ruegeria sp. CDSB136. Next base: position 15,486 of record NZ_JBXWOP010000017.1, read on the forward strand.
TCCCGGTTTAAAATTGGTTGGGCACGCTTGTTCATTCAACTCTCCGGCGGTGCACCGCCTTCCGCCGTGCGCTTTGCGATGAACTGTTTCAGGTTTTCGACCCGTGCACCATCCAAATCGGGTCTTTTGTCTGCAGCAAGAATATCTTTCCAGACCTTGGTCGCCCGCGCCGAGGCGTCAACTGAGCCGCGTTCGCTCCAGGTGCCGAAATTGGCATAGTCGTGCACAATCGGCTCGTAGAATTCGGTGTTGTAACGCTCCATTGTCTGCGGCGCGGCAAAGAAGTGACCACACGGCTCTACCTGCGACAGTGCCGAATCCAGCCCGATTTCATCGGCCCCCGCTGCCCGCCCGGCGCAAAGTTCGGCCACCATGTTCAGGACCTCGGCGTCGGTGATGAGTTTTTCGTAGGAAACACTGAGCCCACCTTCGAGCCATCCTGCAGAATGAATGATCACCGTTGCCCCGGCCATCAGGCATCCCCACAGGCCAAACTGGTTTTCGTTTGCCGCCTGCACGTCGTTCAGATTGGACGCTGAACCGGCAGCGGAACGCCAGGGCAAACCTATGAAACGCGCCAGCTGCCCGGCCGCGAGCGAGGCGTGAAAATGCGCAGGTGTCCCAAAGGCGGGCGCCCCGGATTTCATGTCGACATTGGACGTGAACGTGCCGTAGCAGACCGGCGCACCCGGACGGGCCAGCTGGGTCAGCGTGATCGCCGCCAGCGCCTCGGCATGGCTGAGCGTAATCGCCCCGGCCACCGTGATCGGAGCCATCGCACCCATCAGCGTGAAGGGCGTGACAATCGAAAGTTGCCCGTGTCGGGCAAAATCGATCAGACCCTGCGCCATCGGGATGTCGAGTGTACGGGGACTATTGGTGTTTATGATCGTGTATGCATGTGGCGTGGCAAGGAATTCATCGTCCGACAGACCCCGAAAGTTCCTCAGCATCTCAAAATTGTCCATTGCCTGCGGTGTGCCACGGGAAAACAGGAACGGAAACTTGTCTGACAGCGTCAGTTGAACTTCGGTCGTGAAATAGTGCCGCAGATGGGTCGGCACATCCTGAGGTTCGACCGAGGGTGATAGCATCTGAAACACATCGAAGTGATGGTTGATCTGCGTGTATTCCCTGTAGTCCCGCGCCGAACCCGCACGCCGCCCCCGTTCGAGGTCGGTCGCGTTGGGTGCCCCTGCCCCGGCTTGAAATACAAGGCTGCCAAGCTCCAGTGTCACATCCCGGTGTCGCGCCCCCGCGCGGCAGGTGATGGACTTTGGCGCCGTTGCCAGCGCCGCGTCGACCATGTCGCGTCCGATATTCACCATTTCGGTGTCCTCATCGACGCGGGCACCGCCTTTCGCGAAAATAGCCCGGGCCTCGGGCAACAGAACTTTTATGCCCAGCTCTTCCAGCAATCGCAGGGCAGTTGCGTGCATGTTCGCAATCTCATCTGCCGAAAACACGTCCATCGCCGGAAACGGGTTTTTGAGCTGGCGGTAGTTCACATCGCGCGCCGGGGTCCTGACGGTCTCGCCGGCGCGTCCCCTGCGCCTGCCACCCGGGCTGTTGTTTTCTGGGTTCATCGCATCACCCTCTCATCGCCAGACCTTGGGGATCATAGGGCGATGCGGCGATCACACGCGCCGTTTTTTCAACGCCCACCACATGGATCTGCAACTTGGTCCCTTCCTCGGCACATTCCCGATCCACCATGGCCATTGCCAGCGATTTCCGTACTGTGTGCCCGTATCCACCCGATGTGACAAAGCCCACGCGCCTGCCATCTTTCCAAACAGGTTCATAACCGCTGGCATCCGCATCCTGACTGTCGATCTCAACCGTGACGATGACCTGATCCGGTGTGGCCGTGCGTTCCGCTTCGGCCGCGGACTTTCCGATGAACGATTTGGACCAGTCGATCCAGCGATCCATTCCCGTTTGCGCGGGCGTGTACGCCTGCGTAAACTCGGCCGACCAGATGCCAAAACTCTTTTCCAGCCGCAGTGACAGCAACGCGTTGAAACCAACTTCACGTATGCCCAGATCCGCTCCGGCCTTTAGAAGGGTTTTTCGCAGAGCGATGTGTTCAGCCGCTCGACAGTGGATTTCGTATCCCAGCTCTCCCGCTACTGAAAGTCGGCCGACTTTGGCGCGGATCAGTCCGATATCGAACGTACCGCACCCCATAAACCGAAGGTCGCCGATAGGGCCAACCGTCAGTTTTTCCAGAACCTTGCGGCTGTTTGGCCCAGACAGGCTGAACCCAACAATATCATCGGCAATGTCGCGGATCGTGACACCATCGGTCAGGTAGGTATTGAACCAGCGCATGTGCCATTCGCGCAGGTAGTAGCTGCCCATGATCCACCATGTGCCGTCGCCCCAGTTGAAGACTGTCAAATCACCTTTCAGCTTGCCTTCGGAGGACAGCATTGGGGCCAGTCTTGCCCGTCCGGGTCCAGGCAACTTGCTGGCCATCAGATTGTCCAGCCAGGCTTCTGCATTGGGACCCGAGATTTCGAAACGCGAGAATCCGGAGATGTCCAGCAGCCCGACGGTTTCTCGAACGGCTTTACACTCCTCGGCCACGAGATCGAATGCGTTGGATCGTTTTAGGGTTGGTGTTTCTGCAAAATCCTTGGCGGGGGCGAAGTACAGCGGAACCTCAAGTCCCCAACTGGCGCCCCACTGGCAGCCCGCTTCGGTCATGTCCGAATAGGCAGGCGCCATTTTCAGCGGCCGGCCGGCCGGCAATTGTTCGTTCGGATAGGTCATCACAAACCGCCGGGTGTAAAACTGACCGGTGGTTTCCTTGATGTATTGTTTGTTCTCGGCAAATGGCCCGTAGCGCGCGACATCCATGCCAAAGACATCCGCCTCGGGCTCGCCATGGATCATCCATTCGGCCAGCGACTTCCCGACGCCGCCGCCTTGCAGAAAACCTGCCATCACCGCGCAGGCACACCAGTAGCCGGGCTTGCCGCGTACCGGACCGACCAGGGGGTTGCCGTCCGGTGAAAAGGTAAAGGCGCCGTTCACCCATGTTTTGACGCCCACATGCTGAAGATCCGGGAAACGCTCAAAACCCAGCGTCAGTTCTTTTTCAATCCGATCCGGGTCCTCCTGCTGCAACTCGAATCCGTATTCCCAGGGCGCGCCGTCCATCATCCAGTGTTCGTGATCGATCTCGTAAATGCCCAGCAGGATGCCGTTCTGATCCTGCCGCATGTAAGTAAAGCCCTCGAGATCCACGACCAACGGCAGTTCTCGTTCCAGCTTCTCGACGGCCGGGATCGTGTCGGAGATCAGGTAATGATGGTTCAGCGGCGAGACCGGCAGTTCGATACCGGCCATGCGACCCACCTGCTTGGCCCACAGGCCCGCGGCGTTGACAACATGTTCGGCGTGGATCGTCCCCTTTTCGGTCACAACCTCCCATCCGCCCTGGGTCTGGTTCAATTCCAGAACTCGGTTGTGTTCTATGACTTCTGCACCGTGCTTCCTGGCCGCGCCCGCATAGGCATGGACCGTGCCGGTGGTGTCGATATATCCTTCGCGCTCGGCCCACATGCCGCCCAGAATCCCGTGATCGGACATGATCGGGCACAGTTCTTTGGCCTCTTTGGGCGACACGAGACGCACGTCGTCGATGCCGATGGCCTGAAATGTCCGATACGCCGATTGCAACCATTCCCATCGGTCGGGTGTTCCGGCCAGGGTGAGGCCACCAGTCATGTGCATCCCGACGGATTGTCCGGATTCCTTTTCGATTTCGGACAGCAGGTCGATCGTATAGGCCTGCAATGCAGCGATATTAGGGTCCGCATTCAGGGCGTGAAAGCCGCCTGCGGCGTGCCAGCTTGAGCCCGCGGTCAAAATGTTCCGCTCGATCAGACAGACATCTTTCCAGCCGAATTTGGCCAGATGGTACAAAACAGACGCGCCGACAACGCCGCCACCAATAACGACCGCACGATAGTGTGACTTCATCGGTCCATTTCCTTCCCTGAGTGCTTTTGATCCGGACAGGCACAGTACTGTTCATAACTGTCCATTAGAGAACAGCATCAATAGACAGCTCTGTCCAGTGTTTTCTGCAAGGTACCCTTCGGGCACAAGCCCGCTTAAACTCGGACGCGGCCTAGTAGGATACCTTCAGGGTGTCACCGGTGATCACAAATGTCGGTGAATTGCCATCTATGGCATTTCCAACGAATTGCGCCACATCCAGTTCAGCCATGTTCGGAGCCTGAAGAACGGGGTACTCAACCCCGTTTTTCAGACCATGGCCGCGAGGGAAGGAAAAAACCAACGTTACCGGGGAACGATTTACGTTTACGGCCCCGGAAACACTGAGCGTTGTGGGGTTCGTACCAAGCTGGACCTTCAGTATGCCATTGGTCAAATCCAGTTGTCCGATACCAAGACCGCCATCATGTCCGCTGAGGTCGAGCACGCCATTGCCGATCAACTGAACCGTTGCCGAGCCTCCGGTAGATTTGTCGGAAAACAGGACCTGACCACCATCGCCGCCGCGCGCCCCGGCATAAGCAATCAAAGTGGCACTGGCTGCGGTGCCCACATCCGTGAACGAGGTATATCCGCCCTCCTGACCCGGTTCATTGCCGCCCAGATTGTGAAAGATCGCAGTTTCTGCGGTCGGTGGAAGATTTGGCGCGCCGGTGCCGTAGGAAGATTCAAATATCGTATAGCCGCCAACCTGACCGGGGTGGTTCCAGATTGTCGCCTTACCGGCACTGGAAAAGAATTCGTTCGGGGGTTTGATTGAAAAGATCGTATGCCCCGCGCCCGAGTTGCGGTTTACGGCACTTCCGAAATTCACAATGGTTGCGTTGGCGGCTGTGGCATAACCGTAGCGCGCTGTGAATTCGGTATGCCCGCCGCCTCCGGGCCAGTCTTTTGTTGCACCATAGTTGATATAGGTCCCGTCGCCCGCTGATGCGCCGGGATTGTCCATCGCAGGATAGTTGGGGTTGTTGTTGAAACTGGTCACGCCGCCATGCGCACCGTCGATTGTAGCCGGGTAGTTGTTGAACTTTCCCTGCCCGCCTGTCGCGCAGCCGTCAAAAGCGACGTCACCGCCATTGGCCCCATGCCAGTCCGCATCCACTGCGGTGCCGCCAAAATTCAGGTAGGTCGCCTGTCCGGCGGTCGAATAGTCGTAAAACTGCGTGTTGCCGCCATCACCGCCCGGGACAGTGCCACCGTGATTGATGAAAGTGCCCCGATCCGCAGATGCCGCCTGATGAAACACGGCATTGGCAAAGGTATCCCCGTCGCTGCCCAGAGTTCCAAAAATCGAAAAGGTCGCGGTTCCCGCGCGGGCACGTTCGCTGAATTTTACTGTGCCACCAAGACTGCTGTTTCTGTCCGGAGGGGGCACTTTCCCGGTTCTGAGGGTGAAGTACGCGGCCCCGGCATCGGCGTCGTCATGAAAGGCGATCGTGCCGCCCCCGTAGGTCGTTTCCAGCGACGGAGGGCCTGCGTAAAAACTGACCGGCCCCTCGCCAGCGGATGCAGAACCGGTGAACTTCAGCTGAGGTTGGTTGTAGGTTCCAAAGGACGCCACGATGAAGCTTTGGGTATTGAGCGATTGATTGACGATGCCGCGCCCGGTGATCGTCAGCGCGGGCTGCTTGGCAAGATCCCGGATTGTGAATGAATAGGCATCCGACTGTTCCGAAAACTCAAGACACTCGATCTGAGCCATTGAATCAGGAGTGAAGGTTATCGCGGTATGAGAGGAACCTCCGAACTGGGCGTTTCCAGTCGGTATCTGATCTGTGTCCCAGTTGTTTGGATCATTCCACTGATCGGAAGACGGATTTGCTTTCCAATTTGCGCTCGTCATGACGAATTCCTCTGTGAACAAACAATAGGTCTTGGGCACGCTCCCGAGGGGCGGGCCAAAAGTAAAAGGATGCGCGCGTGCCGTTTGCACACGCTCACTTTAGTCAAAATTCAAAAAGCCGCTTGAAAGTCGCCTTGTAGGCGTCAGACGCGCCACCCAACACCGGCGCACCGTGGCCACAGAAAACGTGCCGGAATTCCAGAGCCGACAAGCGCTGAAAATCTTCGGCCTGAGGTTCAGACACCTGCATCCAGACCGGGCCGACATTGGCCGGTGTAAAAAACCCCATGCCTTCCATCATTTCGGCAGAATCCTTACTGAAGAATTCGTCAGGGTTCAGATAGTTCTGCAATGCGTCGCACGCGATCATTACACCGCCGTCCCGATCGAGCCTAAAAATGCATTCGGGGGTCTTGGTGGTCTTGAAGGTAAAAAGCTGCGCGTCTGATACCGGCAGTTCGCCGCCTTCGACCAGTTCACGATCCACCGGAACGCCTTCCTGACCGGCACCGGGCTGGGCCCAGTAGGTCGCGCCAAATGTGTCCCGGTAAAAGGCATCGTCGGCTCCGTGCAAACCACCGACCTGAACGACGTCGGTAATCCGGCCCAACTGCTCCAGCGCCTTCAACCCGTCATCGGAAAGCCTGACCGCATTGAACAATATCAGCCTGTCACCTTCGCGAACTATCGTCATGTTCCGGCTGAACTGCCAGTCAATGTCATTGAAATGCATCTCTCGTGTGCCGGTGACGAAAAATATGTCAGGCAAAGGTTCCGAGATGACTCCATGCGGAGACGCTGCCAGATGGCCCATAATTCCCCCCTTAAAAAGCCCTATCCTAGCCTTTTTTCGGCTGGCAGGGAAGTATAGTCGAATTGACCTGCATACTGATACTCATCCGCAAAGGCGTGCAGATAGGTGTTCAGACAGTCTTTCTGGTCCGGTCGCAGCCGGTCGTTCAGGATATCTTCGAGACATTCGGTCCCGTCGCTGGTGTCCAGTCGCTTGAGCAAAAACACCGTGACTTCCCTGCCGCCGAACCAGTCCTTCCCGATAGATTGCGCCGGACGCGCATTCGTCATGTCAAAGACAGATCCCGCCAGCACCGTCAGGTGCCGGGCAAGCCCGGTGTGGTCAATGACACAGGGAACAGGTCCCGGGTCAAAGGCGGGCAGGACCGGTGGCTGAAGAACCGGATGCCGGTTCAGCGCCGCAATGTATTCCGGGTCAATGCCGGCCTCGGACGCCCCGCGCGCCAGAATGTTCAGATAACGGCGTGTTGGCAGGCAGGCGTCGTTGACAAAATCCGGCAAGCCAACATAGGCCAGCGCCTGCTCGGTCCCCTGAACAGTTTCGATGTCGACCACAGTCCGGTCATACCCCACGCCATAGGCTTCCATCTGGTCGAGCGCTGCAAGGTCGGCCTCGTTGCAGCAATGCAGAACGCCCAGAACCCGGTCCTGTGGGTTTCCGGTGTGTTCGATATTTCCAACGCCCCCTTCGTGGCGAAAGAAATGCTCGACATTGAACGTCAAACGCCACCCCCTGAGCGTCGCCGCACGGGACGCCGAAGGTGTGACGCCTTTGGCTCTTAATGAAGTAAAATTCATATTAGAGCCGTATCCAAAATAGTTAATCAAGGTTATGCTCTATCTTAATTTCATCCTGTGTAATAATGCAGGAGCCCGCGTCTGTGTCACAGTTTTTTTAAACAGTTCCTTGTAGTCTTTCAGGAAGGTAGTTTCTGCCTTGCATCTTGAGATCGCCGGATACCAGATCGAACAGCAGATCGAGGCGTTTTACGCAAGTTCGCTTTTTCATGCCCGCAACAGCAAAAGCGGACAGCCGGCGATTGTCAAAACCTTGTCTGCCGAGTTCCCCGACATTCGGGATGCCAAGCGGCTGGAACGCGAGTATTGGCTGTTAAACGAGCTAGGCAGCCTGGACGGGATTATCCCGGTCACGGATATGGTCTTCCTTGGCAATGGTGCCCCGGTCATGATCAGCCCCGCGACCGGATGGACCTTGTCGCACTACCTGCGCGCCAAACGAACCGCCACATGGCCGCTTGAGCGTGTTGTCGACATCATAATCCGGCTTACCACTGCGCTGGACGCCATCCATGCGCGCGGTATGGTTCACAAAAACATCGCACCACAGAATATTCTGCTGGATGACGCGGACTGGAGCGTCCGGCTGATGAATTTCGAAATCGCGACGGCCCTGTCGCGGGAACATCAGGGGAAGGTTGCTTCGAAACTGATCGAGGGCCATCTGCCTTATATCTCGCCCGAGCACACCGCACGGATTTCGCACGACGTCGACTACCGATCAGATTTCTATTCTCTTGGTGTCGTATTCTTTGAACTTTTGTTTGGGCAATTGCCATTCAGGGCCGAAACGCAACTTGAATGGGTCCATGCGCACATCGCCAAGCGGCCACGTGTCCCGGATGATGCCGGGGCATATGTTCCAGCGACGCTGATCGAGATTGTGCTGCGGCTTTTGGCCAAAAACCCTGAAGACCGCTACCAAAGTTCGTTTGGTCTGTTGCACGATCTTGAGATCTGCCGCCGAAGCCTCTCGCGCACTGGTGAAATTGCGCCATTCAATATCGCGCAGCGAGACACGTCCGAAACGTTTCGTGTTCCACAAGTGCTGATCGGACGCGATGCCGAGCTGGAACAATTGACCCAATTGCTTGCCAAGGTAGAGGCCGGCGCATCCGAGCTATGCCTGATTTCCGGCAGTTCAGGGGTTGGGAAAACCGCGTTGGTCGCGGAACTGAACCGGCCAATTCTTGAGGCGCGCGGCTTTTTTCTGCGCGGCAAGTTTGACCAGTTTGAAAGGGTCAGACCTTATAGCGGCATTGCCGCTGCATTTTCCGGGCTGGTTCAGGAACTGCTGGCGGAACCGCCAGAGTCACTGGCGACGTGGAAATCAAACATAGTCGGCGCATTGGGGCGAAACGCACAAGTGTTGCTGGATGTCCTGCCGGATCTGGGGCTGATCATCGGACCGCAACCGCCGGTCCCGACCCTTCCTCCGACCGAGGCGCAGAACCGGCTGCAACTGACATTTCTAAGCTTCGTAAGGCTGCTGGCGGATGAAAACCACCCGCTGGTACTGTATCTTGACGACCTGCAATGGAGCGATGCACCGACACTTAACCTTTTGCAGAAAATGGCAACGGCCCGGGACATCGGTCATCTGCTTATTCTGGGCGCTTATCGCGAGAATGAAGTGGACAGCGGCCACCTGCTGAGCCTGATGCGCAAGGAGGTTGCCAAGACACGGGCGGTACATGATCTGACCTTGCCGCCGCTGGATCAGGCGGTCGTGAACCAGATAGTTGCCCGGACATTCCGAACGGATGAGGCGGACACGCAAGAGCTTGGCGCTGTTCTTTTTCAACGAACCGAAGGCAACCCCCTGTTTGTAAAGGAACTGCTTCAATCCCTGTTCGACGATGGGATGATTAATTTTGACCGCACACATGGCCGCTGGACATGGGATCTGGCTGCGATCAGGAAGGCCGAAATTGGCGATAACATTGTCGAGTTCCTGATTGGAAACCTGAACAAACTTCCGGATGACACCAAGGAAACGTTGCGCATGGCCGCCTGTATCGGACACGAGTTCGACATGGCCAAGCTGTCGCTGATTCATCAGCGCTCTAAAGAGCAGCTGGGCATATCCCTGATGAGCGCCCTGGCCCGCAACATCATCCTGCCCTTGGACGACAGCTACCAGCTTTTCGATCAGGCCGCAGCTCTGACGGACGCCAGGGCAGATGCGGCAGTCAACCCGCGCTACCGGTTCCAGCATGATCGTCTGCATCAGGCCGCTTACGAGTTGATTGATGACGCCGAAAAACAGCCTGTTCATCTGTCGATCGGACGACTTTTGCAGAGCGAAGACACGGATGAGCCGCAAAACGAACGCCTGATCAAGATCGTTCGCCATCTGAACGTGGCCCGCGATCTGATCACCCGGAAAGATGACAAACGCGAACTTGCGGAGCTGAACCTGGCGGCTGCTCGCATTGCGCACAATGCGTCCTCGTATCAGGTGGCTTTGAACTATTTGCGTATTGCCCGGTCCCTCCTTCCTTCGAACCCGTGGCAAGAGGCCTATGGGCTGACCAGATTGCTATCATCGCTCTATGCACAAACCGCCTATCTGAACGGCTTGCATGACGAGGCCGATGCCGAGTTGTCACGCGCGCTGGAAAACCTTCGGACCTCGCTGGACAAGGCGCGCGTTTTGTCGATGAGAACAAGGCATTACTCGACCTTGGGCCGGATGAAAGACTCCATCGATTCAGCCCTCGAAGGGCTTTCCCTTCTTGGGGTCAGGTTCACGGCGGATGTCTCGGATGCAGAGGTTGAAGCAGAAGTCGCAGAGATTTCTGTCAACCTGGCAGGCCGGGAGATTGCCGATCTGATCAACGCGGGCCGTATGACGGACGCCAATATGGAAACGGCGGTCGGGCTGTTGATGGAGATCTTTCCTGCGGCCTTTCTGTCAGGTGCCGGAAACCTGTTCCGTCTTTTGATCCTGAAATCCGTCAACCTGTCACTGCGTTTCGGAAACTCGGCCGAAACCGCCTTTGCCTACTCGACGTACGGGATGTTGCTGTGCGGGGGCATGAACCGCCCTGCTGAAGCGATCAAGTTCGGCAAGCTCTCGCTTGCTATGAACGAGGCATATGACGACATTGCCCTGAAATCCCGCATTATTTACGTCTACACGATGTTCATCCACCACTGGGGCCACCACTGGAGCACGATGACAGAATGGTTCACCCGTGGCTTGGAGGCGGGATACCAGTCGGGCGATCTGTTGTATCTGGCCTATAACGCTCAGGATTGCATCATCTGGGACCCGCGTCTGGATCTTGAAACCGCAATTGCCGAACAGTCGCGATACATGGTGATCGTCAAGGACTGCAACTATGCGGACAGCTACGATTCAGGCAGTCTTTTTCTGCAGATGTTGCAGAATTTCGCAGGCAACACCCGGGATTTGTATTCACTTAGCGATGACACGTTCGATGAAGTTTCCTGCCTGAAGGGAATGACCGAGCGCGGTTTCATGACAGGTGTCGCGAACTATCACATCTATAAGGCCGAACTTCACTGCCTGTACCGCAACTTCAAGGGGGCCGTTCCGCACGTAGCCGCGCAGGAAAGGTTGATGGACAGTGTCATGTCGCTGCCGCAATCCGTTCGGTTCCGGTTTCTGGCCTTTCTGACCTATTCCGCGACGTACGAGACAGCCCCTGCGGACGAGCAATCGCATCTTTGGCAGAAGATGGAGGATCACGCCAATCATATGGCCGACTGGGCCCAGCACTGCCCCGAGAATTTCAGCCATCTCGACCTTGCCATGCGCGGAGAGTTTGCGCGCTTGCAGGGCGATATGTTGAATGCGCTGTCGTGTTATACCCGGGCCGTCGCATGTGCCGAAGAGAACGGGTTTACCCGCGACCGGGCCATGATTCACGAACTCGCGTCGTCGGCCTTTGAGAAGATCGGCCAGAGTTTTGCGGCCAATGCGCATCTGGACGCTGCTCGCCGCCTGTATCACCGATGGGGTGCAAGGCGGAAAGTCGATTTGATGGATGCCGAGAACCCCACCCTTCAACTCATCGCACCAACCCGTTCATCGGGGGACAGGGATGCAGAAAACAGCGGATATTCGATCTCGCACAGCGCTCTTGACTTGCAGGCGGTCATGAATGCGGCCCGCGCGATTTCGGGCGAAATCGTGTTGAGCAATCTGCTGTCACGCACAATGCGCATTCTGCTGGAAAGCACGGGCGCGCAGCGTGGCGTTTTCCTGTCAATGAATGACGATCAACTACTGGCCGAAGTTGAATGCCTCGTCGAAGAGGGCGACCTGGAAACACGCAATATTCAGTTTGAACCCGACCCCGATACCCTAGCAATGTCCGTTGTCAATTATGTGGCCCGAACCCAGAAACCTCTGGTTCTCGACGATGCAGCCGGCCATCCCCGGTATGGCATTGATCCTTATGTCGTCAGGAATCAGATCCGCTCGGTCATGTGTGTTCCGGTGATCCGTTCCGACCGCTTTTCCGGGATTGCCTATCTGGAGAACAACCTGGCCGCCGGAGCATTCCCGGAGGAGCGGGTTGCAATTGGCGAATTGCTGACGGCGCAAGCCTCAATATCGATCGAGAACGCCAAGCTTTATGTCGACCTTGAGCAGAAGGTCGAACAGCGCACCGCTGAACTAAGTCAGAAAACAAATGCGCTGGAAGCCGTTGCAAACCAGCTGTCCAAATACCTGTCACCGCAGGTTTATCGATCGATTTTCGATCGCAGGAAAGAGGTCAGACTGACCTCGGAGCGCAAGCTTTTGACGATCTTCTTTTCGGATCTGGTCGGGTTCACCGAGCTTGCCGAACAGATGAGTTCCGAAGATTTGAAGACATTGCTTAACCATTACCTGTCAGAGATGTCCGAAGTTGCTTTGTCTTTTGGCGCGACCATCGACAAGTTTGTCGGCGACGGAATTGTCATCTTTTTTGGCGATCCGGAAACCCGCGGACCTGAAAATGATGCCATTGCATGCGCCAAAATGGCGATTGCCATGCGTGACAGACTTGGAGCGCTGCGCGAGGAGTGGCTGAAAGAAGGAATCCGAAAACCTCTGGAATGCCGCATGGGCATTCATACCGGATACTGCACCGTTGGCAATTTTGGCAGCGAGTCCCGGATGGATTACACCCTGATTGGCCGCGCTGTGAACCAGGCCTCGCGCCTTGAAAACGCTGCGCGCACCGGTAGCATTCTGATTTCGCAGGACACGTATGACCGGATCAAACCCGAGATCGCCTGCGTCGAACATGGAACGGTTGAACTGCGCGGCATCGGGGCGCCCGTCAGAACATACGAAATCACTGGTCTGAAACAGGACGAAAACACCTGAGGTACATGAAAGACATCAATTGTCCCGTTCTTGGACGCCTCGCTAGCTGTGTGTCATGCTGTTCTTCGGTCCGGACGGAGGCGCAATCTTGCACCCGCAGGTTTCGTTCCCAGCCCCGGCGCACCGCGCCATCGCTTCGTCGAACGTGTATTTCGGGTGCGGCGGCGGTCCCGGACAATAGTACAAGTCCATCTGGGCCAGCGCGCACATGACCTGCGCGTCGTGTGGGTCACCGGGATTGGGCGGCCCGAGCCCTTTGGTGTTGCCGAACCAGCGTTGGCAGGCGTTCTCCTTTGCCTGCTCTGGCTCGATATCGGGGTTCTTGGTGTATTCAAACAAAAAGGACGCAGCCACCAGATCCTGCGCCTCGTACATCCTAATATCCGGTATCTTTTTCGCGCAGTCCGTGCACTTTCCGGTTACCCCTGCCGCGATCATGTGATTGGCAACCATATACGGTGTCTCGCGCGGGTCGTCGGGGGAAATCCGTACTTTCCCGACCTGCAAGACCGGCGTTTCCGGCGTGCCGTTTTCGTCTTTCGGCATATCATCCTTGAACGCGACCCTGAACCAGCCGGGAGCCTGCGGATCATAAAGAGGTGATCCGCAGACCAGCAGCGGCAGCGTGTGACGCTCACCTGTTGCGTTGGGCCCATTCAGATAGAGGTTAAGCATCGATCGGATGTAGCTGCGCTCGGGCGGGCCGTCGAAAAAACCCGAGGCCATCATGATGGGAAAATAGTCATTGGGGTATTCGCTTTGACCTGCACCGGGCGCGGCGATTGGATTTACATCCACAATAGTTCGGTAAAAACTCACGTCATCCGCGGGAATTCCGCTGGCCCGCAACACGGTATCCCAGCGATGCATGGTCATACACTCCAGAAAAGTACCCTGCTGCAACACCTGCCACGGCGGGTAATGCATCAGCAACAAACCCCTCTGACCCATGACGTTCAGCCCCAGGGGCGGGAAGAGATGCCACTTGCACAGGCCGTCGTCCTTGTCGCTGTTGACCGGATAACCGGCCATCGGGTTCCAGACCCCAAGGTCCTGCAACAGGTTTTTTCCCGCGACCGCCTTGCCCGCGGCATCCGGCGCGAACAGTTTCTGATGGTGTTCGGCAAAGACAGACAACGCCGCTTCCGGCTGATCAGCCGAGATCGAAACCCGGTATTGCCCGCCTGATTTTGTGACCTGCACGTTGCCCGAGGAAAACCCGTCAGCCTCAAGCGAGTTCCTTGTGTAATGCGCAATCACGCTTTCGCGGTCGGTCAACCCGAGATCGGCATTGGCAAGTTCGGCAGGTGGGAACAGTTCGTTCAACAGCTCCACCGCCCCCAGAGAATAGGAAAACTCAGCCATCGGATCAGCCATCCGAACCGATAGGCGGATAGTCCTTGTCGTAAGGCACCGAGAGCTTAGGGTGATCGGTGCGCGGATCGCTCAGTTCAAACACCGATTCAAAGGTCGGTGCCGCCTGTACCCGATCGCCCAAGCCCCAGCGCGCACGCGGGATGCCGTACCAGTCCAAAACCGTCGACAGCAGAGAGGTGCCTTCATACGGCTGCGGTTGGCCACTGCGAAACACCGTGTTGGATTTCACTCGCGGCGACACTACTATTGTCGGAACACGCGGGCCCAATACATCATACTTGAACCCGTCGTTCACATCCCTCGGCCAGGCCGGTTGTGCCATCGGTGGTGCCTCATGGTCGTACATTCCTCCGCCCTTGCTGAACGTAATCACCAATGCGGTTTTGTCCCATTGCGGGCTGCCCCTCAGCGCCTCGTAGATCTCTTTCAGTTTGCGCTCGCCCGGAACCATGTCGCCGGAAGCACCGGGATGATACGAGGTCGCGCCACTTGGCGCGATCCAGGCGGGTTCGAGGAACGAGAATTTCGGCAGCATCCCCGCCTTCGCATCTGCAATGAATGTGCTGAGCGGCTGCACGTACTGAAACTTGCTTTTGTCCACGCTGGGCAACTGATTGCGCATATACAGGTGATAGGTGAACACTTGGTTCTCCCATTCCACCGAGTAATAAATCTTCCAGTCCTGATGGCCGTTGTTTTGAAGCACTTTCCAGATCGGCTGCCGCAAGGGCCGCTCTGCGTATTGCGTGTATTGCGGCTCACCTTCGCAGTTTACCGTAATGTTGTAGTTCGATCCCGACAGGGCAAAGCCCCGGTTGGCAATTGTGCCGCCCGGCATGGGTGAAAACCAATAATCGCTCACCGCGTAATTCTCGGCCAGACCGTTCAGCACCGGTAATTGTGTCGGGCTGAACGAACTCATTGCTTCGGGGCTGAGGTTGTTGGACACAAACCCGCCCATGTCCGGCACTGCACCGCTTTGGTAGGCAGGAAAACCGCCGCTGTATTGCTGCTGAATGCTGTCGGCTGTCGAATGAAACGGATCGATCTTGGGCGAGGAAAGTACGAACTGATCGCTCAGCTTGCCATCCTCATACTGGTGCACCGGATACGGGGTGCCTTTGTAAGTGTTCGTATAGGATTTCGAGTTTGCCTTGAACGGCGGTTCCGCGTTCACGTAGTTCAGATGGGGTGCGTCCGCCTCGTATAGCCAGCCCAGAACACTGTCCATTGTCCGGCTTTCAAGCATGTAGACGACCACATGTTCGATATTGGTGCGCATGAAATCCATCGTGCCGGGAACAAGGGCTTTGGCCGCATCAATGGGAATCGGCATCTGTACCGGAGTCAGCTGACCGGACACATCAAACCCCTGAGGCAAGGCGCCCTGTTTCAGGGGGCCGACAAACGGGTCGGGAAGGAACGGATCAAACCCCCAAAGCCGGTAACTGCCATCTCCGGGCGCAATGTCCAGAATGTTCTCACCCATGGCGATTAGGTGGTGCGAGGCATCAATGTCCGGGCGCGTGCCTTCAGATATCGTCGGCATCGACAACGGATGCCAGTTTTGCGGATCAAAGTTCCACACGCGGTATTTCGAATGCTCGGCGATCCATTCGAGCACATAGTTGCCCATGGGCAGCAACGCGCTACCGCCGGTGATCTCGGCAAAGGCATCCTGCGGCCCCATCGAGGTAGGCAGCGGGTCGGGCGGCGACATCGGGCTGGGTGCGGGATCGAAATTCCACAGCATATATGTCCCGCGTGCAGCTGTCGGCATATAGGCCATGACATATCCCGTCATGGGCACAAGCTGCACGATATCCGTTTCGGTTGCATCCCAGGTGTAGTGATCGAAATACTGCCAGAATTTGTGCTGCTTCCATTTCCCCGATTGCAAAGGCTGAACGCTCAGCGGGTCGGGGTTGGTCGGGTCAAATTCGAACAGATCATAGGGAACATGGGGATCTTTTGGGTCCTGAAGCTGCGACAGATCATAGGAGAGCATATACCCGCCGATCGGACACAGCTTTGTGCTGGATGGAAAGTTTGATCCGGGCGACAACAGGATCTGTTCGAACAGCTCAGGCAGATCCATGTTCAGCCGCCACAGGCTGTAGGTGTCACCGCTGTTGACCTGGTTAATCAGATAGGTTGGTGCTGCATTTGCGATAAAGTCTTTCTCGGCCATGTTTCCGTCCAATCCATGCGGGGTCAAAAACTGAAAAAAGAGAGAAATGGGAAACGATTTGTTCACCAATTTGCAACAAATACGCCAAATCAAAAAGAAAAATCTTCTGACGTCCGAATGAGCCGCGCTTGGCTGGGGGTGGATTTTTGGCTTTGAGTTGCGTTGCTATGAGGCGCCGGAAACCGACCCAATAGACTGTCAGCCAGTTTTCCGTCGACAAAAACGATTGCCGTGCGCCACGTCCCAAGACGACGACCTACGTTCAAGATTGCATTACAGAACAAAGGTCTGCCGTGTGAACGTAATTCTGTTGTCATCGGCAGATGGGGGTGGTGCCGGGTTTTCCGGTAAACGAATTGAGCATCCGAAAACCATCATGTCCAATACGCGGGCGAGTGATAAAGATTGATAACATCATTAAGCTTCATTTGTGGATGCTCAAACCTGCGAGAAACCGGTTTTTGTTCTGCCGAAAGTGAAAAGAATCACCGTGATGTGATTGCAAAAATCCAATCGAGGCAACGGATGACTAATAAGCCTCGCGACAATGCTTTTTTGTGAATCCTGCACTGGTAAGGATGTCGATGCTGTGCCAATCTCGTGCCCCGGATAACCTGATCGGCAGCGTTGAAAGTGGAAAAGAAAAACGACACTGAAAGTGAAGTCGGTCAGACGCTTCAGCGGTTGCGGCATGAACGGGAACTGACGCTGGGCGATCTTGCGGCTCGGGCGCAAGTATCCACTGCGATGATCAGCCGGATCGAAAACGCAAATGTCTCGCCTTCGCTGTCGACACTGCAATCACTGGCAGATGCTCTGGATGTGCCGCTGATGGCGCTGTTTGCCCGGTCGGATATCGCTGCAGATGTTCATCACGCGCGCGTTGGCGATGGTCTGCCCGCGCGGCGCATCACGCAGGGGCATGCGCATGACTATCTCCTGTTGGGCAAGCACTCGGCACCCGGTGGGATTTTTCAGTCTGCGCGAATTCGCATTTCAAAAGAGCAATCCGGCAACTTGCCCAGCTATCAGCACGAAGGTCATGTGTTCATCTACATGATCGAAGGTCAGGCCACCTACCGTTGCGGAGGAGAGAATTTCCAGATGTCGGCGGGCGATACACTGAGTTTTGATGCCAAGCTTCCGCACGGCTTCAGTGAAATCCTGTCTGATACTGTCGAGTTCATTACGGTCTCAACCCGCCCGCAATAGGGCGCTGCCAAGCTTCGGCCTGTGAGGATGAGCCTTGCACCTTATCGGCGATTGAGCGCTGCGCGAAAAGTCGAACGCGCCTCTGCGCTGTGAATGTAGGCGTAGTCTCTGGGATAGGAGGTTCCTGCCGTGACCTCCATCGAAACAAACTGTGGGCCTGCCAGAGACAGGATATGCGGCGCGGCTTCGGCGAACCTGTCAACATTGGTGAATCGCTGAACCCTGGCATAGCCAGCCGCCCAGGCCATTGCAGCAAAGTCAACCTTTTCAGCGCCGGGCAACGGATGCGCTCCATTCACCTCGTAAACCCGATTGGCCGAAAGAAAGTGATAGAGGTTCGACACGCCAGCGCCGGCGATCGTCACCAGCGACCCGAGGTTCATCAGCAGGCTGCCGTCGCCATCCAGAACAATTACGCGCCGGTCCGGATTGGCCAGTGCCAATCCCAGCCCGTGGGACGATGCCTGACCCATCGCGCCAACGGCGACATAGTTCAGGTCTCGCGGGTTCAGGGCCAGCCAGTCAAAGCAGCTTTGATAGACTGCAACTACAATGTCACTGTCGCGAATGTGGGGGATCAGCGCCCGCAGCGCCTCGTCGCGACGCATCGTCATGACACCTCCGGAGGTCTGCCGATCAGAAAGACATGAGGCTGCGAGGATGCATAGGCCGTTGCGATGGCCTGCGGTATGTGGGTTTCGTCGCCGGGTTCTTCGATCAGCGAATGCGATACCTCCATCGCGTCAAGGACAGGGCGGATTATCCGAACACCGTAGGAGGAAGATTGATCCGGGTGCACATGTGGTTCCTTGCCCTGCAAACCAACCATCATCACAACGGGCAATTCATAATCCATCCCGATCGCACGAATTGCATTCAGGGAGTCCATCAACCCTGTCTGCTGCATCATCAGAACGGCCCGGGTTCCATTGTAGGACATGGCGCCGCAAATACTGACACCTTCATCCTCTTTGCAGATCCGCGTCAGTCGAAAGTCGGGATCCTTGGAAATGGGCCACAACAGACCGTCGCTGGTGACGATATCCGGAAGGGCGACGATTTCCTGAACCTGTGCGGCCTTGAGCTGCGCAATGATCGCGCGCCCCGACGGGTATGCAACCTTTGGCGCGTCCACTGTAATCCCGGAAGACATACCCATTACACGCCACCGTTCAGGAATTTGGCAATTCCGTCCCGTGCAATTTTCAATTCATGCATATGACTGACTGTAATGCGCAGATAGTCCGTGTACGCTGGCGATGCGAACCGCCGCACGGCAATGCCGTGCTGCAAAAGCGCGCGTGTCGCAGCTTCTGCTGACTTGTTGCCATCCGGGAAGTGAACAAGAACGAAATTTGCCTGACTGGGGATGACGTCCCGTCCCAACCCCTGCATCTCGGCGGTGATCCAATTCCTGCCCAAGCGGTTGGCATCGCGAACATACTGAGTGTGGGCTGTGTCCTCCAATGCGGCGATCGCAGCCATTGCCGAAGGCGATGCAACCGGAAAGGTCAGCCCGATCCTGCGAACAACATCGACGATGTCGTCAGGCCCATACAACCAGCCCACGCGCGCGCCTGCCAGACCGTAGATTTTTGAGAATGTACGGCACATGACCACGTTTTGGGCCTCATCAACCAGAATATGCGCTGGCTCGTAATCTTCGGCATCGATGTATTCTTCATACGCCGCGTCGATTATCAGCAGTACATTGTCTGGCAAGGCGGCGTGCAGGCGGCGAATTTCAGAGCCGTTCAGATACGTGCCTGCGGGGTTTTCCGGGTTGGCCAGATAGACGATACGGGTCCGTTCGGTCACGGCTTCGATCATGCGGTCGACAGAGGGTTTGAAACCATCGTCCGCAACCGACACGACGCCTGCATCGTTGGCGTGCGCATAGTTCGGGACTTTCAGGTACCCGTTCGCGCTGCGGATCAATTCGGTACCCGAACCCAGATAAGCGCGGGCAAGCCGTGCAAGCAGGTCGTCCGATCCCTGCCCGGTTGTGATCCGCGCGGCATCGAGGCCGAAATGTTCAGCGATGGCCGGGGCGAGAGTTAGATCGGGGTTTTCCAGATACCGTTCGATTGAACTTGTTGCTGCCTGCGCGGCGGCCCGGGCCAAACGGCTGGGACCAAACGCGCTTTCGTTGGAGTTGAGCAGAACAGACGGTGGAGGTGATGCATCAATCGCCCCTGCGACCATGTGGGGTTTGATGCGCGAAATTCCTGATTTCGCCAAGGCTACTGTCATTCTTGTCCTCCAGCAGTCACTGGCCGGGTAGTTGGCGCTTACTTTTATCATACAATGTTTACTTTTTAGCAACTCAATTTCAAAAATATTATGATTTAAGTGAGCCTGCTTGGATGAAAGCAGCGCGACGCTTGTTTGCCCGGATACCTGCGGCATCGGGTTGGAATTGACAGGCATGAAACGGCAGCCCAAAGGGCAAACGGCTGTTCGGGATTCTTCAGCGAGGGTCGCTTGGAACTGTATTACCCGGCCATCGGAAGCAGTATCGCCAATGAAAGTGGTATACTGACCGCAGCAATCAGGGTCTGTAGCGTGACGATCGCCGCCATCAAAGGCGCATCTCCGCCCAGTTGTTTTGACAACGTGTAAGAGGACGCACCCGTCGGAACAACGGAATAAACCACGGCGATCTGCAGCACGTTCTGCGGCAGTCCGACGGCCAGTCCGATTACCAGAACCGCGACAGGGAAAACCACCATCTTGCCCGTGAACGCAAGGATCAGGGGTATTGTGCTGGCAGCCATTGCGCGGACTCTCAGGTTTGCGCCAACGGCCAGCAGAGTAATAGGCAGCGCCCCCGCACCCAGAACATCGGCCACATCGTGAACCACCGGAATCCGGTCTCCGATCAGCTGGTTGGCACCCACTGCCAACAGGATTGAAATGACATAGGGGTTGCGGGCCAGTTCCCGCAGAATGGCCAGCGGCAGACTCGTGGTTCTGTCGCTTTTCAAAGAACCGACCAGCATGATCACCATGACGATATTGGTGATCGGAACAAGGATCGCCGTCGCCAGAATGGCGATGTCAAACCCTGCCGGACCGAAAAGGTTTGCCGCCAGTGCAAGTCCGATAAAGGAATTGTGCCGGGCGCTGCCCTGCAAAATAGATGTCCCCTGCGGCGGCGCGAAACCCATCAGGCGCGTGCTGACAACCGCAAAGATCAGCGCAGCAACAAACCCGCCCAGGATCGTGGCCGAATAAAGCCCAAGCGCCGATTTGTCCAAAGGGGACATTGAGATCTTGCTGAACAGTAGGCATGGCATCAATACCCAATAGACAAGTTTGTCGTTCAGGTTCCAGAAGTCCGTGCTGGGAATGCCACCTTTCCGAAGAGCCAGCCCAAGGGCAATAATCAGAAAGATCGGCAGAATAGAGGTCAGCGTTGTCAGCATGGCAATCAGCAGTTCGAAAGGCGCTTATTGAGCGGACCTTTTCATGCCGGAAATTGCAATTCAACCGATGGTTTCGCTCTGACTTCAAGTCAGGATCGTTATTCTCGTGAATTGCGGAAATTGGTCCGCTGAGCGGCCCTATCTAAGCTGCGATAACAAAGGCCCAAGCTGTGAACCGCCGTTTCTTCAGGCGGTCGCCCGGGCCAGATAATCCTCAATCATATCGCCAAAACTCTGTTCGACTGCGAATTCGAAACCGCCATCACACCTTGTCACGAGCGCCTTCAGGCCAAACACCTCGGAATAGGTCACGTCATCCGGGCCGAATATGGTTTCGTTCAGATCCAGCGGACAGGCAATGGCCATCACGTCCGCCGCCTCGGGGCCGGCAACGCGGAAAAACGTCAGCGTGTCCGAAATTCGTACGATGCTGATATCTTCCGGGCAATCCGCCGGTTTGAGCCTTTCCTCATATTCCTGTTCACGATTTAGCCCAGTCCGAACAATCCAGTGATTTCGGCCGACATGGTACAGTTCGGCCCCCTCTTGCCCGATGCGGGTATTGGGTTGTTTTGGCAAGCTCGGCAACAGGTCCTTGACCCAGCTTTCGATTGCCTCGGGTTGCCCCTTAAGATCGAAAAGTGCGCTCAGGCTCTGGCGTGCAAATTGTACGTCATAGCTCATCTCAGGACCTCAGAAGTTTGCCGTCGGGGTCGTGAAACACCGGTCTGGTGATTGTGACCGGGATGACCTTGTCCCGAAGACGGACATACGCGGTTTCACCGTGCCGGGCATGTCCGTTTTCCAGCAAAGCCAACCCGACCCAGCGGTTGTTTACCACGCTCCAGACGCAGGCCGTAACCAAGCCTTCGGTCGCCTCCTTTCGGCCGCCGGGGGTCAGTGGCGCGCCTTCCGGAACCTGCTGGTTGGTGTCTTCGGGCAGAATGCCAACCAGTTCGCGGCGAACGCGCCCGCTTTCGCGTCGCAGCAAGACCGAGCGTTTGCCAAGATAGTCCGGCTTCTTTTTGGACATGACCCAGCCCATCCCCAGATCATATGCGTCGACGGTGCCGTCGACTTCGTGACCCAGCGAAAGAAACCCCTTTTCGACCCGCAGTACATGGCTGGATTCCGAACCGACCGGCAGAATCCCAAATGGGGCACCCGCCTCCATCACTTTGTCCCACAGTTCGGCCATATGACGCGGGGCAACATTGACTTCAAAGGACAGCTCTCCGGTAAAACTGACACGAACGACACGGGCCGGAAACCCGGCAACGGTGCCATCCCGGAAAGACATGAAAGGGAACGCTTCAGATGACAGATCAATGTCCGTACCCAGTGCCTGCAGAACATCCCGGGCGCGCGGCCCGCAGATCGTGGCGTTGTTCCACTGGCTCGTGACTGTGGTGATCATCACCTGCCAGTCCGGAAACTCGGTCTGCAGAAGTTTCTCCATATGCTGGTTGATCGCATCCGCATGGCCCGTCGAGGTCGAGATCAGCCAGCGATGCGCGTCCAGCCGAAATGCCACCCCGTCATCCAGGATCAACCCGTCATCCGACAGCATCAGCCCGTACCGCCCCTCGCCAGGTTTCAGGCTGGACATGGCGTTCGTGTACAGAAAATCGAGAAAGCGCGGTACGTCGCGGCCTTTCAGTTCAAACGTTCCAAGCGGCGAGCCGTCATAGACACCAACGCCTTCCCTGACTGCCCGGCATTCGCGGTTGACAGCCTCCTGCAATCCCTCACCGGGTTTTGGGAAATAGCCAGGACGCCGCCAGCGTGCGCCAGCCTCGTACATCACCGCGCCGTTGTTTTTGTTCCATTGTGTCACCGGAGTGTGACGATAGGGAAACAGAACGCTGTCCTCTCGCAGCCCACCGATCGCGCCGAAGGAGACCGGAGTGTACGGCGACCGGAACGTTGTCGTACCGACCTCCTGCAATGGTACGCCCTTTTGCATTGCCACGGTGCCGATGATGTTGATATTGCCGGTTTTCCCCTGATCGATGCCCATGCCACCAGTCGTGTAGCGCTTGACGTGTTCGACATTGTCATAGCCTTCGCGCAAGGCCAGATGCACATCGCTGACCGAGACATCGTTCTGGATGTCCAGAAACGCCTTGCCGCGTTGCCCCGGCACATCGACACGCCAGAGCGGTTCGATGTCGTATGTCAGATCTTCGCCGCCATCGATGATCCGATCCAGGTTCATTTCCCCAGCCGCAGCACCCGTGGCCCGGCAAGCCTGGGCCGCTGTTTCGGGAACAAATGCGGCCAGATTGTCATCGAACCGCAGCGAGCTGCGGGATTGCGACCACAGATGCACAGTCGGGTTCCAGCCCCCGGAATGACCCAGCACATCGCAGTCAATCCATGTTTCAGCGCCGCTGTCGACGGCGACAGCGCGGACGGCGCGCAGACGTTTGTGCCCGCGTACACCCGCAGCCACGGTCCCCGGATGAACCGAGATACCCGGCACCTTGTCCAGCGCAGCCTGAGGCACCTTTTTGCGGCTATCGAGAATTGAAACAACTGCCAAACCCGCCGCCAACAGATCAGCGGCGACCGCGTAGATGCTGTTGTTGTTGGTGAACAAGGCCACGCGGTGCCCGGGAACAACGCCCCAGCGGTTCACATAGGCCTGTATCGATGAGGCCAGCATGACACCGGGACGATCATTGTCGGCAAAGACCATTGCACGCTCCGTGGCGCCGGTGGCAATGATCACTTCACCTGCGCGCACCCGCCAGCTGCGCTCCAGGATGCTGTTCTGTTCCGGCTCCCGTTCGTTCACGATCAGCAGATTGTGTTCGCGATAAGCCCAGACAGTTGCGTTTTGCAGATGGGTGACATTGTCCATCTTGCGCAATTCCCGAACTGCTTCGGCCACCCATTCCATTGCTGGTCGCCCATTGATGGTCAGCGTCCGGTTGAGCAGGCTTCCTCCTGCCTCGGGTCCCTCATCCGCGATGAACACCCGCTTTCCTGCGCGACCTGCCTCAAGTGCGGCCTGCAGGCCGGCGGGGCCTGCTCCGGCGATCAGAACATCAGCATGGGCGTGCCGCGCCTCGAACCGGCCCGCAGAGGGGGGCCGAGAGGGTGCTGCGGCGAGCCCCGCAGCCTTGCGGATTGTGGGTTCAAACAAGTGCCAATCCGGCCATTTGAAGGTTTTGTAATAAAACCCGGCCGGGATGAAGCGGCCAAGCAGTTGGTTAACCCCGCCCAAATCGAAATCGGGCGAAGGCCAGCAATTGACGGAACGGGCGCTCAGCCCATCCCGAAGGGGTACGGTGGTTGCGGGTCGGTTGCCCGATGCGTCCTCGCCATCCAGTTCTACCAGAGTCGACGGTTCCTCGGGGCCATGACCGACAATGCCGCGCGGGCGGTGGTACTTGAAACTGCGGGCTGTCACACGAACGCCATTGGCCAGCAAGGCCGAAGCCAGAGTGTCGCCCTCGTACCCTTTGTAGCGTTTGCCGTTGAATTGAAACTGCAAAGGTCGATTGCGGTCTATGCGCCCCCCGGACGCGAGGCGGTTACTCTGTGCCATGGGGCACCTCCACAATCTCGTGTGTCCGGGTATCGCGCCAGATCGTCAGCCATTCACCGCATCCGCGCGCGTGCCACCATTTTTCCTGCACAGGTCCCAATGGGTTTGGCACAACAGTCAGGTATTCGACCCACTCCGCGTCACTGACGGCATTCGGATCGGGCCGGTCCGCCCCGACCGGACCGCCAAAGATGAATTCGCTTTCGTTTCGTTTGCCGCAAAATGGGCAGGGTATCAGCATCATGGTCCTGTCCTTTTCATCGCGCCGTGGTGGTGCCGGCTTCCATCACGAATTCAAGATGACGGAACCGGTCGAGGGTGAAGGATGCCATCAGCGGGTGCGGTTCTCCTTTGGCGACCAGATGCGCCAACGTCAGACCGCCCGCCGGGATCGCCTTGTAACCGCCCCACCAACCCGCCGTGACGAACAGTCCGGGCACTTCGGTCTGGTCCATGATGGGGGATGCATCATGCGCAATGTCCAGATGCCCGCCCCATTGGCGCATCAGTTTGAGTTTTTTGAAGGACGGGAACAGGGAAAGCATCGAAGCAACCGTGTCTTCAAAGACGTTTTGCTTGATGTCCCGACGAAAACTCTGCCCCATATCCGGCGCGCCGCCGATCACCATTTCGCCTTTGTCGGACTGACTGAAATAGAACCCACTGTCCGGGCAATTCACTATGACGTCGACCAGCGGTTTGACAGGTTCCGACACAAAGGCCGTCAGGTTCATCGTCCGCAACGGCAGTTTGAGCCCTGCGGTTTCCGTCAGCGTCGTGGTATGGCCCGATACCGCCACGACAACCTTATCTGCGTGTATTGTTCCCCGATTGGTCTCGACACCGGCAATCTTACCATCCAAGCCGCGGATCAACGACTGCACGGCGGTCTGTTGATGGATATCCACACCCATGGCGTCAGCCGCACGTGCATACCCCCAGGCCACAGCATCATGTCGGTTCACGCCTGCATCGGTATGAACCATGCCGCAAATTACCGGCAGGCGCGCATCCGGCCCTCCGCCGGTCAGCGCCGGAACGAGAAGACGCAGCTCTTCCGTCGTGATCTGTTCATAGGTCGAGCCATAGATATCCATGACCAGTTGGCGCCGCCGCAGCTCCCGCAGTTTGGGCCAGGTCTGCACAACATCAACCATGGTGCGTTTTGAATGCATCATGTTGAAGTTAAGCTCGTGCGTAAGGCCTTCGTACATCGCAACAGATTTGACATAGAAAGGGATCGACTCGTCACGCATATAGTTCGACCGGATCGTCACCGTGTTGCGCGCGATATTTCCACCGCCCAGCCAACCGCGTTCCAGAACTGCGACATTTGTGATGCCGAATTCTTTCGCCATATAATAGGCCGTAGCCAGACCGTGCCCCCCTGCCCCGATCACCACGACCTCATACCTGTCTTTCAAGGGCGGGCTGCGCCAAGCCAGAGGCCAGTTGCGGTGTCCGGACAGCGCATTCCGAGCGAGCGAGAATATGGAATACTTTTGCATGATGGTAACAATATTTATCAATAATCAAATCACGTCAATAAACAAATTTACCGGGAAGCAACCAAAATTTCGCGCCCAGGACCTCTGAACCGAACCGTTGTTTTGGCGGACCATTCGGGTTGCTTCCGTATTTTCTGTCTATTCACACCAGTTTGGCTAGGATGTCGCCATGATACGCCGCGTTGAACAGTTTCATCGAAGCCTTGCCGGCAAGTGGTCGGCCCGGTCGAAATGGCCCTGTTTCATAATCAATTGCCGCAGTTCACCAGCATCCTGAATCCATGAGAGCCCGGGCGCGTCGCGCCCATTTTCTACCGTCCTGTAATTCGGGCGGATTTAGTGGATGGAAATGCAATGACATATACAATTGACACAAAGGCCGTTCAGGAAGCCTATGCACGCGACGGTGTCGTGTTGCTGAAGAATATCCTGTCCGAGGAGTGGTTGGCCAAACTGCGCCACGCTGTGGACACCGAAGTCCAAAAAGGCGACCGGTATTTTGCCTACAAAAACATGCGTGAAATGCCGGGCGTGTTTCAGGATTATTGCCTGACCTCGGACATGGGCCAACGTGTGGCAGAGGTGGCCGGCAGCCCCTGGACATCGTTGATATATGACCAGATTTTCGTGAAAGAGCCCGGCACACAGACCCAGACCGGGTGGCACACGGATCAACCCTATTGGCCGGTGTCCGGCCCGATCATGACGATGTGGATCGCGCTCGACCCAGTCGATCCTGACAATGGCGCACTGGAATTTGTGCGAGGATCACATGCCTGGGGCGCCAAATACCGACCGTTCAAAACCGATCAAATGGGTGGTTTCTTGCATTATCTTGAACAGGACAACCCGGAATACATCGACATGCCGGACTTTGAGGCCAACCGCACAGATTATGACATCTTTCACTATGAGCATATGGAGCCCGGTGACGCTTTGGCCTTTGACGGGATGACCGTGCATTCGGCGATGGGCAACAGAACCACGACCCGCCGAAGACGCGGATATGCAATACGGTTTGCAGTCAAAGGGGCAACCTATGAACCGCGCGATGCGGTGACCGAATGGCTGCATGATGAAAGCCTGCAACCCGGCGCTCCGTTCGCAGGCGGACGTTTCCCGGTTATCTACGAAACTGCATAAGCTGAATGTGGCAAGGGCCGGTGTTCCGGCCCTTCACCGCGACCTCAGGCAGATTTCGCGACGTTTTCCGTTGCGGCGCTTTCCGCCTCGATCGCGCGGTCAAGCACACGGCGGAACTGTTTTGCCCCGGCATCCAGGCCAAGATCTATGTGGGGCGTTTTGGCGTATTTCATTCCCTTGTGAACTTCTTCCAGCACGTCTTTGTCCTCAAGAAACGCCATTCGAGCCCCATCATTCATGAATTTCGAAACTTCGGCATTGTCCGGATAGGAGTTGCGGTGCTGGAACCAGAAATACCGCGTCCGGTCCTCATCAATCGGGGTCATGAAGTTGTACGAGATATTAATGAATGTCTCATCAACCGGGTCCTTGTCATATCCACCTGTACCAACGGGTGTGTAGATGGATTTGTTCAGTCCGATTGCCGGCATACACATCTCGTAATGCTGTAACCGGTCACAATCGCCGTCGAAGGACACCAATTTCGCATAGTACGGAGACGGCGGCTTCTTCTCGATCCACCGAGATACGATCACGCCACGGTCCGTCTTCTCGACATTCAGGGGTTCTTCGTCGGTGCCCGCTCCTGCAAAGGACGTAACGTGCACCCAGGCCACATGGCTGGGATCCAGCAGGTTGTCGCAGACCCAAAGGTAGTGGCAGTCGATGTCCATCACGCCACCATCGGTCAGACCCCAGCTTGGATCGTCGAAGTTCTCCACCGGGAATATTGTGTCGGGATCGGCCAGCGCCGGATCGCCCATCCAGATCCAAAGCAGCCGATACCGATCAACCACCGGATAGGATTTCACAACCGCGCGCCGGGGCGTCATGCCACGTTGTGTGGGGCTGTCGATACATGTGCCGGAACAGTCGAAGGTCAAACCGTGATATCCGCACTCGACCAGATCGCCCTTAAGGTTGCCTTTCGAGAGCGGCAGCTTGCGATGGGGACACGCGTCTTCCAACGCGACCGGAGTTCCATCTTGCTGCCGGTACAGCACGATATTCTCGCCCAGAAACGTCTCGGCCCTCAGGTCGCGGCTGATATCCTTGCTCCACGCGGCGACATACCAGCAGTTCTTCAGATACATGATCCGGATCTCCGTTCGGTTTGTTGGCTTTGCGGCAGTATGGGGCAGTTTACCCGCGTTTCGCCATGCCGGATTGGTAATGCGACATATAAGGTAGACTAATTTGAAACCGGCGCAGGAGCGGGTATGTCCGGTTGCGCCCGAGCCTCTGCCTGAATCCAGTTCAGGAACTCGCTTACCTTCTGGCTGTCCTTGGTTTCGGGTCGGCGCACAAGCCAGTAAGACAGGGGCGATTGCGTCAGCTGGGGAAAAGGACGCACCAGGCGACCATCGCAGAGCGCATCAATAACCAGAGGCTCACGACCAAGCGCCACACCCAACCCTTCGATTGCGGCCTGCACAACCATATTCGACTGCCCCAACCTGCGCGTGCGTAGTGCGGCAGGCAAACTTAAATCAAATTGCCGCGCCCAGAAATCCCATGTCGGACTGGCCGTGCCATGGTGCAGGTTTTCATCCACCAAAAGCGTATGAAGGGACAGATCCTCGATACTCTGAAGCGTTGGCAGAAGGCCGGGCGCACATACAGGAAACAACTGTTCCTTCATCAACAAATCGACCTGAAACCCAGGGTATTCGCCCAGTCCATATCGAATCCCGATATCTGCATCGACGCGTGAAAAAGGGTGTTGCCCGGTGTCGGTGGCAATCGAAATCGAAAGATCCGGGTGGGCCAGGTCAAAGTGAATAAGCCTTGGAAACAACCAGTTAAAGGCGAAACCCGGCAAGCACGAAATAACGATTGTCCGGTCACTACGGGTTTTGTCCCGCAATTGCGTGCAAACATCCGAAATGCGCCCTAACCCATCGGAGATTGCCAGGGCCAGTTGCTCACCCTCGCGCGTGGGACGGGACTGGCGAGCCCCACGGACCAGCAATTCTCTGCCAAGCCATTCTTCCAGAGATCTGACGTGCTGACTTACGGCGCTTTGACTGACACCCAGTTCTTCTGCTGCGGGCGAAAAGCCCGAATGGCGCACCACGGCTTCAAATGCGCGCAGCGCCGAGTATGGTAGGTTCAGGATCATATTAGCCACCCTAATGCCAGCCATTATTTCTTTCAAATGGATTAGAACCGCGTGCGTCCATTAAATTCATTAAAGTCAGGTATTAGGGGTTATTGATGTCCGACACGACGCCCGAGCGAGGAGCGCGAAATCTGCTGGTGAACTGTGCGCGTGCATCCGCAGGCGACCGGCTGCTGATCGCGTATGAACCCCCGGAGTTTGGGTATTTTGATGCCGACTGCGTCAAGGTGGTCAGAAATGCCGCGCAACAGCTGGGGCTGGTCGTTGACGCGGTGGATGTCGGTTTCAATCCTGACAACCCGCATCTTTCGCCTGATCTTCTGGCCCGTTTTCAGGCCGCGGACATCATTTTGTTTCTGGCGCGTCTGGGGGATCAGTTGCGGTTTTCGGACATGCCGCAGGGCAAGAAGATTATCGTCAGCTTTGCCGTGAACCAGGAGCTTCTGGGTTCAGGGTTTTCCAACGGACACCACGACGCATTTATGGAACTCAAGGCCGACGTCAACGCGGTTCTGGACAGGGCGGATGACGTACGGATCACCTGCCCTCTGGGATCGGATGTGCGTGGGCGACCAATTATGGATTTGAAACCCACCGGCGATACATCCATTTTGCGGTTTCCGATGTCCGTATTCACACCAGTTCCCGCGTACAGTTTTTCCGGTCGTGTGGCCATCAGCTTCCTGACGGGCACAGGATCGAAGTATTATGACGACTATACACTGGAATTTGACAGACCGGTCTTCGCCATGATGGAGAACGGTCGCCTGACGCGGTTTGACGGTGACCCCGAAAACGCCGCCAGGGCCGAGGCACACTATGATCGGGTCGCCGGACAGTTCGGCATCGACCGGAATTTTGTACATTCCTGGCACGCGGGCATTCATCCCGGCTGCGGATACCCATGGGACATGCGGGAAAATTTCGAGCGCTGGGGAGGTGCCGCTTTCGGCAATCCTCGCATTCTGCATTTCCACACATGCGGAGCATATGCCCCGGGCGAGATCAGTTGGAACGTGATTGATCCGACAATCGTGATTGATGGGGCGACGTATTGGGATCACGGTGTTTTCCACGCGGAAAGGTTGCCCAACGGTCCGTCGATACTCGCCCGGCATTCCTGCGCCGCTGATTTGTTTGCAAATCCCGATCCGGATATCGGGCTGCGCGTGGCTGTCTGACCTATCCCGGCTTGATCGAATCACGCTCTGGTTAGATAATCCATTGTTAATAAGGCCTGACCGAGTTGGCCTTATGGTGCGGAGCACTCCCGTCTCCGGTGCCGGATCATGTGCAGAGGGCGCGACCCCCACACCGGCAAAAATTGTGGAAATCACATGCCAAAACCAATCGTCACGCCGCTGACTCAGGCCCTGGCCGAAGGAAAACTCACGCGCGAAGAACTCAGAAGCTACATGCAACGTTCGAACGGACCGGGATTACGCCACCTGGCGCTTTGGGTCCTGTTACTTGCCTTTACATCAACACTCCTTACTCTTGCCTGGGACAGCTGGCTGATTTGGCCTGCCATGTTCCTGCAAGGCGTCGTTCTGGTGCACCACTTCTCGCTGCAGCACGAATGTGTGCACTACACGGTTTTTCGGACCCGCTGGCTGAATGATCTGGTGGGACAGATCTGCGGGCTGATCATCATATTGCCGCACCGCTTTTTCAGGTACGAGCATTGCGATCATCACACGTACACACAGCTGACCGGAGAAGACCCTGAACTGATTCCGCTGCCCAAGTCCTTGGGGCAGTACTTTCTGTACCTTTCCGCTCTGCCCTACTGGCGCGGCAAGTTCACAGAGGTGTTTCGCCATGCATCCGGCCGCCTGAGCGAGGCAGAGCTTCGATTTATCCCGAAGGTCGAACACAAGGCTGTATTTCGGGACGCACGTATGATGCTGGGTATCTATGCCGCACTGGTCTTGGCCATGGCGCTGACCGGGTGGTGGGGTTTGATCTGGTACTGGATCATTCCGTTGTTTCTGGGCGAACCGGTCATGCGGTTTGTGCGCATGACCGAACATGTCGGGCGGCCCACTGTTGCCAAGATGTCGGAAAACACCCGGACCAACCTGGTATCGGCACCGATGGCATTTTTGTGTTGGAACATGAACTATCACGCAGAACATCACTATGTCGCCTCTGTGCCGTTTCATGCATTGCCCCGTCTGCATGAAAAGCTGAAAGACCATATTTTCGTTGAAAATGGCGGGTATCTGGCCGCCCATCGCGACATTCTACGTCAGATCTTGCGGCGCAAACGCGAACATGCGGCAGAGGTTTGAACGATGACGGCCGAAAAAACCTGGCGCGATGTGATCGCGGTGTCCAAACTTGAGAAAAACTGGGTCACGCGGGTCGAAATCGGCCCGCGCATGATCGCGATCTACGATACGCCAACCGGCATCTACGCATCGCTGGCGTTGTGCAACCATGGCGGGGCCGATCTTTGCGACGGCTATTTTGATGGCCATGTGATCGAATGTCCGTTGCATCAGGGTGCGTTCGACGTGCGGGACGGCAAGCCCGTGTCTGCCCCGGCCACGCGTCCTATGCGGGTGTTCGAGACGCGGGTTGAAAACGGGATGGTTCAGGCCCGTTTCTGACAACCGCGCTGAACGTTCAGACGGGTAACAAACTCATCTTTTGTCTGATCGTTTTTCGAGGCGTGCAAAAAGACGGCTGAGACCGAAACATACGACAAAGTAAAACGCTGCGGTCGTGATCCACGCCTCGAATATCATCCTAGATGAAGCGACAAGTTCAACTGTCTTGTAAGTGAGTTCCTGAACCGAAATAAGTGACAGGATCGAGCTGTCCTTGATCAAGGATATGAACTGGTTTGCCAGTGGCGGGACCACTTTTTTCATCGCCTGAGGCAGCACGATGTAGCGCAGCTCCTGAAAACGGCTCATCCCGATCGAACGAGCAGCTTCGCGCTGGCCTTTTGGGATGGACTGAATCCCGGCCCGGACAATTTCCCCCACAAACGCGCTTTCGAACAGGGCCAGAACGATGACGCCGGAAACCAGCGATGGGAAACGTCGCATTTCGCCGAAGAAAAACGTCCAGATCTGGTTGTCTTCCTGTCGTGCAATTCCGCGGGCCCAGCGTTCTAGGTTCAACGCATCGATCAGTTGCTGGGACAGGAAAAAGAAGAAGATAAAAACAACAACAACGGGCGGGACATTACGCAGGAATTCCAGATAGGTGCGCGCCAGCATCCGGATCGTCAGGTTGGCCGAACAGCGCGCGACACCCAGTATCGTGCCCAGCAGCAAAGCCAGAATGCCCGAATAAATGCTGATGCGAATGGTGGCCGCCAGACCCTGCAACAGCAGGTTGGCAAAATACTCCTCACGACCTGTATGCCAGCCAACGATATATCCGGGGATCAGTTCCCAGCGCCACTTGTAGTTCAGCGTGCCTTCAATCGACACCCAGATATACCCGAAGAAGGCGAGCAAAATCGCCATGATCAGGTAATCAGGCCATCTGAGTTTCTTGAGGAAGTTCTGCACCGGGTCCGCTCCGCCTTAGTTCCGGGGGCGGTGTGCCCGCCCCCAGTCGGATTTGTTACTGTGCAACCTGATCAGCCCACTCTTCGGTGGCGAACCAGTAGTTGTGACGCTCTTCCAGCCAGCCGGACCGCCATTGCTGGGCAATCCAGTTGTTGAAGAAGTTCATGGCGTCAGGGTCGCCCTTGCGCATGCCAAATGCTTCACCGCGCGGGTCGAAAAGTTCGCCCTCGAGAACAACCAATGTCTCGGGGTTGCGACCTGCCTCACGGTTGGGGGTCGGTTGCGACGCCATCGTGGCATGGGCATTCCCGTTCAGAACTTCCTGAGTGGACGCGCCGTCTTCATCAAAAAGCAACAGGTTGGCTTCGGGAAATGCCTTGGCGATCACGGTCGCCGGGGTCGCGCCGCGACGGGCCGCGAAAGTTACCTCCGACGAATTCAGATCTTCGCGCGCCATGCCTGCCGTCAACTCCTTGTTCGCCAGGATTGCAAGGCCCGAAAATGCATATGGGTCTGTGAAATTGATTGTCAGGTTACGCTGTGCCGTCACGGACATGCCCGAGATGATCACGTCAAAATTGCCAGATACCAGCGCTGGAATGATGCCATCCCAGGCGGTGGGCACAAACTCGACCTCGACGCCCATGTCCTCGGCCAGTTTTCGGCCGACATCCAGTTCAAAGCCGATCAGATCGCCGTTCTTGTCGCGCATCGACCATGGCACAAACAGCGACAGGCCGATCCGGATCACCCCGTCCTGTTTGATGGTTTCAATAACACTTTCGCTGGACAGTTCCTGGGTCGCGCTTTGCGCCCAGCCCGACGTCGCCACACCAGTCGCCACGACCGCGCCCAGGGCTGCCCCGAGCATTCTGCGAGAAAGCTTCATCTTGGTTCTCCTTGTTGTCCGACAATTGTTTCAGTTCTATTGGTCGACGGCATATTTCTTCTCCAGATGGCTTACGCCTATCGACAGGATCAGGGTCACCACCAGATAGACCAGTGCGATGGTGAACCAGATTTCGAAACTCATATACGTGTCTGAAATGATGTTGCGTCCGAAGGTGGTCAATTCGGCCACCGCAATCACGCTGACAATCGCTGAGGACTTGATGAGGTGCACGACCTCGCCGGTCATCGGCGGCAGCATGAAACGGACGGATTGGGGGAGGATGATATAGCGATACGTCTGGGCAGGGCTCATCCCGATGGATTTGGCGGCCTCCCACTGACCGGTCGGAACCGCGTTAATCCCGGCCCGCAGGATTTCCGATATCAGGGCGGAATGGAACACGGCCAGCGTCAGGATGCTGGCGGTATAGCGATCAAACCCGAAAATCGGCCCCAGAACGTAATAGAACAAATAGAGCAGGACCAGCAGCGGGATGTTTCGGATCAGCTCAAGATAACCGACGGCGACTGCCGACCCAACGACCAGACCGGACAGGCGCAGCAGCGCCACGAACAATCCAATAACGGTTGCCAGCAGAAACGCGGTAACCGATAGCTTGATTGTGGCCACCAGCCCGATCGGGATTTCACCCCATTCGAACCCCAGTTCGGTGTTGCGGTACAGAAATTGCGGCACCCTGTACCATTGCCAGTTATATCCCATGCCCTGCGCGCCAACGTACGAGCCATAGGCAATCAGCCCCACGATGATCGCATACATGACGACGGAAACGGGGACCGAGCCGAAAAAGCGCTTGTAGAGCGGTGGCTTGGGCAGCGGCTGGCCCTTTGGTGCAGATATGCCCAGATCGCTCATGTCAGTGTTCCAGTATCTGGTTCAGGAACAACCGGCACCGTTCGCTGGATGGGTTGGTAAAGAACTGTTCCGGCGGCGAAACTTCGACGATCTGACCGGCTTCCATGAAAACCATCGTGTCAGCGACTTTGCGGGCAAAACCCATTTCATGCGTGACGACAACCATCGTCATGCCTGTGTCGGCAAGCTCGACCATCACATCAAGCACTTCATTGATCATTTCAGGATCAAGGGCAGAAGTCGGTTCGTCAAACAGCATGATCCGGGTCTCCATACAAAGAGACCGGGCAATGGCCACGCGCTGCTGTTGACCGCCCGACAGCTGCGCCGGGTATTTGTCGGCCTGTTCCGGAATGTGGACACGGTCAAGATAGTTGCGCGCGGTTTCTTCGGCCTTCGCCTTTGGAACCTTACGTACCTTCATGGGGCCGATCATCAAGTTTTCCAGCACAGTCAGATGTGGAAACAGATTGAACTGCTGGAAGACCATACCGACTTCCTGACGCAATTCCCGGATCTCCTTGGCCCCTTCAAAAACCTCGATCCCATCAATCACGAGGCGCCCAGAATTATGCCACTCCAACCCGTTGAAACAACGGATCAGGGTCGACTTCCCGGAACCTGAGGGACCACAGATGACAACCTTTTCACCCTGGTGAACGGTCAGATCGATGTTCTTCAGCGCGTGAAAGCCACCATAGAACTTGTCCAGATTGCTTACCTCGATCATCGGAGTGGGTTGGTTCATGCCTGACCTGTTCTAATTCGGGATCGCATATTGAGGGCGTTGTGAGTTCAGGAAGCCTGTGGCAAGAGCGGTCGCCTTCGGAAATACCTGCGCGCGGAACATTTGTTTCGGCGCAATTTTGGGTCGGCCCAAGCAGTGCCATCGACTTGGCGATACGATTGAGTGGGGCAATCTGGTAAGGCCATGGAATCCTCAATTCTGTTGCGCACTGATTAATATGGTTGCTTAATATGCAATATTCGTCAATAAAAAACTCAGCGGGTAGTTTCTGACTGCCTGAAATTTGAGCTGACGGCCAACGGAAGGAGCATGAATGTCTGCCTGGATTCGGATGATTTCTGACGAGGATGCCGACGATCAGCTAAAGGCCGCATTGGACCTGGCCCGTACGCCGCACGGAACCGTCGACAATGTCATGCGCGTGCATTCGCTGCGGCCCAATACGATGAATGGGCACGTTATTTTGTACCGGGCCTGTCTGCACGATGACGTCAACACCGTGCCCATGTGGTTTCAGGAAGTCATAAGTTCCTATGTGTCCACCCTGAACGGTTGTCCCTACTCCTATGCCAATCACTGGGCCAATGCCCGGCATTTGATCGGGGATGATGCACGCGCAGACAGAATTGAAGCCGCGCTGAAAGGCAACCGCCCCGAGGACGCATTTGACGGCGCAGAGCTAGCAGCGATGGTCTATGCAGGAAAACTTACCCAATCGCCCGCCGCGATGGCCGAGTCTGACGTCTCGGCCTTGAAAGAAGCCGGATGGGACGACGGAGAGATCCTCGAAATCAACCAGATTGTTGGGTACTTCAACTACGTGAACAGGTTGCTGAACGGTCTCGGCGTGACCACAGAGGGAGATGTCGTGGGTTACTACACCGACGAGTGACGGGATGTACCATGCAGGATGACACTCCGGGAAGACAGATTGACCGCGCGATCGGTGCATCGCTGAAGGAGCTGCGCCAAAGCCGGAAACAATCGGCCCGTCGTCTGGCCGAGCAATCGGGCATTTCAGCGGCGATGGTCAGCCGCATTGAAAACGGGCTTGTGTCACCTTCGATCGATACATTGGCCGCATTGGCCGAGGCACTTGAAGTGCCTATCGTCTCGCTGTTTCGCGAAGCGCGGACAGATCACACCGACTATACCCTGGTTCGCCACGGACAAGGGCTGAAGTCTACCCGTCTTGCTGGCGGGCATTCCCATGAATACGTCAATCTGGCCCTGCATTCCCGCAAGGACCTGCGATTTCAGGCGCGGCGGGTCACTCTTCTGCGCGATGAAGGGCGCCCGCCGACTTATGTCGGCCACGGTGTCGTCTTTGTTCAGGCGCTGGAGGGTCAGGCTGTCTATCGTTACGGCGAGGCGCGATTCACCCTGTCAGCCGGGGACAGCATCAGCGTCGACGCCGAACTGAACCATGGGTTCGAAGAGGTTTTGACGCCAGAGTTCGTTTTTCTGACCGTTCAGGCCGAGCGCCCGTAAAGAAATGCTGAAATGGCCATTCCTGCCGATCTTGATCTGACGCGAGGGCCGATCTCGGTGCATTTTCGCACCTTGGCCATTCCCGGCGCCATCGGGATGCTGTTCAACACGCTCTACAATGTTGTCGACATGTTCTTCGCAGGGCTCTTGTCCACAAGTGCTCAGGCCGGGCTCGCACTTGGGTTTCAGGCGTTTTTTGTTGCGATCTCAATAGGCGTTGGGCTTGGCGCAGCAATGAGTGCACTCGTCGGCAACGCACTGGGCGCGGGTGATCATCGAAAAGCACGCAGACTAGCTGCACAAGGCATGAGCTATGGCTTCCTGGCCGCATGCGTTCTAGCGCTGGCTGGTTTGTGGTATGGTCCTGCACTGATCCGTTTGGTGTCCGAGCCCGGGGATTATCGCGATGCAGGTCTGCGGTATTTCTTTTGGTTGCTCCTTGCTCTTCCAGGTTTTCTGTTGGCCTTTGGCTGTAACGGTATCCTTCAGGCACATGGCGATGCCGTTTCCATGCAGCGGGCGCTGATTGTCGCATTTTTCGCCAATATCGGACTGAATCCATTGCTGATCTACGGGGTTCCGGGCCTGGTTCCCGGCATCGGGTTTGATGGTTTGGCAGTTTCAACCGTGATCAGTCAGACAGGGGTCATGCTCTTCCTGATACGTCAGGTGCTCAGACGGCGCAGGATGCAACGGATGCGGGCGCGGAATTTTGTTCCGCGCCTGGAAAAATTCACTGAAATCTCGGTACAGGTGTTGCCCACAGCCACGTCGTTCATGGTGATGTTGCTGTCCGGGTTCGTGATGCAGTTTGCGCTTAAGATTTTTGGCGAACACGCAATCGCAGGGTACGGCGTGGCCATTCGTCTGGAGCAAATCCTGCTGTTGCCCGTGTTGGGCGTCACCGGCGCCCTTCTGCCCATAGCCTCCCAGAATTTCGGAGCCCGCGACGGTGCGAGGGTGCGCGAAGCCTTGTTCTATTGCTGGAAGGTTGGGTTCATCATGACCGCCATCGCCGCACCTTTCCTGTGGATTTTCGGCGGTCCGGTTCTGGGCCTGTTTACCGACGATCCCGAAGTGATCCGCGTGGGACTAAGCTACCTACGCGTCGACAGCCTGATCCTGCCGTTCTACATGATGCTGTTTTCGATCAACTCGCTTTTGCAGGCACTGAAAAGGCCGATCTGGACCGTCTGGATCAGCCTGTATCGGCAGGGTTTTGGGGTTGCTTTCTTCGTCTGGATATTTGTCGGCCTGCTGAGTTTCAACGAAATCGGCGTGTGGATCGGAACGGCCGCAGCGGTCATAACCGGGTGGATGATTGCCGTTCTCATTGCAACACACGTGGCACGTCGCGAGCTTGGTGGACTCTGGAAGCCGGTGATCTAATCAGAGGCCGGTACGTATGCTGCCAGTGATGAAGATTTGGTTTTCCCACTAGCTCGTTCTCGGGGCCACTGAATCCGTCCGGCGGACCTGAGGGACGATGTCGCTCAGCGTCAAGTGTTCCAATTTCGGCGTAATGGCCAGAATGGCGCTGCCATGTTCCAGCATGTCCGGGATTGAGCTTGCATGTACAAGACCGCCGGCCTGACGAATGATCAGGGATCCCCGCCAGAGCGTCCCGGTCATTCAGGTGCGCCACGTAGTAGGTGCAACGACATCCATCGATCACATCGTCCAAGAGGTTCTGACTTATTGCAGCAGTCCATCGGTCTCGCGACGAAAAGTGATTATTGAAGGCGGCATTCACCTTTACTGAGGTCAGTTTCAGGTTCAAACATGTATACGTCGCGTTTGCCACTTACGTCTGATCGGCAGGCGTTGGGTTGTCGTTGACGGACAACTGCGCGTTTTTCTATGCTCTTGGAATGATCAGCGGCAAGTTTTTTGACGATCTGTCAGTCGGAGACACCTTCGAGACTGGTGGGATTACGCTCACCGAAGGCGCAATAATTGATTTTGCACTTACGCACGATCCGCAGCCCTTCCACGTGAATAAAGTGGCGGCGAAGGAGTCGATTTTCGGCGGGATCATTGCCAGCGGCTTTCAAACCATAGCGCTCACCTTCCGGCTGTTTCGTGATACCGGTGTACTTACTGGCACCAACCTGGGCGGCCATGGCATGGACGAGGTACGATGGCTCGCTCCGGTGTTCCCGGGAGACACACTTCGTGCTCGTGTTACGGTTGAGGTGCTCACACCGTCACGCTCGAAGCCAGACCGTGGAACGGTACGGTTCCGCTATCTGACGTTTAACCAGGATGATATCGAGGTGCTCAATTTGGTTATGGATCACGTAATGGCACGGCGGCAATAAGTCGGTTGAATTTCATATTTTGGTAGTTGGGTTCTGAGTTTTTTCGGCGCCGACACCGGATCGCGGTCCTGGCCGACCTCCGCACTTTAAAACCTGCTCGGAGCGCTCTATCGCCAACGGAGAGGTTCCAGCATCCTTTCAACAGGTTGCCGAAGGCTATTGCAATCGCCCCTTTCTTACCGTTCGTCGGATTGTCGCATTGCTGCGTGGCGACCTGTCAGACCGTACTTCGGTTCAAAGGCAATATCCTGTCGCCGCCAGAGATTGGCAGTGCGCAACAAAGTTGACGGGGATATTGGCAGCGGGGCATTTCAATATAAGAAAAGCCCCCGTCGGGTAACGGGGGCTGTTTTTGAGTTTCATAGGAGTTGCATCAGGAGCCTGCTTCGGGTTTCGGGCACGGGCGGAACTCGATCATCCGCCCACCTTCGTTGGCTTGATCCATGGCATCCGCACAGACCTGACCACCGTTAAGATCGTGGGCGATTTTGGCATCTGTGATCGAGTACGAAATTTCCGCAGCGGTCGCGAAATCCCGCACTGTGATGACGTCGTCTCCCAGGATCGTTCTGCTGGTCTGTCTGGTGGTATAAGTCGCTCCGATGGTTGGGTCGATCACCTGCTGCGGGACACTGGCACCGCTGTCATACATGTTCTGTACCGTTCCCAAAGCTTCCGGCTTGGACATACCACCCAGAGAAATGTTCTGGTTAAGCCAGGTCAGACGCAGGTGTCGGCTTGCCGAGGAAATGTCCGCCGGAACGTTCTCTGCAGTCTTTCCATCTTCCGCATTGAACGCTGCAATGTTCTCGCGGTGGTACTGCAACAATGGCGCGTTCGCTTTTACCCCAAGGTCCGAACCTTCAACATTGCCGGAGTAAACCAGAACCTCACCGCCCTCGTTCACTTGGAACAGAACGACATCACCATTTGCGTCCACGGCCGAAACATGCACTCCGTGCTGACCCGCATGACCCAAATCTGCTGACCAGGCGAACTGGAACTCACCCGAGTTATACGCCTCGGCGATTTCGGGGGCGGTGTCGTACATTGCGACCAGATAACCCGGCGCGTCGGCCAAGTTCACGGCCGGGGCGCCATTGTCCTTGTAATCACCAATGTAGTCTGCACTGGGGGACATATAGAGCGTATCCGCAACCATTCCCTTGTCGTTGAAGGCCTGTGCCTGAACACCGTGGAAAGACTCGTTCTCTACCCAAGCTACAGTGAAGTTCTTCGCCGGTTCGTCTGATTGGCGCGAGTATCCATCGGCTTCGTAAGATGTGACGTCATCGCCAACGCCGAAAGTCACAAGATCCATTCCGGTTTTTGTGCCCCAATCTACTGAGCGAACATAGGCGACACCGTGGTCTGATTGCTTGGCAAGCCGCGAGCAGGCGTCCGCTGATGACGCCAATGCGGTCGAGGCCATGAGGGTTGCCATCATTACTTTTGAAAAGAGGGTCATTGTCGTTTCTCCGTCTATCTAGTGTGATTGATCATCTCTGTGAGGCCGATATAGACGTTGAATCATCTATGTGCAATGATTTTGCGCACATTTCCGGTATGCTGTTTTTGCAATGCCACCTTTGCCGGTACCGTTGACTGATGTGTAGATCGCCATTAACCCAAGGAATGACAGAACATTATTTACCGATGGAAAATCATGCAGGTTGAGAGCGACGTCGAACTCGGAAAGCGAATTGCAAAAAAAATCGCGGACCTCATCGAAGAACAAGGCACCAACCCTGGTGCTGTAGCGAAAGCGGCGGGGCTTGGCGTGACGTCGGTCAGAGACCTGCTGAGCGGCAGGGCGCGTACGCCGAACGTCGCAACTCTGGTTCGAATAGCGAATGTGCTTCACGCTGATCCGGGAGACCTCATCAGCCCCCAGCAAAGCGACCCCCAGGCAAATGCACTGTACTTTGCGTTAGACGCGGACAATCAACGTCGTATTCGTGCCATCATGCGAGCGTTGCTCAGCGATCAGGAAGCACGTCAGTAAT
This sequence comes from Ruegeria sp. CDSB136, assembly GCF_059610965.1. Classification (NCBI taxonomy): domain Bacteria; kingdom Pseudomonadati; phylum Pseudomonadota; class Alphaproteobacteria; order Rhodobacterales; family Roseobacteraceae; genus Ruegeria; species Ruegeria sp. CDSB136. Next base: position 56,723 of record NZ_JBXWOP010000017.1, read on the forward strand.
GCTATCCCGAAATGGAACAGCACACGTCAGTCATGGGCTCGGTGTCGACCTTGAACACTCGCACCAATCACTGTGGAGCGGCTCGCCGAGCTAACCTTTCCCGACAAGAGCAATGTCATCGGCCGACGATGGTTTGTTTTACGGCCCGCGCCGCCGCACAGTTTCTCCAGCAAAGTCAGCGCAACCGGCCCTTCCGGATCGACACACCTGAAGGCTTATGATGAACTGTGACGAAACCGGCCGATTCCGATTTCATTTGCCTCTCCCGGAAACGACAGACGAGGCTAGAACTGCTCTGGCAACATTACGTCCGGTACGTTCTGGAAGCATACAGGCCGCAAGAAACGGCGAATGGCCAGTGTACCGACGGATGTTGCCCCAAAGTTCGTGGAAGCCGGGTATGGACCTCCATGTACCATTGTGTCGCTGACTTCCACACCAGTCGGGAAGCCGTTTACAAGGATCCGGCCAGCTTTGCGTTCAAGAACTGGCAACAACTTTTGCGCAATTTCCGCGTCATCTGAATCCATGTGCAGCGTACATGTGAGCTGCCCCTGCAAGGACATTGACACTTCCCGCATCTGGCCGATGTTTTCTGCGACTACCAGGAGCCCCAATGGCCCGAAAACCTCGTGTTCCAGTGTTTCATTGCCCAGCCAACCCTTTGCCGAGACCTGATAAAGGAAAGGGGTTGCCGTGCGCCCGTCGCACGCTGTTGCCAGCAATTCGGTAACAGACGGTTCTGCAGCAATCATCGACTGACCGCTACGGTATGCCGCCGCAATGCCGTCTGTCAGCATGGTTTGTTGGGCGGTGTTCTTCAAGCCTTCGACTGCTGCCTTGGCGATTTCTTCGGCGTGGTCCTTCAAGACGACTGCAATGCCGGGGTTGGTGCAGAACTGGCCCGCACCCATCGTAAGCGAACCTGCCCAACCGGCGCCAATCTCAGCACCCCGTGTCGCCGCGGCTGCCGGCAGGATGAACATCGGGTTGGTTGAACCCAGCTCACCAAAGAACGGAATGGGTTCGGGACGCTGCGCACAAAGATCGAACAGTGCCCGGCCACCGGTCAAAGAGCCGGTAAACCCTACCGCTCGGATCAGCGGGTGTCTCACCAGTGCCTGCCCTGCCGCCATCGTGTCACCGTGTACGAATGAGAAAGCGCCAGGATGCGTGCCCGTCTTGTCGATTGCGCCCTTGATGGCTTCTGCAACAATCTCTCCGGTCCCCGGATGCGCGGGATGGCCTTTGACCACAACAGGGCAACCGGCGGCCAGCGCCGAAGCGGTGTCGCCGCCAGCGGTTGAGAACGCAAGCGGGAAGTTTGATGCCCCGAAAACGGCAACCGGCCCGATAGGGCGCTGTACCATTTTCAGATCAGGACGCGGCAAAGGGGCTCGATCCGGCAACGCTTTGTCATGGCGGCGGTCCAGATAGTCACCTGACAGTATATGAGAGGCGAACAGGCGCAACTGGCCTACGGTACGACCCCGCTCTCCCTGAATCCGAGCTTCGGGAAGGCCGGTTTCCTGCGTGCCAGTTTGGGTAATGAGATTGCCGCGCGCGTCGATCTCATCAGCAATCGCATTCAGCAGGGCCGCGCGGTCTTCGCGGGTGGAATACACAAAGCTCCATAATGCCTCTTCGGCGGCTTGGACCGATGCGTCGATATGGGCGGCGGTTCCGGATGAAAATTCATGTGCGTCCCCACGCGCCGGGGAAGATGAAAATTTCACGTCTCCAGCGATCCATTCACCTGCAATCAGGTGTTTTCCGTGCGGCTTGAAAGTCATGTTTCAGTTGTCCCAATGCGTGACCATGTCACATGCGATGTCAAAAGCAGCGCGGGTTGCGCCGACATCCGCACAGCCCTGGCCTGCGATATCAAACGCCGTTCCGTGGGCCGGAGTGGACACGGGGAATGGCAGCCCACCCTGCACCGTCACACCACGGTCAAAGCCAAGCAGTTTCAGCGCTATCTGACCCTGATCGTGATACATCGTCACAACCGCGTCGATTTCCTTGGCAACCGCCTTGAGGAACACGGTGTCGGACGGCCACGGACCATCAACTGACATCTGCCCCCGCGCCAGTTTGCGGACTGCCGGTTCGAGGATGTCGATCTCCTCGGTGCCGAAATTTCCACCGTCACCGGCATGCGGATTGAGCGCGGCCACTGAAATCCGAGGGCGATTTAGACCAGAACGGCGCAGTGTGTTGTGGATCAGATGCACCGCTTCGGCAACGCGTTCTTCGCTGATCATGTCGGCCACGTCACGCAGGGCGACATGACTGGTCACGCGGCTGGTCCACATGCCGTCAAGCGTGTTGAGTTCCGAGATGTAGTTCGTCACGCCCAGCTTTTCGGCCATGTAGTGAAGCTCGTCATCATGACCCAGCCCCGCCAAGTGCATCGCGGCCTTGTTGAACGGTCCAAATACGATGGCGTCAATCACACCGGAGCGCGTCAGTTCCAGAGCGGAATCCAGCGTTCGCAGAACCGATGCTCCGCCAGCTTCGGTCACTTCGGCAACCCTCACTTCGTTAGGCGCAATCGTCTCCATCTCGTGCAGGGCGAACGCAGGGGCTTGGGTCCAGTCGCCCAACACGTCAACGGGGGTCAGGTCATAAGTTTCACCGGCGACGGTCTGTCCCGTTTCAAACACATGCCTGTCGCCGATCAGCAGAATGTCCGCCGCCTCGGAAACGCCCTCCGAAGTCAGCAACCGTGCGATCAGTTCCGGCCCGATGCCGCTTGGATCACCGGGGATAATACCAATTCTGGGCTTCATCTTTCAGTCCTCGGACTTTGCTCCACTGCTTTGGGCGTGAAGGCGTTCAATATTCTCGATTGTACTATTCAGGTGATCGCGCAGCGCCCGCCGCGTCGCGGCTGCGTCACGCTTTTGCAGGGCGTCAGTGATCCGCGAGTGTTCGGACAGGGTATTGTCACGGCGATCAACCTGTTGCGACGACAAGAAACGTGCACGCCAAAGGCGGGCGTTATATTGCCGGTGCGTTTCGATAAGGGGCTCATTCCGGCTGGCTTCAACGATGGCCGCGTGAAACTGCATGTCGAGTTGAAAGAACTCCAGCGGTTCGAGCTTTCCGGAACCTTTGGACATACGGGCACCTAGGCGAACAATTTCGGCTATTTCAGCCATCGTTGCTTCGACGCAGGCGATTTCACCCGCCAACGCTTCGAGAGCGCCCAGGACCGAAATATACTGCGTCAACTCGTGCAGAGAAGGGTCGGCAACGTGCGGGCGCCGTGTGGCCGAGTACTCCACCAACCCTTCAACTTCGAGCAACCGCAAGGCTTCGCGCAAAGGCGTACGGGATACGCCGAGCGCCTCGGCCAGATCACGTTCGGGAATTGCCGTACCGGGGGCAAGCTTACCCAGCAGAATAAATTCGCGCAGGTTGTCGGCGGCTTCTTCGGCAAGTGTCTTGCGTGGCTTTACACCACCTTCTTCTTTCAGGCTATCAATCCAGCTCTCGCTCAAATCACTTCCCCCAGCTCAAAACCATAGGATCCAACGGCCGCAGCAGGTCGATCAGACGCGAGCGGATGGCGGGATGCAACGGCGGAATTGGGTGGCGGCAAAATTCTGATTTGATTACACCGCCTTCGACCATCGCGGCCTTGCACGATTGCCAGCCGCATTGACGGTTTTCGTGATTAATTGCCATGGCTACCCGACCATAGGCGGCGGTCGCTTCGTCGATGCGTCCGGCATGGTGGTGGGTCAGCACCGGTTTGATCTGATCCACGATCATGCCCGAGGTCATCGAACCTGTTGCACCGGCATCCAAATCCGCCAGAAGGGTGATGGCCTCTTCGCCATCAAAAGGCGCTTCGATTGCGTCGCCACCCTGTTCTATCAGCGAACGGATTTTGTTGGCGGCACGGGGACATTCGATCTTGAACAGCTTCACTTCCTCAATCTCTTGTGCCATGCGCACCAGCAGTGGCACAGGCAGATCCACGCCGGAAAGTGGTGCATCCTGCACCATGATCGGAATGCCGACCTCGCCAACAGATGCGAACTGCTCGAAGCTCTGTTCGGGTGTGCCTTTCAGAAGTGCACCATGATATGGCGGCATCATCATTACGATGTCAGCCCCCAAATCCTTGGCGAATTGCGCGCGCTCAATGGCAATCTGCGTGGCATAGTGGCTGATCGTTACGATGACCGGAACCCGTCCCGCGATATGTTCGACCGAAAGCCGCGCCAGCACTTCGCGTTCGGCATCCGAAATCAGAAACTGCTCCGAAAAGTTGGCCAGAATGCAGATTCCATCCGCTCCTTGATCAATCAGGCAGTCGAGCACCCGTTTCATACCTTCGAGATCAAGCGTCCCGTCATCATTGAACGGCGTTGGCGCGACCGGCCAGATACCTGCGTATTTCCGGTTCATTCCGTCACCTCGAAGTCATGCAGATGCTTGTCCGAGATCTCGATCCCGAGGCCGGGCTTGTTGTCGTCCAGATCCAAATAACCATCCACGGCATCCGGGTCGCCTTCGAAGATGTAATAGAACAGCTCGTTTCCGACCTCGACGTCGAAGACCGGGAAGTATTCGCTGATCATGCAATTCGCATTGGCCATAGTCAGGTGATAATTGTGCATCTGACCTGCATGCGGGATGACCGGAACCTGGAACGCTTCGGCGACGGCGTTGATCTTTTGCGCGGCCGTGATGCCACCCACACGGTTCGTGTCATATTGCAGCACACTGACGGCTTTCTTTTGGATCAGATCCTTGCAGCCGATGAGCGAAAATTCATGCTCCCCGCCCGAGATGGGCACGATATTCATGGCATTCAGTTCACGGTATCCTTCCACATCGTCGGCAATCACCGGTTCTTCCAGCCAGCGCGGTTCGTACTTCGCAAGCTTGGGCAGCATCCGCTTGGTGTAATCGACGTTCCAGCCCTGATAGCATTCCAGCATCAGGTCTACATCATAGCCAATAACTTCACGCACCGCTTCCACGCGTTTGAGGTTTTCCCGCATGCCGGTCATGCCGTCCTTGGGGCCCCAGCCAAACCGCATCTTGTAGCCTTGATAGTTGTTCTTCCTGGCCTCTTCCGCCTCGGCCTGCATCGCTTCGATGGGCCCCGAATAGAGCTTAGAATAATAGACCGGTATCTTTTCCTTGGTGCGACCGCCCAGCAACTTGAACACCGGCTTGCCCGCCAGTTTGCCCATTAGGTCCCAGATGGCGATGTCGACAGCAGAAATCGCGGTCATTCCGATACCTTTGCGGCCCCAAGCATGCGAGCGGCGGTACATCTTTTCCCAAAGGTAGGCATAGTCGAATGGGTCCTCGCCGATCACCATGGGCGCGAACCATTCGTCGATGGCCTTTTTCACAACACCTGGGGCAAGTGCCGCGTTGCCGATGCCGACTGTGCCGTCTTCGGTTTCAATCTCGCAGGTCAGCCACTGGTGAAACCGGAAAGATGACATCGCATCGCCCTTTTCCCACAACAAGTCGCTGGCGTTGGTGCAGAAATTGCCCTGCGGTGGAACGGTCTTGCCTTTCCAATTCCAGACACGGGTGCGGACGGATTTGATCTTGGTCATTGTTATTCTCCGGTCGACTTAAGCGGCGAGCGTTGTTTGAAAAGGCGTCCCCACAGCAGCGGGCCAAACAGAGCCAGGACCGTAAGAACAAAGAAGAAGAGCGTCAGCGGACGGGTCAGCATGAGCCACCATTTTTCGTCCAGCATCACCATCGACTGACCGAGGCGTGTTTCCAGCATACCGCCCAGGATCAGGCCGATAGCCATGGGCACCACGGAAAAACCATAACGGCGCATGAAGAAGCCCAGTATCCCCGAGCCGATGGCGATCCAGACATCCAGCATGGATTGTTCCAGCGCATAGGCACCCACGATCGAGAAGATGAAGACACAAGGCCACAAGATCTGGATCGGGATCAGCGTGACGCGGGCAAAGATCTTGGCACCCCACAGTCCGATGAAGAAGAACAAGATGTTCACCAGCATCATCGACCAGAAGATTGCGAAGGCAAAGTCGGCCTGTTCGGTAAACATCGTCGGGCCGGGTCGCAGGCCATGCACCATCAGACCGGCGAGGATCACAGCAGCCGTCGGGCTGCCTGGAATCCCCAGCGCAAGAGTCGGAACCATCGCCCCACCCGTGGCCGAGTTGTTTGCGGCCTCGGACCCAGCGATACCTTCAAGAGAGCCGTTGCCAAACTCTTCAGGCCTCTTCGACCAGCGCTTGGCCTCGTTATAGCCGATCATCGAGGCTACCGTCGCACCTTCAGCTGGCAGAATGCCGATAAACGTGCCAATACCGGACGACCGCAAGATGGTTTTCCAAACCCGCGAATAGTCTTCGCGCGATGGCAAGCGGATGGCCTTCATGATGACGCGCTTGCGCTCTACATGCAGGTTATCGGCCTGGACCAGCATTTCTGAGATGCCGAACACACCTATCATGACGGGTACGAATGGAATACCTTCGCTCAGCTCGTTCAGGCCGAAGGTGAAACGCTCGATCGAGGTCAGCAGATCGATGCCGACAGTTGCGATCAGCACGCCAAACGCGCCGGACAGGATGTTCTTGACCGGCGATCCATCTCCAATTGTTGCCAGCATCGACAGACCGAAAACTGTCAGCGCAAAGTATTCAGGCGGTGCAAAGTTATACGCAGCCCGCGCCATCAATGGGGCAGCGGCCATCAGGCACACGACCGAGATAATTCCACCAATGGTCGAGGAGACAGCGGCCATCCCCAGCGCGCGGCCTGCCTCTCCCCTTTGCGCCAAGGGATAGCCGTCCAAGCAAGTGGTGGCACTGGCCGACGTCCCGGGCGTATTGATGAGAATTGCGGTGATCGCTCCGGCAAAAGTCGCCGCGCAATAAATTGTCGTCAGGATCGCAATGGCCGGAATGGGCTCCATCGTGATCGTAAAGGGAAGAAGCAGCGCAACACCTGTTGTCGCATTCAATCCCGGGAGAGCGCCGACCAACACCCCGCCCAGTGTCGCTGCAAATATCAACGCCAGCAGGTTGGGATCAGCAAGAGCCAAAAGGCCGTTCAGAGCAGCATCCATTGTCTTTACCCGTACCAGAGGTTGGTGAGGATCCCGCGCGGGAAGCGGACCTCGAATATGCCGTTGAACAGGAAGAACACCGCCAGCGGCGCAATGATGCCGACCAGTACAAGTGCCCAGACACGCCGCTCACCCCACAGGGCCGCGAGCGACACGGCAAACAGGCCCAGCCCCAGAAAGAGATCAATCTCGGCGATCAGCAGGAAACCGATCAGCAACCCGATTGTGGACTGCACAAGTCGCGAGAGCCTGGCAGGTGCCTCATCACGGTCCTTAAAAAGCAACCAGACTGACAGTAGAACGATCAGGCCGATAACCAACTGAGGGAAATCAGAGGGCTGCATGCCGCGTTTCAGGATCGGCGGGACGCGCTCGAATTGCGTCGAAAGCCAGAAGGCCCAGGCGCAAAACACCAAGATCCCCAGCGGGACAGCAAACTGCGCGAAGCCACCCTTTGGACCATGTCCGGTATTGTCATTGGACTTTTGCATTCTTTGTACCCGTCCGCTGGAAAAGTTAGCGCGGCAAGCACCTGACCGGCCGCGCTAAATGGTTCAGATTACTCGATAAAGCCCAATTCTTTCAGAGCGGATTCCATATCGGTGACCATAGTGGTGATCTGGTTGCCCCACTCATCGGAACCCACGACCGAAGTGCTGTCCAACCCGACGGATTCCAGGAAGCCTTGGTATACGCCATGGTTCATGGACTTCAGCAGGGAATCCTCGATCTTGACAGCAACATCATCGGGCGTGTCGGCGTGAACAACAAATCCGCGAACCGTCGAGAAACTGACATCAATGCCCATCTCCTTGGCGGTTTTCACATCTGGCAGACCTGCCATACGCTCGTTGGCCAAAACAACGATGGGGCAAACGTCGCCTGCGTCGATCTGAGATCCGGCTTCGGCCAGGTTCAGAACAGCCGCGTCAACCGCACCTGCAACCAGTTGGGTCGCCAGTTCACCACCGCCTTCGAAGGGAACAATTTTCGGGGTCTGCATGCCGCCTTTCTTGGTGAACATGAACGCCGATACGTCGTCAATGTTGCCCAGGTGGGTGGTGCCATAACTGATTGGTGCTTCTTTCTGAGCTGCAACAAAGGCTTCGGCATCCTCATATGCACCGCAACGTACCATCAGGATCTGCGGGTCATCGGTACCGCGGGCGATCGGGCGGATATCGTCCAGAGACATCTTGGTCTTGCCTTTTGCAACTGTCGCCGCGTGACCGATGGTGAAGGTCAGGATCGTGTAACCATCCGCCGGGACGGTCAGGTAGTGGTCCATGGCGACTGCACCGCCGCCACCTTTCTTGTTTACGACAACCATGTCGGTGCCCAATTCGCGACGGGCACGCAGCATCATCATGCGAGTGGTGACGTCCGTACCACCACCGTTTCCGGCATGGGTCACGACCTCGATGGTTTTGGATGGGTACTCATCAGCGGCGGCGATGGTCCCGGTCAGGGTCATGGCTGCAACCGAAACGGTGGCAAGAAACTTCATCATTTTTCGATCCTCCTAAGTTCTCGAACCGGGCCTCCTCAGATCCGATTCGCAATCTCGCCCGGATTTCGTATCAGGTATTTGGAATTTGGTATACCAAATTTTTTTCTTGGGGATGCGTGCCTGAAAACGCAGGTACGGGAAACAGCAAAGTTGCTTCGCTCATGTATTCAGATGAGCGGTCGACCCGTTCTCAAGGCTGGCTTTGAACAGCGCAGCAATTCCAAAGGCTTTTGCAAGAATTGAGCGAAAGTCTATGTATAAGTGAGGCCAGCAACGCGCGCACAGCAAACTTCTGCCATCAGCGCTTTCCAAATGTTTGAAGCGTGAAAATGAATGGCCGCTTCGGACACGCGGACGTTTGCCAGCAGCCCCTCAGGGACTGACATATGGACTTTGCGACCTTTTCACCGAACCCCAAGAACATCAGCTTTCGCTGTTTGGCAACTGAAAGCACAACGGTCTGTTCATCCAGTCTCTTGAACCTTCATCGACAAAAACAATCAGTCACCATCGGCGACGCCTTCTGCCCGTGCAAGCGCTCGGCGCTGGCGATAGCTGGGAAGGACGACCAATACGACGGCCAGCACCAGCAGTCCCAAAGTCATTGGACGTTCCCAGATAAAGCTTACTCCGTCATACAGTTGCATCGCGCGCGAGAAGTTGTTCTCCAGCAGCGGGCCAAGGATGAACCCGATCAGCAGGGGTGCAAGCGGGTAGTCGGCAAACCTCAGCAACGTGGCGCAAACACCAAAACCGACCAGAATAAGCAGTTCGGTCGCGTTGTTCTGCCCGATATAGGCACCCATGAGGGTGAAGAACAGAATGAACGGTATAAGGAAGTTGCGCGGTACGGCCAGAATCTTGGCGATGTAGGGAATAAGCGGAAGGTTCAGGATCAACAGAACCAGATTGCCCAGATACATCGAGATAATGACCGCCCAAAAGATCTGCGGTTCGTCAACCATGAGGCGCGGACCGGGCGACACGTTCAGGGCAATCAACGCACCGAGAAGGATCGCCGTCGTACCAGACCCGGGAATGCCGAGCGTCAGGAGCGGAACAAACGACCCCGTACACGCGGCGTTGTTGGCACTTTCGGGTGCGGCGATCCCCTTGACGGAACCTTTGCCAAATTGCTCCTGCTCTTCTTTGGACGCGATATTGCGCTCGACGGCGTAACCCAGGAAAGAGGCGATCGTCGCCCCGGCTCCGGGTAGTACTCCGATGAAGAACCCCTGAAGGGATTGACGTCCGATGACCGGGGTAATCCTGCGCGCCTCGTCGCGTGTGATCCTAAGGTCCTTGATCTCGCCGGCCTTTTCGCCATCACCCGTCTTGGATCGGTTCGGATCAAGCACCAGATAGATCGCCTCGGGCAACGCGAACATCGCCATGGCCAGAGTTATGAAGCCAAAGCCCGACTGCAAATCCATGATGCCCATCGTGAAACGCGGCGAATTGAACAAGACGCCCTCTCCGACAGTGGCCATGATCAGGCCGAGAAACGTCATCAACAGCGCCTTGCTGACCTGCCCGGTTCCGGCAAAAGCCGCGATGGCCGAAAGCCCCACAACCATCAGGGCGAAGTATTCGGATGAGTGGAACAGAAGCGCGACTGAAGCCAGCGCAGGGGCGAAGATCATCAACAGGACCGCGCCAATCGTACCACCCGCAAAGCTTGAAATTGCGGCGACCGTTAACGCTTTGCCAGCTTTGCCCTGGCGCGTCATGGGGTAGCCGTCAAAGCTCGTGGCCACGGTTGAGGCAACCCCGGGCGCATTGATCAGTATCGATGAGGTCGAGCCCCCGAATACCGCGCCATAATAGACACCGGCCAGCAGGATCAGTGCCGCCGAGGGATCACCGATGGTGATTGCGACCGGGATCATGATTGCGATGATCGACATCGGGCCCAGGCCCGGCAACATGCCGATGAATGTTCCGATCAGGCAACCGCCGACAACCATTAGAATGTTGGTGAATGTAAAAGCCGTTGAAAGGCCCGTCATTAATCCTTCGAGCATCTCAAACTCCGTTCAGAAGTGATGGCATCGGGCTGAGGAAAATGCCCAGGACCACATCAACCAGATACCAGATACTGCCTGCCGCGATGGCCGCTACCACAGCCATCAGGACATAGCGGCGTTCCCCCAAAATGAAGTTACCGCAAGTAAGAAACAGGAACGTGGCCGCCAGGAACCCGAGCGGGCGGAGCAAAAAAGCATATGCAACCATGAGGCCTAACAGAGACAGCGCTTGCCCAACTTTGTACTCGCCCAATCGGGACAGGTTGATATCCGCGGCTTCCTCTTTCGCCGGGGCTTTCTCGAAGCCGAGCAGAATAGCCAGTGACAGCAATATTCCACCTGCGGCAAGAACCTTGGGAAAAGTCGACGGCCAGAGCGGCCGCTGTTTCATGATCGGCGGCAGCAGATCGTCCATTGTGAAATAAGCCGCGTAGCCATAGGCAAGACATAGCATCAGGATGACAAGCGCTATCCAGCGATCAATCACCATCGACCTCTCCCTCTTTTATCGGTACCACGCCCGGGCAGTCCCGGGCGCATTTGTGTTTGGAAGCGAATTAGCGTGATCAGAGGAAGCCAAGCTGCCGCATCAGATCGCCGATAACCTTCTCTTGATTTTCCAGGAAGGTTTGGAAATCGTCGCCGGGGTTGTGAATGTTCACCCAACCGTTGCGCGAACGAACTTCTTCCCATTCGGGCGTGTCGTACATTTTGGCGATGGCCTCCTGATAGGCCGCCAACTGTTCGGCGGGCAGACCCGGTGCCGCGAAGAACCCACGCCAGTTGACAAAGGTTGTGTCGTTGCCTTGCTCGACCATGGTCGGTGCATCCGGGTACGCATCCACGCGATCCGAGGACGTCACTCCGATGATACGGACCTCTCCGGCCTTGGCCAGCTCCACGGCTTCGGAAAAGCCGGTTGAAACCGCCTGTACTTCGCCAGACAGCAAACCCGCCATCGTCGCACCGCCGCCGTCATATGGGACATACTTCATCGCGACCGGGTCGGCGCCCGCCGCCTGGAACACCATCGCGGCAACCAGATGATCCATCCCGCCCGGGACCGAACCACCACCTACGGCAACGCCCGCGGGATCGGCGTTGAACGCCTCAATCAAGCCATTGACGTCTTGAATGTCGCTGTCCGCAGGAACAACCAGCGCCGCGTAGTCACCGATAGTTCCGGCAACCAGTGTCAGATCGCGGAAGCTTTGCGGGAAGACACCAGTCAATGAACGGATCACGATAGGCGTTGAGTTCACCATCAGCGTGCCGTGATTGCTGGCCGCGTTTTCGATCAGATAACCGATGGCTTTGCCACCACCGCCACCTGACATGTTCTCGTAGCTGGCAGTTCCAACAAGACCCGACTTGGTCAGCGCTTCACCAGTTCCGCGCGCCGTGCCATCCCAGCCGCCGCCGGCACCGCCAGGGATCAGAAAGTGGATGCTGTCCACGACCTGGTGACCATCAGCAGCCGCCGAGCCGACAAGACCAAACGCCGCAACAGCCGCAAGAAGGGCCCGACGGCCCAGTTCGAAATTCGACATAATGTCCTCCCAATTGACAACCGTCCGCACTACGGATCAGTTGATGTTGGAGAATGCACACCAACCTGACACAGACCTGTCACGCAGAAAAAATCGTTCCAGAGCGCAATGAAGTTCCTTCTTGTCGAAGACAATCTTGACCTTGCCAATGCCATCGCATCACGCATGCGAATAGATGGTCATGTCATTGATCATGCAGAGAAACTTGAAGACGCCTCGGCCTTTGTTGCGACCGGGGAATACGATCTTATCCTGCTCGATATCATGTTGCCGGATGGCGATGGCCGCACGTTCCTTGAGAAGCATCGCGCCAGTGATTTGGACACTCCGGTGATCGTCCTGACCGCCCGAAGCCAGGTGTCGGATCGAATCGGTTCGCTTGATCTGGGTGCTGATGATTATGTCACCAAACCCTTTGATCACGCCGAACTGGAGGCCCGTATCCGCGCCGTCCTGCGTCGCAGGTCCGGCAATGCAAGAACCAAGATCGAGATCGGTGGCGTCGTTTTCGACCCGGTCGCAGGCCACCTGACTGTCGGGGGTGAGGCCGTTACAATGCGCAATCGCGAACTGCGCCTTCTTGAACTGTTTCTCAACGCACCCGGCCAGATCTTTTCCAAGAACAAGCTGTCCGATCGGTTGTTTTCCTACGATGAGGACGTTTCGGAAAACGCGATCGAGGTTTACATTGGACGCCTTCGCAAACATTTGTCAGCCTCGAAGTTGAGGATCACGACATTGCGTGGCCTTGGCTACCGATTGGACCAAGATGGATAGCGTTGCGGTATCAGGATCGCTCAGAAATCGGTTGGTACTGATCCTGATCGGAGGCGCCGCGGTTCTCGCACTGGTCTTGTTCTTCGCCGTCCGAAACTTTGCGGTGCAGGTGGCGCAACAGGGTCAGGACAACATCCTTGACGCTTCGGTCACGTCGATGCTGGACGCCGCCACAATTCGGGATGGCACGGTTGAGCTTGACCTGCCCTACTCGGCGTTTTCGATGCTAAGCACCCCGGCCGACGACCGCGTGTTTTATGCAATCCTGCAGGACGGCCAATTCCTGTCGGGCTACGAGGACCTGACATTTGCCGATGATCAGACATTTCAATCCGACAATATTCGCGGTTCAGACGTCCGGAAAATCAGCGCAAGCCGCACCTTGATCGGGGCGAACCGACGAACAGAAATCCAGATTGTCCTTGCGCAAACGCAAGACGCTCTTTCCGAAACACTCGACCAGATTTCACGAAATGCTGCCCTTCTCGGTATCGGCTTTTTTGCGCTAGCTGCTGGACTTTCATTTTGGGCGACGTCGACCACAATTGGCCAGCTTGGCAAGCTGACGACATCCGTCGCGCGACGGGGGCCGCAGGACCTGAGCCCGTTCGCCAAACCAGTGCCACGGGAAATGGCGCCACTGGTCAAGTCGCTCAACTCGCTGATGGGACGGCTGGACCAGTCCCTAAGCCAGTCCGAGGACTTCATCGCAGAGGCTGCGCACCGAGTCCGCACGCCACTTGCAACCGTCCGTTCCTACGCGGAAGCCACGTTGCAGCGTGTTGAAAAAGAGGAAAATCGCGAAGCCATGCGGTCGATGGTGAAGGCCATCGACGAAAGTTCTCGTGCGGCAGGTCAGCTTCTGGATCATGCGATGATCACATTCCGGGCCGATCATCTGGAACGGCACGAGATCGACCTTGTCGAACTTGTGCGCGATCTGGTTTTGCGCCTGACGCCCATCGTGGAAATGAAAGATCTTTCTCTTTCTTTGGCAGGGGACGCGCACGTTCGTTATGCCGGGGACGCGATTTTGATCCAAAGCGCTGTGCGAAACTTAATTGACAATGCGATGAAATACGGACCTGTCGAAAGTGAGATCGAGATCACGGTTTCGAGCAAACCGACCCCCCGGATCACGGTGTGCGACCACGGGCCCGGTTTTCCATCTCATGAAATCGAAACTCTGACCACGCGTTTTCAGCGTGGAGCAAATGCCTCGAATACCATCGGCTCTGGACTAGGACTGACGATCGCGCGGGATGTCGCATCGGTCCATGGCGGCCAGCTAATTCTGAAAAACCGACCGGAGGGTGGCGCGTGCGTAACCTTATCGCTCTAGGTTTGATCTGGCTGTGCCAAGTCGGATGGGCGCAGGACTGGGAAGATCGGCAGATCTTCAACGAAACCCAGGCGACCACGTCCCTGCGTGTAGTCTCAAGCACAGACACGGACTTGTTCGCGCCACTGATCGAAGCCTTCGTCGCCAGCAATCCGGACGTGGCCATCGAATACCTGGTCACCGGAACAGCCGATATCGACCGGCGTTTTCGTGAGGAGCCCGAGGCTTTCGATATTGCCATTTCCAGCGCCATGGATTTGCAGTTGAAACTCACAAACGATGGCTACGCCCTAGCTCTGGAGGACCTTTCACATCCGGCCTGGGCGCAATGGCGGCAAAGCCTGTTTGCCTTCACCTCTGAACCAGCGGCCATTGTCATCAACCGCGCCGCCTTCAAAGGGCTCCCAATCCCGCAATCCCGGCAGGAGCTGATCGAGACGCTGCGTGCGCACCCAGACATATTCAGAGGCCGCATTGGAACCTACGACGTTCGCCAATCCGGTTTGGGCTATCTTTTTGCGACGCAGGACGCGCGGGCGTCCGAAACGTTCTGGAGGTTGATGGAAGTGATGGGCTGGCTTGATGCCCGGCTTTATTGTTGTTCGGGCGAGATGATCGACGACCTTACCAACGGAAAAATTGCGGTCGCCTACAATGTGCTTGGCAGCTACGCCGAAGCGCGTGCCGAAAGCCAGGACATCCTTGAAATTGTGCTGCCCTCTGACTACCCGACAACAATGATGCGGACAGCGTTGGTTTCAAGGGCATCCGGTGAACCGGCAACAGCCCGGCGGTTCATCGAGTTTGTTCTGAAGTATCAATCCAACCCCACGGACGGAGCGCATACTCTGCCGCCGCTTCAGGAAAGAAAGAACGGCACGGAACACGCAACCATTGCGCTTGAACCAGCCTTGATGACATTTCTGGATACCCTGAAGCGAAACAAGTTTCTTTCAGAATGGGAAAATGCGCTGATACATAAATAAGATCGCTTGGCGGTGGTCAGTTTTTCCTGTGTCCGAACATTGGTCGATCTTAAGGGTCTGATCTATTTGGGCTCCTGCCAGACTTCGAAACATGCGCAGCATTTCGTGCACTTATTCCTCTTCAAGGACGCTTCGCGGTGATGGTTCAACACGGGCCACAGTTTCCCACTTTGCGTTCATAGCCAACAATGTTGCCCTTTTGATCCAGAGAGAAATCACAGCAATTCTCGAAAAGTTTGCGCAGTTGACGACGGCTGGCCTGCACCTGGGACTTCAATGTTGAGTAGCTGACACCGTGTTCGGCCGCTTGATCTTTTTGCGATACGCCTTGCAGGTCTATCCTGCGTAGCAGCTCGCCCATTTCAGGCGGCAGAGCATCTATGAATGGTGCAACACAATTCTCCAGCACATGCTGGTCATTTTCATCCAGATCGCCGTACCAAAGGTCATCCGGATGAACAGATTTGTGCCGCCCTCTGCTTCGATAAAAGTCAGTGATCGTGTTGCTCGCAATCTGAAACAGCCACGATTTCAGGCTTTTGACCTCATTTGGACCGCTCATGCCCTGGTGGGCTTTCAGCAGGATCACTTGAAGCAAATCCTCTGCATCTGCCTCGTTCGATACTTTTGAGCGAAGGAAGGCAAACAGGCTGGCCCGGTATTCCGAGCAAACACGTTCGATATCTGGTTTCGCTTGCGCCATTCGCGGCCACCCCATCACTGCCAAAACATATCCCTCAAGATCAACTTGTTGGAAGGTTTTTTCCCAATAGGTTCGTCTTTTTGCATCGCTGGTCGTCTTACAGGTCGGATCAACCAGAAAGGACTTCACCCATGATCAAGATCGTCAGTTTCAAGATCTGCCCGTTCGTTCAGCGCGTCACCGCGATGCTCGAAGCGAAGCAGGTTCCCTATGATATTGAGTACATCGACCTGAAGAACAAGCCCGCGTGGTTTCTCGATAGCTCACCCACCGGCCAGGTTCCTGTATTGATTACCGAAAACGGCCAGTCGCTGTTCGAATCCGATGCAATCATCGAATACATCGACGAAATCACGCCGCCACTCCAGGAGAACTTGACGCCTGAGCAGCGAGCGACCAGTCGGGCCTGGAGCTATCAGGCAACCAAACACTATCTGGTTCAATGCAGCACGATGCAAAGCGCCAACAAAGAGGTTTTGGACGAACGCATGGCCAAACTCAGAAAATCCTTCCAAAAGGCCGAGCGCCAGTTGGGTCAAAGACAGTATTTCTCGGGCGATACGATTGGGAACGTGGATATCGCCTGGCTCCCTCTGCTGCATCGCGCGGCTATTGTTGAGGATCACAGCGGCTACGACATGCTCTCGGATTTCCCGAAGGTGAAGGCCTGGCAGCAAGCGCTTTTGAGAAGTGGAATTCCTTCGAAATCCGTGCCTGACGACTTTCACCAGAAGTTTTCTGACTTCTATCTGGCCGAGCGGACGTGGCTGGGGCGTGGGACCAATCCGAACGATGTCCCTTGCGAACCCGCACAAACCAAATCGGGTGCGTGCTGCGGATAACATGACGCGTCGGATCCTGCCCATTTGCCATCTGCAAATGGGCAGACGCATAATTGGACAGAAAAAACAGCGGACATGAGGGTGAAATGAACTGTTGGGTCGCGGGCGCTATCGCAAAGATCAATGCAGATGCACACAGGTCGGCGGATACACACCTGTTCAAACTGCCGGTTCCGCATCTGGAAGGCGTGGACATCTACCTGAAGGACGAAAGCACACATCCGACGGGCAGTCTCAAACATCGGCTGGCCCGATCCCTGTTCCTCTACGCCTTGTGCAACGGCAAAATCAAAGAAGGCACAACCATCGTCGAGGCGTCATCCGGCAGCACGGCGGTGTCCGAGGCCTACTTCGCGCGTATGATCGGCGTTCCCTTCATCGCTGTAATCCCGAGAAGCACCGCGCATAGCAAGATCAGAATGATCGAGTTTTTTGGGGGCCAAACGCATTTCGTAGACTCTGCACCGGAAATGCACGGCGCATCGGTTGAACTTGCCAACTCCATTGGCGGCTACTTCATGGATCAGTTCACTTATGCAGAACGGGCCACCGATTGGCGCGGCAACAACAACATAGCGGAAAGCATCTACCGTCAGATGGAATGTGAACCTCATCCAGTGCCTGCGATGCTGGTGATGAGCGCGGGCACCGGCGGGACGTCGGCCACGCTCGGTCGTTTCATTCGCTATAAAGGGTATGATACCGCCCTGACCGTCGTCGATCCGGAGAACTCTGTGTTCTACGACAGCTACCTGACGGGAGACCGAAGCCTGACGTCTGAAACCTCCAGCCGGATCGAGGGCATTGGTCGACCCAAAGTCGAGCGTTCATTTCAACCAGATATCATCGACCGCATGATCAAAGTGCCGGACGCAGCAAGTGTCGCCACGATGCTCTGGCTGGAAAAGCGGATCGGACGACGTGCCGGCGCGTCGACGGGAACCAACCTTTGGGGTGCGTTGCAGATTGCAAACGAGATGATGGACGCCGGCCGGAACGGCTCGATCGTCACCCTGCTGTGCGACAGCGGAGATCGGTATCTGGATACGTATTACGATCCAGATTGGGTCAAAGCACATATCGGGGATGTCCAGCCCTTCGCCCAGAAACTGGCAGGTGAACCAAGCTGAGGCCAGGGCTGTTCAACAATGCCTCAACGATCGACTTTAGACACTGTAAACCAAGGCTATGCGTCCGTTGTTTCAATGCGCGGACCCAAAGCGGACCCTGGCTGGCCGTACCGAACCTGTGTCAAAAATCCAGAAGCCAAGAATTCAAACCCCGGCCAGACGCCAATCATGCACGCCTGTGCGACCACCCCCTTCTGAATGACGTTGGCGCCTCGCCGTAGCGTTTTTTGAACCGCACCGTAAGCTGTGTCGCGCTGCCAAAACCTGTCGCGGCCGCGATTTCGGCAACCGTCATCTCAGTTTCGCTGAGCAATGCGTAAGCCCGCGAAACGCGCAGTTCGATATAAAACTGAACAGGTGAAGTTTCGACATATTTTTGGAAAAGACGCTCCAACTGGCGACGAGATATCTGCACGGCTTCGGCTATTTCAGAGATATCCAACGGATCTTCCAGGTTTGCCTGCATGATCTGCATGGCGTTGATCAGGTGCTGGTTGCGACTGCCCAATGCCACCGAGAAGGCTGATTTCTGAAGCGTTTTACTATTGTTGGAGCGAAAGTGGATGCACATGTCTGACACGATTACCGCCAGTTCGTTTCCAAAATCGGATTCGATCATGTCCAGCATCATGTCGGTAGCGGCATGGCCACCACCACATGTCATAAGCTCATCGTCGATCTCGTACAAGTTTGCCGACGGTTCCAAATCATGAAAATGTTCGGCAAAAGCAGGATGGTTCTCCCAATGCAATGTGAACTGTCTGCCTGCCAGAACTCCGGCTTTTGCAAGGGCAAAAGCTCCTGTGCAAATACCACCCAGATTACACCCAAAGGTTCTCTGACGCCTGATCCACGCCAGAACTTTCGGGTTCGTACTTTCCGCCGGTTCAATTCCCGAACACACAAGCAGTCGCGAGGATCTCGGTAGATTATGCAAGGCAGAATCCGGCGTAATCTCTATCCCGTTCGAACAAGAAACCGGCCTTCCGTCCTCCGTGATCAGAAACCACCTATACAGTTCCTTGTTTGTAACCTGATTGGCGATCCTCAGGGGTTCCACCGCAGCGCTAAAGGCCAGCATGGTCAGCTTTGGCAGCAACAGGAAATAGATTTCCCTGGCCGACCCATCATAGTCGATACGATAGCTGGCGGCGCCCTTTGGAACAAAGTTTCTTGGGTTCATTTTCGCTGCTCCCAGCTTGGATCAGGACGGATGAAGGGCACCAACACCCATTGAGTTTTGGTGCAGGACGGTCAGGCGCTCATCTGCGCAACAGGTTCACCGCTTTCCTCCCAGGACCGTATCCCATCGTTGCTCGCTCTGGGTCAGAAGAGCCCGTCATGGCATAAATGATACCAATGACTGGCGACGGCCAGCAAGCAAGCAAATGCGAGCGGAATATACAGCAGGTTTACGAAATTGCCGTCTGCGATACCCAAGCCAAGCGCCGCGCTAACGAACGCACCTCCCGCATTCAAAGGGATCAGCGGAGAAACCAATGTCCACCTTTCTCAAGGCCACGTTACAAGTTCAACGGGGAACAGCCCATGGCGCGACAGACCGGCGCATACATTCGCCCCGGCAGTGCGATTGACAAATATGGATCACCCGTAACGGTATTGGTGGCAACGGATCTCAGGACCGCCGAGGTCGGAACACCGGCGAAGGTCTTTTCCTTTGAAAGGACCACTTTGATGATGGCTTTAAGGCAACTCACGCGTTCAAGCGCTCTGCCGAAACCCAGGGCCACCAGCACCAATGAGATTGGCCACATCATCGACTGAATGCCGCTGCGGTTCAAAAGGAGATCAATCTCAGGAAACCCGGTATTGATCAAATAGCCGTTCTTGCCGAAAGTGAACGCTTCAAGCAGTCCGGCCGCCTGAAAAAAATGGCCATGGAGCCGCCCGCAACAGTCCAGCAAACAGCGACGAGATTGGAGGTTGTTTCATGACGGCCAGTATAATGACCAGAACAGCCGGAACGCATCATCCAGCGCGGTCGTGATTGCGTGAATAAGCTCTAACGAAACCTGAGACGTATCGATCAAAGTGAAGCCGAAGACAAAATAGATCACTGGCGCGAGCGCTATATGGTCCTACCGGAATATTGGAGTTCGTTGGGGCACTTGCGCAGGCATGATGCATTCCTACGCTAATGAAAAGACAGTCATGACAAAACTGTGGGATATGTCCGAAGAAGCGACAGGGTTCATTTGAGCGCTTTGAGCTTCACTGGCGAAATACAGATCTTCAAGCAACGTCCTAATCTGCCAATTTCCGCACGACCCAGCGCCGCATTAGCGTTTCCAACACGCGGAGGTTGGCCCACCCTTGGTTTCGAATACTAATATGGCACCAATCGCAAACCGTCCAAGACAACTCAACCAATATTCAAAGACAGATAAACTGCGGAAACAGGTGTAAGTGGTTTTATCCCGGTCCTGGCTAGGATTGCACTCAACGAACTGGAAATCTGTTCCGGGAGGCTCAGTTCCGCCACCATTGTGAGGCTCCTTAGGTCTGCCAATATAGCCAACATATCGAAACTGATATGGTTGCCGGTAAGAGACTGAATAGCCAGGGGAAGTGCCGTTCTTGAGACCGGAAAGAGTGGTATATGGAGCGTTGTTTCGCTAGACGCTGCCGAGGGGCCGTATTCATTCCAAAGCGGGCCTCGTGGCTCAGGAAACGAACGGCAAGTTTGTCCGCAGAGTCGTCATTAATGCACTGCACCGAGAATGACCCTTTTGCGGACGAACCAGACAGTCGGGCCGCAAGCTTCAACGTCGAAAATCCAACCGATTGTGGTTTTTCATCCTAACCGTATCCGCTGCGTTGAAGCTTCCTCAAAGCAGACATTGATTGAAGTCGCTGCATTCCAGTATCACCGACGTTGCGAGCATTCTCATTAAGCGCATCATGAGGAAGTTGAAGTAGGCCAACACCGGGGAACGAAGCTGCCGTTCCCCTCTACGTTTGCCTTGGAGTCAGCACCATCAGCGAAATCACACCAAGGGTAGGCTGCGGTCATTCTCTATTGACCCGATTCAGTGGTTTAACTTCACCCAAAACAGAAATTGGTATTTCAACCAAATCCAGAGGCACGTGGCCAACCTGTGCTCTTTCCTACCTTTCGCCGACTGGTATCAAAGTGCAGAAATAGCTACCTTCCCGGCGAAAAGATATATTCTTGCGATCGGTACGAAAATAACAATTGAGTTCGCCGACTAGTTGATTTCAGGAGCGTTTCTCTCGGGTCTTAAACACCTCGATTTCCTCAGGCAAGCCGCGAACAGAATGATAGCCGGCTGACTGGATTTTTCGCGTCATGTGCTCGGCGACGCTCTGTGCCACCAATATCTTTTCGTCCAGTTTCTTACACAGGTCCTGAACCCGACTAGCCACGTTCACAGCCTGACCGACGACCGTGAAATCCAAACGGTCCGGACTGCCGATGTTGCCAAAGGTGACGCGACCGAAATCAATGCCGACTACGAATTTGATTGGCTCTTTTATCTTTTCGACTGCTGCATCGTTGTAGTCGCGCAGATTGGCCAGGGCTTGTTCTGCCGCCTGTACCGCAGATCTGCACGAGGCTGCCGCATCGTCATCAACGTTGAAAATAGCGAGTATGCCATCCCCCATGAATTTAAGAACATCACCCCCATTGTCCTGGATGGGTGACACCGCCATCTCGAAATACTCACCCATCATGCAAAGCAAGTCGCTTTCGGACCAGGATGAAGCTTTCTCAGTGAAACCGCGCAGATCCGCAAACAGGATTGCGGCAGAAACTGTTCTGTGTTCGTTGCGCTTTATGTGCCCCTGATCGATTTCTTCTGCGGGGCCGTGCCCCAGATAGGTTTGAAGAAGGCTCTTTTGCGACTGGCGTATCGCAATGGGTTCCAAAGCAGCGGCAAGTGCGTATCGCGTGTCTTCGATGTATCGGATATGCGAGTCCGAAAACCCAGCATCTGCGTTAGAGGTAAAACTGGTGCCCTGAACCGAGCCGTTTCCATGTTCTAGCGGGATGGCCAGAAAATCGGTGGCGCCTGCTTCGGCCAGCTCGGCATAGACCGGATGTTCTGCCTGGACATTGAGATCGGTCAGACGCTTGCGCAATGGGCGCCGCTGGGTGACGACATATTCGAACGGACTGCCTTGCCACGCACTGGTCGACAAAACCGTGGTCGGTACGGTGTAACGGCGGGTTTCCTCGGGTGTCCAGATGATCCCCCACGCGCTGAGCAAAGGGTTAGAGTAATTCTGTGCAATCCTTGCGCGGGCCAAAGGTACGCCAAGCGCGGTCAATCCTTCGCAATACCCTTTGACGATGAGCCTCTCGTCGCCCAGCAGGCGACCATCGGAAATCAACCAGTGGTTCAGGCGATCAATCTCGGTCACTGGGCTCTCACACTCTTGTTCCGCGCTGATAGTTTACCCGTCACTGGTAGTTAGAAAACCCGCGCCGGCTGGAAAAACCTGTGCTTTTATGCCGGGCGCAGGATAGGTCGGCCTCAGCTTACTGCCGCTGCCAGTGAGGGGTCGCCTTCCAATTGTTTGAGCAAACGGGCCTGTCTCACCTTGGGGTCCAGTTCGGGGTCGCTCAAATACGCCAACATATGGGGGACGTTCGCGTCAATCTGCTCCTGAGTGGCCACAGCCATGCCATGAGCCACGAACGGCCTTAGATACGTCATTCCGGCCAGGTTCGCTGTCTGTTGGAACGGTTTCAGAAACTCGGCCATCGTAAAGTTGTTGTATCCGCCTGCGTGATAGCTGTGCTCGGGACCTCCGGTCGAGACAAGGATGAGGAACTCACGACCTTTTAGTTGGTCGCCGCCCGGCCCATAGGCAAAGCGATAGTTCAGCACCTGATCCATCCAAGCTTTCATCACCGGGGGTGCTGAATACCAGTAGAATGGAAACTGGAACACGATCCGGTCATGGGCCAGCAAGAGGGCCTGTTCGGCTTCGACGTCAAAACGCATATCGCCGCGGCCAATGGCGGCCAGATCGCGGGTTGTCACGTCGGCGGCCTCTGAAAGTGCGTCAAACCAGGCGCGGTTGATGCGCGATTTGCCCAGGTCCGGGTGAGCGGTGAGTACGAGAGTTTTCATGTGTCTGCCTCTTGCAGGAACTTAGCGGAATAATGAGTGATCAGCTGGCGGCCATCTGTGCGGGTTTCGAAGCGCCAGTGTTCCTGAACGCGGGCTTCAATGTGGTCTCCTGAAACGGTCGTGGCACGAAACAGAACTTCGAACTGTGCGGCACCGGGCTTGATTGCAACCTTGCTAACGTGATGCTCGGTTGGGCGCTGTAAAGTCTCAAGCACGCCACGATACCAGGCCCGCACGCGGTCATGCCCGCTGAGTGTGGTGTCGACGTCAGGCATGTCCCAGTGCACGTCTGGGTGGAGATCAGGCAGGAATTCTCCGATCGGATCCAGCTTGTCAAACCGGGCAAACCAGTCTGCGATGAAACTGCGGATTTCGGGGTAATCGGGCACTTGAAACACCTGTTAATCGTTTATTTGGCCAGTCGCTCAGGGACCGGAGCCAGCGAGTATTGGGACCAGAAAAACGTGTTTGCCGCATCCTGATCGGCGGACAAGTTGGTTGCTTCGACGATCTTGCCATTCTCAATCCGATAGACGAGGGCCCATGTGGTATCGACATTCGGTTTGCCGTCTGCGTTCGACCAGCCACGGTGGATATCAACCACATGGGTCTCGTCCGCTCCGAAATAGATGGGTTCAGCCTGAAATCCGGCTTTGCCCAGTTGTTCGAAGAAGGCCAGCACCTCATCACGACCAATCTTAGTTCCGGACAAGGGGTGGCGGCCCGGGATGTGCCATTTGACGTTTTCGTCCATCACGGCTGCGATGCCGTCCAGATCACTGGTGCCATAGGCGGCAAAGAAGTCCTGTACGACTTTGATATTGGCTTCGGGGGATGCGGCCATGGCGGTATCTCCTGCGATCAAAGCAGCGGTGAGGGCAGCAACTTTGGTCAGACTGTTCATCTTGTGTCCTCCTGAATACTTGGTGACAGCCTTCTGGGCTGCGATGACACAAAGATAATAACTCCGGTCGCACGTGATAATTCACTCTTCATTCACCTCTTTCATGTATACAGTCTAATAATGGAGTAATTCGGGGACACGATGCGCCTGCCACTTTCCACCCTTGAGATCTTTACCGCCATCGCGCGCCATGGGTCGTTGCGTGCTGCGGCAGAGGTGCTGGGCATCAAACCGTCGACCGTCAGCCATCAGCTGAAAGCGCTGGAAGAACAGCTGGGCACCGCGCTTTTTGTCCGGACGACCCGCTCAATCAGCTTAACAGAATCCGGACGGGCCCTGATCCGTGGCGCAGGCCCTGCCTTCGACCAATTGTCCGAAGCAGTCGAAAGTGCCCGAAGCACCGGTCACGCCGCGCGGGGCACGTTGAAACTGGCGATGCCGGAATTCGCCTACCACCTGTATGTTGGTCCGGCGCTCAAGAGTTTTTGCGGCGCATATTCAGAAATCGAACTGGAACTGTCGCTGACCGATGCGCTGTCAGACATACTCGGCGAGGAGTTGCATGCTGGATTCCGTCTGGGGGATCGTGTGGCGCAAGACATGGTGGCGGTGCGGTTGACGCCGCCGCTTCCGGTGACCGTTGTCGCCAGCCCGGACTACTTTGCGGCACAGGGTATCCCGGAAACGCCGCGTGATTTGCTTGGGCACAACTGCATCCGCTATAGATTTCAGTCTTCAGGTCAGATTGCGCCATGGAGTTTTCAATCGAGCGAAGGGGAGTACTCTGTCGATGTGCAAGGCAATCTGATCGCGAACGCTCTTCCAGCTTCTGTCGATCTGGCCAAGCGAGGACTGGGACTGGCCTATACCTTCAAGGCCTATGTCGACACGCAGATCGCAGCAGGAGAGTTGCAGCCGGTTCTGGATGACCATTTGGCCCCCACCCCAGGAATTTTCATGTATTTCCCGCGCGAGTATAAATCTATGATGACCTTGAGGTTATTCATCGACCACATAAAGCACCAGCAACCTGTTTGACCCTGCACGCTCAGACCTCACATATCGAGTATTGCAAGCCGGAGCCGCTTTTTGCCCCTAAGATACGCTGATATCTACCCGTCAGAACCTTTGCTGAACAGCGATGCGATGCAGCGCCCTTCGGCGGCTGGTTTGATGTCAGTGCGTTATTTTCGGGCCGAACCTGATCGGATGCCAGAGGAGGTGTTTGCGGAACACCATGTCCTTTTGAACCTGCAGGAAAAGGGGCATCGCGTGCAAAACTGGCGGGACGGCACGCTACGGGATTTCACCTTTTGCAAGGACGAGGTAATCGTGACCCCAGCAGGCATGAGGTCGGGGTGGCGGTGGTACGGTCAGTCCGACGTTATTGTGGTCACCTTGCATCCAGACAAGGTTCAGCGCTTTGCCCAAACTGAGCTTGGCACGTTGTTGGCGCCGGAACAGTTTCACGATCAGCCGCAGTTTTCCGATCCCGACTTGTGTGCTGCTGGCGTCATTCTGCGCGACGCGCTTGCAACAGACGATATGTCCTCGGCGGTGATGTTCGAGGCAATGAGCCGGGTATTTCTGGTCAAACTGCTGCAGAAATACGGCAAACGCCGTGCTGAAGAGGTCGAACTGTCCGCGCGTTTTTCATCTCAGCACTATCAACGGGTGCTGGCCTATGTGCAGGACCGTTTGGATCAGACAATCACCGTCGATCAACTGGCCCACGAGGCGGGCATGAGTCCCTCGCACTTTGCGCGAGTCTTCAAGGAGACGCTCGGCTCGACCCCTATGCAATATGTCATGGCTTATCGGGTCGAGCAGGCGATGAAAATGATGGAGAACCCTGCGCGCGCTTTGGGTGACATCGCTTTGGCCTGTGGGTTCTCGGACCAGGCGCATTTTACGCGCAGTTTCAAACAGGTGGTGGGACAGACCCCGCGCGCGTTCCGCGCGGCAAATGCCGTCTAAAGCAGGATCTTTCAAAAACGCGGCAGTCCGGTGCAAGTATCGCTGCCTTCATCAGCGTATCTCAACTGCCATCGGGCTTGCGCCCATCCAGACAGATTTTGGGAGATATCGCTATGAACACCCTCGCCCTGAACACCGCCGCAGCGTTGATGGCGTCAACAGCAGCCGTCGCGCAGGTTGAAACCCGCACCGTCACCTTCGAGAACGAAGGCGCTATCCTGTCAGGCACGCTGTACCTGCCGGAAGAGCGCGGAGTTGAACCGCTGCCGACGGTCGTCGTGACCGGTGCATGGACATCGGTTCAGGAACAGATGCCCGCCAATTATGCCCGCGAGATGGCCGAGCGTGGTTTTGCGGCCTTTACCTTTGATTTCCGCGGTTGGGGCAAATCGGGCGATCTGCCGAAGAACGTGCGCTTCATTGAAAGCCCCGAGGCCAAGACATCGGACATCAAGGCTGCCATCGCATTCGTCGCGACCCTACCCGAAGTGGACGCAGATCACATCAATGGTCTGGGGATCTGCGCTTCGGCCGGGTACATGGTCGATGCGGCCTCCGGCAATCCGCTGGTTCAGCGGCTGGGCTTGGTTGCACCATGGTTGCAGAATGAAGAGATCGTCGAGGCAGTCTATGGCGGCGCAGAAGGTGTCGCCGGGCTGATTGAGGTGTCCCACGCCGCCGAGGCCGCAGGGGGTCAAATCATTCCTGCAGCAGGCCCCGAGGGTGCCGAGGGCGTTCTGATGCCAATCGGCGGATACTACTATGAGGCCGACCGTAGCGCGATCCCGGAATATGACGACAAGTGGAACAATGCGGGCTGGGAAGGCTGGCTGAACTATCACCCCGCCGACAATCCGCAGCGTTTAGACAAGCCATTGGCCATTGTGCACTCGGAAAGCGCGGCGATCCCGCAAGGCGTACAGACCTTCCTTGCTGGTTTCGCAGGCGAGGCGACAGCGCAATGGCTGGAAGATGTCACGCAGTTCGATTTCTACGACAACCCCGAGGATGTCACCCGTGCGGCAGATACCGTCGCTGACCACTTCCGCGCCGGTTCGAGCAACTAAGCCCTGTCCGGACGCCGAGTAATCGATCGGCGTCCACCCTCATCTATTCGGAGCATCCTCATGCGTAGAAAACTCACATCGACTCTTGCTGCCGTCTCCATGATCGGAACCGCGGCTCTTGCTGAACAACAGGTGGATATCTCGACCGCCATTACCGACATCGCAGCAGGTGCTGACCGCCACGACTGGACCCGCGTATCGGCCCGGTGCAATCGTACAGCATTGCTAGCGTGCTAGACCCCGGCTTGCCGGATCAGGACCAAACGGCCAACCTTATTCTCGACTACGCGTCAGACACACCTCAGATTTTCCGATCTCGGGGTCTGATGACTGAACCATTGGTGATTCAGAAGAAGGGGTATGGAGGATTCCTCAGCTTCGTCTGGGAAGGCATACGACATATCCTCGAAGGGTTGGATCATGTTTTGTTTGTTGTGTGTTTGGTCATTGGAGCGCAGACCCTCAGGGCGCTATTGCTGCGTGCAACCGGTTTTACCGTTGGGCATAGCGTAACGCTGTCGCTGGGGTTTTTCGGGTTTATACCATCGGGCGCGTGGTTTGTTCCTGCCGTAGAAACCGGGATCGCGCTATCTATCATTTTTGCTGCCGTCGCAGCGTTTATGAGTTTTAAGGACAGCGCGCGCTCTGAGGTCACGATGGTGCTTCTGACAACGCTGATTGGCCTCTTGCACGGGCTTGGGTTTAGCTTTGTGTTGCACAAGATTTTGCAGGTTGCATCCCCAAACATCTGGCAGAGCTTGCTTGCATTCAATCTTGGCGTCGAGCTTGGCCAGGTCGCCATTATTCTTGCGCTCTGGCCTGCCTTGATAATGTGTCGACGCGTGAACTCCAGTTTGTGGATGTCCCTACGAGTGGGCTTAGCCGGTGGATGCGCGGCTATCGCCTTCTATTGGACCTTTCAGCGAGTTGCCGAGGTTTACTCCACGCTGGCTTAAGGTCATTGCGATGGCGCGTGCCGTGATGGCCGCCTGGGAGAAAAGCGCACATTCGGCTGTTCCGTAGCATAAGACAGATTGGGCTTATACCGGTCAGTCAGTGAATTCTGCTCAAAGTCTACTTTGCAGTCAAAGCAGCCGATAGATTCACATAGCACATTGCAGACTAGTCTCCGCTAAGATTTAGGCGACCTGCATTAAGCCAATCTGACAACTCTGTTCTTTCGTTAGGGTCAGGTGGGCCCGCAAGAGTTGGAGGGTCAACAGGCAATGGACTGTCTGATCCAATGATCTCTCGAACACCTACGGCATCTTCCGAAACATTCCAAACAAGCATGTCCTGAGCCAAAGTGAGCGGGCCGTCGTAGGTCTTTCGAATTGCTGCAATTGTGTCGGGAGCAATATCGAAATCGGCAAATGTATGGTATGCAATCGCGTGGCGCGGCTCGATCATCGAGAATAGTTTTCCGCACGCGTCTGGTGGCGTGTGAACCACCGTTGCCACTAGTCTGGCGCGTTCAGGGTCGTAGTTTTTGATATCGATGAATTGTTGGACCGTTAAGTAGCATTCGTGAATGACAAGATCAGCTTCTTTAGCGTTTTCCACGAACCACTTGTTCGGGTTGGTGTCACCAGAATAGACGAATTTAAGTCCTTTCCACTCCAAGCTGTAGGACACTGAACCGTCTATGCCGTGGATTGCTGGCCAAGATCGAATGACAACACCATCGCTTTCATAAACTACTTGTGTCTGAGAGTAGTCGAACTCTGTCACCGACAGGTGTCCACCTGCCGATGGCATATTCCCGCGTCGGCCTGCCACGTCCCAAGCCAACATTTGCTGGAGGCCATCCATGGCCGCAGCGGTCCCGTATTCCGGCTTTAAGCCACTTGGTCCCCAAACCTGCAGCGGAACCGTTCGGTTCGACACCCAGCCACCCACAAAAAGTGCATCGAGGTCTCCAATATGATCTACGTGCAGGTGGCTAATGAACACTTTGTCGAGATAAGTGTATGGGATTTCCAATGCGGCTAAATTTGCTAACGAACCGGTTCCGACATCGAAGAGGAACTTGTCGCCATTGCCAAGTTCAACCAACCACGACGCTGACGCTTGGGAATGTCGAAAATTAGGTGTTCCAGTTCCCAGCGAGATAACTCGCATCTCCGCTTCGCCGAGCGGCTCTGTGTTTGGATAATAGAACTTTCTCTCTCCGGATGAACCAGCTGAAGCAGCGCCGCAGCAAACCGA
Organism: Ruegeria sp. CDSB136; assembly: GCF_059610965.1. Classification (NCBI taxonomy): domain Bacteria; kingdom Pseudomonadati; phylum Pseudomonadota; class Alphaproteobacteria; order Rhodobacterales; family Roseobacteraceae; genus Ruegeria; species Ruegeria sp. CDSB136. Next base: position 85,965 of record NZ_JBXWOP010000017.1, read on the forward strand.
TGCAAATATAAAACTCAATGCCGGTAGTAATCTTAGACGCACAGCTTCCTCCGACTTGCTGACGCATTCCATCGTACAACTAAATCACTTCATTCCAAAGTCGGACGTCTGCTTTAGGCTCGGGGCAGACGTTCACGAATTTGTCGCGAGTGACTGATAGGCGGACGAAATGCGCTTTTGTCGCGCCGAACAATAACTTTCGTTTGAGACATGCATTTAAAGGAATTGCGCAGCTACCTAAATGTTGTTTGCACCGGCTTTCTTGAAGCTGGAGGACGAACGGCCCGCTACGCACGATCTGTTATCGCCGCGGTTAGCGAAGCATTCGCCATACGCGGCGGCGACACAGGGCCCATGCTCCTGCCCCCAAAACAATCACGCAGAGTACCCCTTTCGTCACGTCCTCCATCGCACCCTGAATTAGCCACGCGTGTACGACAGTGCCCGTGACGATCACGACCGCCGCCACGCTATGGCCGAGGCGCCAGATGCGCAGTCCCAGTTGCTTTCTCGCGGCAGCAAGAATGGCGGTTGCGAAGAGGGCCCACATTGCCACCGCACCCCAGACGGAAAACGGAGTCGGAGAGCGGAACAGCAAGACATCCACCACGTCCGGCGGGCTCGTGACCCAAAGACCCGCCACGTGTAAAACTACCGCGAAAACCAGCGCCGTTCCGGTCCAGATATGGATGCGCCGCGCCGGGATCCCCGGAAGTACGCCGGTGATTAGAAGAGGCTGAACAAGCAAAAGCGCCAGTCCGACGATCCCAGAAAATCCGGCAATGACATAGAGCGGCTCGCGCCATTGCAGAAGCGGGCTTTGCGCTGCGGCGATCAAGGGCACGGCAATTGCCAAGGCTAGAGCCCCCCATGCGACCACGCCGCGCAACAAGGTCATCAGACAGGACGCAGAACGAACTCAACATGCAGGCTCGTGTCCGATGCCCGCTCCATCACAGGCCGCAAAAAAACCGTCTCGAATCCGCCATCATCGTATTCGGCATCGTAAGCCAGATGCCCATGCGGCTGACCGAAGGCGGGTACAATCTGTGGCATCTCGATGCGGAATACGCCGTCGGCGTCGGTGAGCGTCGCGCCATGAGACCGCGCGTCCCGTTCGTGACCTTCGGTCGTATGGGCCCACACCTGAATGCGCCGGCCGGAAAGGGGCGCACCGTCGCCCGCGCGTCGCACGGTTCCAGTGGTCCAAAAGCCGCCATCGCCGATCCTTTCCACGATCGGGGCGCCAGGGCGGTAATTGTTGGCTCCTCCCCGCATCGTCGGAGTGGCCGCAACGGACTGCCCGCGTGCTGGCAAGATCAGGCCGGAGGCACCAATGAGAAGCGCGGCCCCCGCGGTTGAAACGATAGCTCTTCGGGTCAGGTATGGGGTTGTCATGTCGATCTCTCCCAACTGCAGTTTCAAATACGTACTTCTGCAATCTCTCATATGTATACAGGTGGAGGGGCCATTCAAGCACAGCACACGGGGAATTCACCGCGATTTCTGCGCGATCTGGCTGGCCAGCGAGGTACGTACGGAACCAGGCCACCATGCGCTCTTCGGCAAGACGAGCGGCCTGCTCATGGTAACGCGGCGTAGCGTCTTTGTGAAAGCCGTGGTTCACGCCGGTGTAGATATGTGCTTCGTACTGCTTGTCGTTTTCCTCCAGCGATTTCTGGTAGTCCGGCTACATGGCATTTACCCGCTGGTCGTCGCGCCTGCATTGATCATTTCCAGAGCCGGCTCAAAGTATCTGAGCGCAGAGCCTGCCGAGTACTGGGGCAACATCGTTCGACCCAGAGGTATGTCCCGAAAGGGCGTTCGGATGAGGAGCATCTGGTTGCCGACATGATTTCACTGGCCAGGCAGTTCGGTCGCTATGGCTATCGGCGGATCGCGGCTTTGTTGAGAGACGCAGGCTGGTCTGTCAGCGATGGTCGGGTTGAACGTCTGTGGCGACGAGAGGGGCTGAAGGTTCCGCAAAAGCAGCCAAAGAAGGGGCGGCTCTGGTTGAATAACGGATCATGCGTCAGGTTGCGGCCTGAGTATCGGAACCATGTCTGGAGCTATGACTTCGTGCATTGTCGAACCGACGATGGCAAAGCTTTTCGGAAGCTGAACATCTTAGACGAGCACAACCGTGAATGTCTGGCGATCCGTGTGAAGCGCAGGCTGAACTCGACGGACGTGGTCGATGTTCATACCGACCTGTTCATCCTGCGTGGCGCTCCCGCCTTCATTCGGTCGGACAATGGCCCTGAGTTCGTTGCACTGGCGGTTCGGGACTGGATCGCAGCTGTCGGCGCACAGACCGCTTACATTGAGCCGGGATCACCTTGGGAGAACGGATATTGCGAAAGCTTCAATGGGTGGATGCGGGATGAACAGCTCAACGGTGAAATCTTCTACAGCCTGCGTGAGGCTCAGATCCTGATCGAGCAATGGCGGAAACACCACAATACTAATAGACCACACAGTGCATTGGGCTATCGCCCACCAACTCCAGAAACGATTATGCCAACGGAAACCAGCCCAATCATGCACTAACAATCAACTCGGACCAATCAGATCGGGCTGCTCACGGAGCCTTTCCGAGATTTTTGCCGCAGCTTTGACGACCGATGCCGCAAGGGTTTCCAGCTTCGTGTCGGGAAACCTCGCAATAGGGCCGGAGACTGAAACGCCCGCGACAACATTTTCTAACGAGTCGAAGACAGGCGCAGCAATACACCGCATACCAGCGAAACGTTCTTCATCGTCCAATGCCCATCCACGTCGCCTGGACTTGCTCAATTCTGCCTTCAAATGCTGTATGTCAGTGATTGAATTGGGCGTCTGACTTACAAGCGTCAGTGGTGCCAATAGATCCTCTAGCGAGGAATCTTCCATAAACGCCATTATGGCTTTGCCAACACCTGACGTGTGAAAATAGGATGCGGTACCGTTCTTGATAGATGCCCTTATTGGGTTTTCGGATTCCACCTGAACAAGGTAGAGTAACTCTCCACCTTCTTCGATAGCCAGATTTGCAGTTTCGCCGGTCTCTTTTGACAGCATCCGCATCACCGGCGGTGCGACTTCCAGCAAAACTGAACCTTCTTCAAAGGTGCTACCGATCCGATATGCTTGTGGCCCAACGCGCCAACGACCCTGCCGGGTATCGTTAACGACCATTCCACTCTTCTGAAGTGTGGTCAGCAACCTGTGTACTGTTGCAGTTGGAATTGTTGTATGTCCGGCGATATCTGCAAGCGTCGCACCACGCGTATCCGCCAAGAAAATCAACACGCGAACCCCACGATCGAGTGCCCCAACGAGAGATCCTACAGTTTTCTCCTCATTGGCCTTCAGGCGTGGGCGCCCCCGGCGATTGGCGTTTTTCTGCTCTCTCATAATGCGTGCAACCAATGATCTATAACGTGGCTCCATACTCTAGCTCTTTCATGGGGTCAAAAAAATGAAAAATAATAAATCACATAATTTCAATGTATTGGGATGTATTGATCGCTCATAAAGAAGGGATTTCCAAATTATTTTGAAAAATTTGAAATCTGGCTTATCGTTAGAACTGTCCGCTGGAGGGCGGATTGGTGCCAATGCTGTAGATTAATCGGCGACGGCCCAGTCAAGGGAGGAAACATGACAAAATCTTTGAACCGCAGAAGTTTTCTGCGTGGCTCTGCTGTTGCGGGCGCCGGCGCGCTTGCAGCCCCGGTTGTCCATGCGCAGGAAGGAACCAACCTAAAGATGCAAGCTGCCTGGGGCGGTGGCATCTTTCTTGAAAACGCGCAATCCTATGTAAACCGAGTGAACGAGATGTCCGGTGGCAAACTGACCATTGAGCTGCTGCCTGTGAACTCGGTCGTAAAAACAAGTCAGATGCAGGACGCGGTTCATCGCGGCGTTCTGGATGCCGCACACTACGTGCCGGCCTACTGGTACTCAAAATCCAAAACCGCGTCGCTCTTCGGCACCGGTCCCTGTTTTGGTTGGTCAAGCCAGGAGGTTCTGGGTTGGGTAAACTACGGCGGAGGTCAGGAACTTTTTGACGAGCTGATGGGCATTCTCGGGCTCAATGTCGTGTCGTTTTTCAACTCGCCCATGCCGGCACAGCCATTGGGCTGGTTCAAAGAGCAAATCACCAGCGCTGATCAGATGAACGGCCTGAAATACCGGACTGTTGGTCTTGCGGCAGACGTTCTGCTTGAGATGGGAATGTCGGTCGTACAACTACCGGGCGGAGAAATTCAGCCTGCAATGAAATCTGGCCTGATCGACGCGGCTGAGTTCAATAACCCGACATCAGACCGCGACTTTGGAATGCAGGACGTGTCCAAGCATTACCATTTGGCGTCATTCCACCAAAGTCAGGAGTTCTTCGAGGTTACCTTCAACAAGGACAAGTACAACGCCCTTGCGCCAGAACTGCAAGCAATCCTGAAATATGCTTCCGAGGCTGAAAACTCCAACTTCTATTGGAACAATACCAAGCGTTACGCAGACGATCTGGTAACGCTGGCCGAAGAGCAGGGTGTCAATGTTTATCGTACACCCGACAGCGTAATGCAGGCTCAATTGGAGGCATGGGACGTTGTGGTCGACAGGATCTCAAACGAGGATCCGTTCTTCGCCAAGGTGGTCGACAGCCAAAAAACCTATGCGAAGACCGTTATGAACTACCTCAACCTCAACCAGCCGGACTACAAGCTGGCTTACAAGCACTACTTCGGTTGAGGCCTGAGCATCTCTGAAAACGGGAAGTCGTGTTTTTACCCGGCTTCCCGAACCCGGGCAGAACAGGCGAGGAACTGACCTTGATCAAGACAATTCACGCCATCGAAGGGCTAAGCCAATGGGTCGGCAAAGCCTTTGGATGGTGCATACTAATTCTGACACTTTCTGTGTCTTACGAAGTGTTCGTCCGGTACGTGCTGAACAAGCCAACCGTCTGGGCGTTCGACATGATGGTCCAAATGTATGGCGCGTTATTTCTTATGGCCGGTGCTTACGCTTTGGCGCAAGACGCGCATGTTCGGGGCGACGTTCTTTACAGGCTGTTCTCTGTCCGCTGGCAGGCGCGTGTAGATTTTGTGTTGTACATCCTCTTTTTCTTTCCAGGCATGTTCGCTCTGTTTTGGTACGGGTGGGAAATCGCCAAGGATAGCTGGCGTTATGAAGAGGTCAGCTGGAACAGCCCTGCCCGAATCCAAATCTACTTTTTCAAAACTCTGATCCCAGTTGCTGGTTTCTTGTTGATGCTGCAAGGACTTGCGGAAATGGCGCGATGCTGGCTGGCGATGCGGAATGGCGTCTGGCTTGAGCGGTTGGATGACGTGCGCGAGACCGAGGACATGTTGATGGAAGAGACCATCGACAAAATTCGGACCACGGGTACCAAAGAAGGAGGCCGCAACGATGACTGATCCTCAGGTCGCCATCTTGATGCTCAGCCTCTTCATAGTTTTGGTGCTGCTAGGCTTTCCAATCGCGTTCACACTGCTCGCTATGGGTGTTGGATTTGGGTATTACGCCTATTACCAATCCGCGCCGGAGAGCATTGCGGATATCTTCAACAACAACATCTTCTATCTTCTCAACCAAAACACCTACTCGGTGATGGAGAACGACACGCTTGTTGCCATCCCATTATTCTTATTTATGGGATACGTGGTTGAACGAGCGAACATCGTCGATCGCCTGTTTTTCTCGCTGTACATGGCTGCCCGAAATCTACCCGGGTCACTGGCCATTGCCGCACTTATGACTTGCGCTGTGTTTTCGACGGCGTCAGGGATTGTTGGTGCGGTTGTTACCTTGATGGGCCTGCTGGCCTATCCAGCGATGGCGAATGCGGGGTATCAGCGTAGCTTCGCCTCTGGTGTTATCTGTGCAGGCGGAACTTTGGGCATTCTTATCCCGCCTTCGATTATGCTGATCGTTTATGCCGCGATTGCTGAGCTTTCGCCATTGCGGTTATATGCTGCTGCGGTTTTTCCGGGACTGCTGCTGGCAGGGTTGTATATCGTCTACGTGATGGTTCGGGTTTGGTTGAATCCATCGCTTGCACCGAAGCCTCAAGAGGAAGACATTCCGCCAAAACGCCAGATCTATATGGACTTGCTGGTATCATTCGTACCGTTGACCGTTTTGATCATGCTGGTGCTTGGCTCCATCCTTGGAGGTTTAGCGACACCGGCTGAAGCAGCTGCAATGGGCGCATTGGGCGGACTGGTGCTAGCGATGCTCTACCGGTCGCTCACATGGGACAAGGTTAAACAAAGCGTCTTCCTGACAGCTAAGGCCACCGCAATGGTATGCTGGTTGTTCGTGGGTTCATGGACCTTTGCCTCGATCTTTTCCTATCTCGGTGGACACGATGTTATCGAACATTGGGTCGTTGGCATGAACCTGCAACCCTGGCAGTTCCTGGTGCTTGCTCAGTTGATCATCTTCCTGCTTGGCTGGCCGCTGGAATGGTCCGAGATTCTCATCATCTTCGTGCCGATCTTCCTGCCTATGTTGGAGACCTTTGGGGTCAACCCGTATTTCTTCGCGATGCTGGTTGCTCTGAACTTGCAGACCTCGTTCCTGACACCGCCGATGGCTATGTCAGCGTACTACCTAAAAGGTGTACTCAAGAACCAGATCCAACTTATGGAGATCTTCAAGGGTCTGATGCCTTATCTGGCCATCGTGATCCTCTGCATGGTGCTGATGTACCAGTTCCCGGGCATCGCGCTTTGGTTGCCTGACTACTTGTTCGGGGTTTGGGTGCCATGACCAAGCATGATCTCTCATTGTTCTCGGCGGTCCAATCCGCCGAGGGCATACGGGACGGGCGTTTTTCTTCCGAAGCACTTGTTGAAGACTGTCTCAAGCGTATTGAAGGGACCGACAGTGTTATTCGCGCGTGGGCTTTCCTTGACGCGGGCTTAGCGCTGGATCAGGCGCGGGAGATGGATCGCATCCGAAAAGCGGGCCGGGCAACTGGTCCACTGCATGGTGTGCCCGTAGCTCTGAAGGACATTGTCGACACAAAGGATATGCCCACCCAGCGAGGGACACCGATCTTTGCGGGTCGACAACCTGAAACAGATGCAAGGCTAGTTGAACTACTTCGAGAGTCTGGCGCTGTCATCATGGGCAAGACCAAGACGACCGAGTTTGCCTTTATGAATCCGACCGACACCACCAACCCCTTCGACCCGAATAGAACACCTGGGGGGTCATCAAGCGGATCGGCCGCAGCCGTTGCGGCCAGGCACGTGCCTTTGGCTATTGGTACGCAGACCGGCGGCTCGGTCATCCGTCCCGCCTCTTTCTGCGGCGTATACGGCTTCAAGCCATCCCGCGGAATGATCTCGCGCAGTGGGGTTTTCAGGACGTCGGTTTCTCTGGATCACGTTGGAGGATTTGCCAACTCGCTTGAAGATATCGCTTTGCTTACAGATGTGGTGACCGGATATGACCAACGCGATCCCGCCAGCTTTGCCCGACCGCGAGCGAATATGCTGACCGGCGCGCAGGCGGATGTTCCGGTTGAACCGAATATTGCCTGGCTGGATTTTCCGTTCAACGACCGCCTTGATGCAGATGCCCTTGAAGGGCTGAACGCTGTGATTGACAGCCTAGGCGGTAGGGTTGAGCACTTTTCAGTATCCCCTCAACTGGCTGATCTCATCAACGTTCACAAAACGATCTATGACTACGAAATTCGCCAGAATATGATGGAAATTTCGAATGCACATTGGTCGGAAATCAGCGCCGAGATGCAATATGCTATCAACCGCGGCGCAGATCTCAGCGAGGCCCAATATGAAGACGCCTTGGCCGTCATGTTATCTGCTCAAGGCTTTTTTGCAGAGTATTTCAATGAGTTCGACGCAATTTTAGCCCCTGCAGCAATAGGCGAAGCTGTTCCATTGAGTGCGGGACACACAGGAGATTCCGTTTTCTGTCTGACCTGGACACTTGCGGGTTTGCCATGTCTCACGCTGCCTTTGCTGGTTGGGCAGAACGACCTGCCCATCGGCGTCCAGTTGATTGGGGCTGTCGAAGAGGATGACCGACTTTTACGCACTGCATCATGGGTTCAACGCAGCGTAAGAGCACAGGAACAAAACGGAGAGTAAACGTATGTCACGTCTGACAAACATTCTCATGGGCATAATCGGCACCGGCCTAATGATGATTTTCGTCCTTGGTCTCGCGCACAGTATCTCGACAGGATTTGCTGGGTTCTGGGGCGGTCTGCCATTCCTTTGTATTGCAGTCTTCGTAATAGCGCTTGCGCTTTATAATTTATGGGAAGACGCAATCAAAAAGGACTGACCCGATGAGCAATAAACCAGTCCTCTGGCTTCCACGTCGATTATCCAGTGCTACCGTCGATCGCGCGCGCCGGGATTATGACGTAATCCTCAACGAAGCCGATACACCGGGCACCGCGGAAGAAATCATCGCAATGAGTGCAAAGGTCGACGCGATGATGCCCTGCCATTCTGAACACTTCTCAAGCGAAGTCGTGTCGCAGCTAGACCCGCGCTTGAAGATTGTTGCGAACCATTCTGTTGGCGTTGATCACTGCGATCTTCCGGCTTTGGCGGCAAAAGGAATTGCGGTGACAAACACTCCCGATGTCCTTTCTGATGCAACGGCAGAATTGGCAATACTGCTTATGCTCGGTGCGGCGCGACACGCGGTTCGAGGCGACCGCCTAATGCGGTCGGGCACCTGGGACAGTTGGAGCCCGTCTTTCATGGTTGGCAAGCAAGTCACAGGTGCGCGCCTCGGCATCATCGGGATGGGGCGTGTGGGTCGGGCATTTGCAAAAAAAGCCCGTGGGTTTGATATGGAAATCCATTATTTCAACCGCAACCGCCTCTCGGCCGATCAGGAAAACGGAGCAATTTACCACGATAGTATCGACACTTTGCTTCCAGTCGCTGACTTCCTATCACTGCACTGCCCCGCTACCCCCGAAACTCTTGACCTGATGAACGCCAAACGTTTGGCTGAACTGCCGAACGGAGCAATTCTCGTGAATTCCGCCCGAGGTGCCCTTGTTGATGAAGACGCACTGTTGGACGCAATCGAAAACGGAAAGCTTTCCGCCGCGGGCCTTGATTGTTTCAAGACCGAGCCGCGGGGCAACCCAAAGTTCGCCGCATACGAGAACATCTTCATGTTGCCGCATATCGGAAGCGCAACGACGAAAACCCGCGACGCAATGGGCTTTCGCGCCTTGGATAATTTAGACGCCTTCTTTGCTGGCAAAACACCGCGAGACCTTTTGTAGAAGAGGACACTTTAATGGCAAAACTAGCTTTCCTCGGATTAGGCGTAATGGGTTACCCAATGGCCGGTCACCTAAAGGCAGCGGGGCACGACGTTACGGTTTACAATCGAACGACCGCCAAAGCCGATGCGTGGGTGGCGGACCATGGTGGCTCTGCGCGCGCTACACCCCGCGAAGCTGCCGAAGGTGCAGAGTTCGTCATGACATGCGTCGGGAATGACGATGATCTTCGGAACGTTTGCATTGGGCCAGACGGCGCATTCGGTGGCATGTCACAGAGCGCAACGCTAGTCGACCACACAACTGTCTCTGCCAAGGTCACGCGCGAGCTTTACACTGCGGCGAAAGAACAAAGCCTGGGTTTTTTGGATGCGCCAATCTCCGGCGGTCAGGCCGGGGCAGAAAACGGCGTTCTTTCGATTATGTGTGGAGGCGATCAGCCCGTATACGACGCTGCCGAACCTATCATGCAAGTATACTCAAAAATCTGTCGACGTATCGGCGAGAGCGGTGCTGGGCAATTAACAAAAATGAGCAACCAAATCGCAATCGCAGGATTGGTTCAGGGATTGAGCGAAGCGCTGCACTTCGCCGAGAAAGCGGGCCTTGATGGACGTTCTGTTGTAGAAGTTATCAGCCAAGGCGCGGCCGGTAGTTGGCAGATGGACAACAGACACGAAACAATGCTCGAAGATCATTTCGACTACGGGTTTGCAGTTGACTGGATGCGCAAGGATCTAGGTATCTGTCTTGATACTGCCAACGAAACCGGCGCAAGTCTGCCAGTAACCGCGCTGGTTGATCAATTCTTTAAGGATATTCAAAAGCTAGGAGGCGGTCGATGGGATACCTCTTCGCTTCTAAAACGCCTGCGCGCACTTGACTAAACAAAGAGAATGCAGCCGCTGAGATACCAAAAACCTATTCTTGGTGCATTCACTCGGAATTTGGCCGAATAGAAAAGTCGCTAAATGATAACTTGGATTACGGACGTCCATATTGGGCTCCGAGCGGACGCTCGACAAATTTGACTGATCGGCTGCTCTGCGGGCGAAACGGACATTCCGGGCTACTGTATGTGGTTGTCATTTTCCTGCATGAGATCACCTGAGCGGACAATCAAATCGTTAGCCGTGTGGCAGAAAGCCGTCACATAACTCGCATTTATTTTACGTGCGATCTGTCTGCAAATTGCCGAAACGGCTCCCAACATTTGTTGGGAGCCGCATTTGTTGAAAATGGATGGAGTTGGAAAGTCAGGCGTGACCACCACCGATCAAGCCGATACCCGAAGTCAGACCGAACCAAGCTTTAACCCGTAGACCGACCGCCTTGATGATACCCATGGCCTGAATCCCGTGGGCGACAAGTGTTCCTTCCATTTCGCCTTCAAAATTGGTGGTGTAGGATTGTACAATGCAACCACTACCTGGAACCAAAAGTTCGCGGTGCTCTGGGTGCACCAGATCGAGATGCACAACGATCTGACCCCGTTTCGCCTTTTCACTGGGCTCAATCAGGCGACCGCTAGGCGCTAGCTGACCGGAAGAAATCTGCTGCTGAATACGTACGATCCTTGCAGGAAGAACGGTATTGCGCATCGAGATGTTGAAGTTGCTTTCGCACGCCACCTCTGCGGCCATTCCCTCGTACAGTTCGGTGCGAGAAACCTGCGAGAAACCAGCAACGATGCGTCCTTTCTCTGTATCTTTCCGATCCGGTACAATCAGCATTGCGGGGCTCATCGCTGCTTGCGCTGCGCGCGAACCGACATTCAGGGTGACTTGTTCAACAACGCCGTCGACAGTGCTGTGTGTCAAAGTCTTGGACAGCTCGACCTGGGCCTGCTTCAGCGACGCGCGTGCTGATGCAAGCTGGGCCGGAAAAACGGCAGTCGCCTGCACCTGAGCCACACCAAGTTGCGTTTCCGCAGCCTCAACCTCTGCTTCCCGAGTGCTCAAGGTAGCTTGGGCGCGTTCCAACTGGCTCACTTGAAATGCTGCAGAGCCCTTTGCTTGAAGTGCCTCGTGATCCATCAGCACCAGCTCAGCCTGTTCTCTGGCGGTAACTGCGGCATCCACCAAGGCCTGAGCAGTTTGGGCCTGCAATTCAGCTGCCAGTTTCGCGCTTTCTATCTCCTCAACTTTACGGGTTGCAAAATCTACTGCTGCTTGTTCCGACGCATTCTCGACTGCAAACAGCGGATCGCCCGGTTCTACACGATCACCGCCCTTTACGTAGATATCTGTTACTGTTCCACCGTTCTCGGCAACGACCGGAACAGTTCTGAATGGCACAAGACCAGTGTAAGATTTGGGGTAGTAGTAGAAAACTGCGAAGAACACGATCAGTGCCAGGACGAACCACATGAAAAGCGCTCGGTGAACGTTGTACAGAGTGACCGGTAGCCCGCGCCACTTCAGATAGATCACGCGCAGTACAAACGGAAAGGATGTGACGAGCAGTTCGATCATTTCACCAACTCCTCATTCGACGGGCGCCACCACAACATAAAGTCGCGGGCGATTGCGGTCAGGATTAGGGCGCCCGGCAGTAGATTGCTGAAGTGGCTGAGGGCCGGCATCAGCTCATACGCCAAAGCTACTGTAAGCATCGTCGGAATAGTTGTACGCAGCGGAGTGCCGATTGATTTGTGTTCGGTGTAACGTTCAAAGCGCGCATAGAGGTGAACGACCAGCAGGATCGCAAGGGCGAGAACGACCAAGCCGACCCATGCATAGGTGTCGGTTTGATTGGGCGCGACCCACCATCTGGGATCGCCACCAGCGGCAAAGGCCGGAGTTGAAATGACGCCAACTAAGGGCGCCATCAGGAACGCGGGTGGTTTCATGTTTCAGGTCCTTTTGTTGCGCAGCCAAGCTGCGCGTGTAGGTTTCAAGTGTCTTGAGAACGTCAATTCTCGGTTGGTTGTTGTGTGGTTTCTGAGGGCTGTTCCTGCGGGGCGTAGGGTGGATCCCAACGACGTCCGTTCGGTGTTTTCTCGCCAAATGGCGCACTGTGTAGACCGTGGATATTTCCCCCGGACCACTCTTGCTTGGCGGAATTTTGGATTGCCTTCAGTACGCGGTAGTACCTTGCGAAGTAGATCATGGTCGTTTCCTTTCCGATGACCGGGACCTAACCGTCATCGCGCCTGCGATCCTGAGGGTTCTGGACATTTGTTATTGGCTTCTGGACAATTCCAGTAACTGCAGGGAGTTGCGTGCAAGTCAGGGGAGGACGTAAGAATGCCACGCATCAGCGCTTACAGACTGCAAAACGTTGGGCTGCGTTATTCGCAAGAACCCGGAGCGCGCATTCCGTTTCCTGAGGTCTTGGAGATGGCTGGGGTGCCCGTTGATATCGGCAGCAGCCCAGACGCCACCGTCGAACTGCTTCATGAGGCGGGTACAGTCGAAACTGCGTGCCGGGTTCTGGAAGACAAAACCTTTGCAGCTCGCGTGGGGCTGTCGGCACAGGGTCCTGGTACCCTTCTGGCTTACATCGTGCGGGCGGCCGAAACGGTGGAAGACGCGCTGGCTTTGACGCAGCGCTTTTATGCAATGCAAGACCCCGACCTGCGCCTGGACGTCGTAGGAGCACCTGGTGAGCCAAGGATTACGCTGGAAAGCAATGTGATCCCAGCACATCAATACCCGCGCCACCGCGAAATGCTGATCTTCGGCCTTTATAAACGCGTCCAACAGATCACCTCGGGTGGGCTTGCCCCGATCTCGATTGAACTGGAAACGGACGATACCGAGCATTGCAAGAAGTTGGCCGAACTTGCTGGCTGTCCCGTCGAAGGGCTCAAAGCCGGATATGCCCTGGCCCTGCCCCCAAACGGCATGAGTTTTCGGATCCCGACTGCGGACCCCACGTTGTTGGGGCATTTGCGTCGGCACGGGGAAGAACAGCTGAAGGCTCAACCCGGTGCCGTCCGCAGTCTGTCCGACCGCATTATGGACATGCTCGGGGAGCGTCTTCCTGGGCCGATACCAAACGGCGACGATATAGCCGGAGAGCTTGGCTTGACGCGACGCACCATGACCCGGCACCTGTCTGCCGAGGGAACAAGCTTTAAGGCTCTTCTGGAAGGTGTGCTGTGCGACCTGTCCAAACGCATGCTGCGTAGCGGTGAAGGTGTTGCCCGCGTAGCCTTCATGCTTGGATTTGCGGATCAGGCCGCCTTTTCGGTGGCGTTCAAGCGCTGGACAGGTGAAACGCCTGCCAGATTCCGTAAAGCTGGCCGCTAGAGGGACTGGTGCCGGGGGTCGAAAGATGTCCAAGATCCACAAAACCTTGTCCCGTCCCCAAAAGAAAGCAGGCCGTCGGGTCACCTAGTTCAATGGCACACAGCAGCCGCGGTGGTTGCTGACCCAGAACAAGGATGAACTCTATGAAGACCTCGAATAAATTCTTTATCGCCCCGATCTCAGGCGCACTTCTGATCACCATGGCGGCAACAGCTCAAGCTGACTACGTCACCGACAAGGCGATCAAGGGTGCAGTTGTCGGTGCCACTGTCGCCGGTATCGCAGGCGAAAGCATCGTAGGTGGCGCGGCCGCTGGTGCCGCGGTTGGTGCCGTGGGCGGTGCGATCCAAAAGGACAATTTCGAAGACGCGCAAGACGAAGCCCAAGAGCGTCGCGACGACTTCAAAGAAGAACACAAAGACTGGAACGACTAAGACACCACCCCCAGTGAAGCAAAAAAGGAGAAGCACAGCCGAACAAACCTGACCGGTCAGCCTGCGCTGTTAGCATCCGGACGCAGTTTGATTGACCATCCCCCACAGAACTCGCACAGTTTCTGAGAGGTTGCCATCCAGCTCGCAATCGAGCTGGGTGGCAACTTTGTTTTGGGCCTTCGAACGTCACACGTACCAGGCGCTCGCGGTTTCAAATTTCAGTCGCCCATCTCGACCAGGGTTTTGTCCAAAACCCAAAAACAACCGTCCAGAACCCAAACGAACTGAACCAGACACCACCCCAAATACGGCTCATCTGAATGACATCGACGAGTTGGCAGCCGAGACACCCCTGTTCACTGCGGCACTTTGCAACCCAATGCCAAAGGAAACGGCAATGAACCTATTCGCAAACTTCGACGCAGAGACCCTGGCACGCATCTAGTTTGCCTTTACTGTGTCGTTTCATATCATCTTCCCGGCCTTTTCCATTGGCTTGGCAAGCTTCTTGGCCGTTCTCAATGGACTCTGGCTATGGCGCAAGGACAAGGTCTACCTCAACCTTTTCAACTATTGGAAAAAGATTTTCGCCGTAGGCTTTGCCATGGGCGTCGTGTCCGGCATCGTGATGTCTTACCAGTTCGGCACGAACTGGAGCGTATTCTCGGACACCGCAGGTCCCGTAATCGGACCCTTGATGGCCTACGAGGTCATGACGGCCTTCTTTCTTGAGGCTGGGTTCCTCGGCATTATGCTCTTTGGTCGTGAACGCGTCGGTCCCAGCTTGCACATGATGGCCACGGCGATGGTCGCCCTCGGCACTCTGATTTCGGCTACGTGGATCTTGTCGGTCAATTCTTGGATGCAAACCCCGGCTGGGTTTGAAGTCAATGAACTGGGGCAGTTCATTCCCGTTGACTGGTGGTCGATTGTCTTCAATCCGTCTTTTCCCTACCGCCTGACACACATGGTTCTTGCCGCCTATCTCACCACTGCTTTTGTGGTGGCCGGGGTTGCGGCCTGGCACCTGCTACGCCGCAATCGCACGGCGGAGGTCACCCGAATGTTCTCGATGGCAATGTGGTTGGCCGTTCTGGTTACCCCTCTGCAGATCGTCGCGGGCGACCTTCATGGTTTGAACACGCTGGAGCATCAGCCGCAGAAAGTAATGGCGATGGAGGGTCACTTTGACAGCCATCCCGAAGGTGCGCCGCTGATCCTGTTCGGTATTCCAAACGAAGATGAAAAGCGCGTGGACTATGCCATCGAAATCCCGAGACTATCATCGCTGATCCTGAAACATGATCCCAACGCGCCGCTTGACGGGCTGGACACTATTCCTGACGACGAAGAACCCCCGGTTGCGATCGTCTTTTATAGCTTTCGCGTCATGCTCGCTATTGGCTTTGCCATGCTGAGCGTTGGCTTGTGGTCGCTTGTTCAACGGGTTCGCGGCCGCCTCAACGAAGATCGTTGGTTGCACCAGACATCCGTTCTTTTGGCACCCAGTGGGTTTGTGGCGGTGCTGGCCGGTTGGGTCACCACCGAAGTGGGGCGCCAACCCTACACGGTGTATGGGCTGATGCGGACATCGGACTCACTCTCACAAGTGGATGCACCTACAGTTGCCGCATCTCTGATAGCCTTCATCGTCGTATATTTCGCGGTTTTCGGAGCAGGCACGTTCTACATGCTGCGCTTCATAGGAAAACCACCTGTCGAAGGTTTCCAGCAAAGTCACAAACCCATTGAAATCTCTACTTTGGCGGAGGCAGCGTAATGCTTGAACTTTCGACAATCTGGGCAGGTATCATCGCCTTTGCTGTTCTGACTTATGTGATCTTGGACGGGTTCGATCTTGGAATTGGAATTCTCTTCCCATTCGCGAAAACCGACAAAGATCGCGATGTCATGATGAACTCGGTCACGCCTGTATGGGACGGGAACGAGACCTGGCTGGTCATGGGCGGCGGAGGGTTGTTTGCTGTTTTCCCGATGGCTTATTCCGTGGTGATGCCCGCCATCTATTTGCCCGTTATCGTGATACTTCTTGCGCTTGTCTTCCGCGGTGTTGCCTTCGAATACCGCTGGCGAACCGTGCGCGGGCGCTGGCTGTGGGATGTTGCGTTTCATGGGGGGTCAACCGTAGCCGCCCTCTGCCAAGGCATCGCGCTTGGCGCTCTGGTTCAGGGTATCCCTGTCGAGGATCGGCTGTACGCAGGTGGACAGTGGGATTGGCTGACGCCGTTCTCTGTCTTGACGGGTGTGGCCTTGGTGATCGGGTATGCCTTGCTGGGCGCGACCTGGCTCAATATGAAAACAACGGGCGGAATACAGCACCAGATGCGTTCCTATGCACGTCCACTGATGCTCATGACGCTCGGGTTGATTGGCCTCGTTAGTCTTTTGACCCCGTTCCAAGATCCAATCTACCTGATCAGATGGTTTTCGTGGCCAGGTATTGTTTTCGCTGTGTGTGTGCCGGCTGTTGTTGCTCTCATTGCTTGGATGCTTGATCGCAGCCTGAGGGAACAGCGAGACTATCAACCCTTCTTCTGCGCGATTGTCTTGTTCGTCGTCTGCTTCATTGGCATTGGGATCAGTTTCTATCCCTATATGCTACCTCCAAGCCTCTCGATTGCTGAAGCCGCCGCGCCGGACAGCAGTTTGGCCTTTGCTCTGGTCGGAGCCGTCGTTCTGTTGCCCATAATCCTGGCCTACACCGCCTACACGTATTGGGTTTTCCGCGGAAAGGTCGATCCAGAGGAGAGCTACCATTGAAACTGTTAAAACAAGTTTTCTGGTTCAGCGCGATCTGGTTCGGCAGCGTCTTTTGCCTGGGGACTGTCGCTTACGTGATCAGGTTGCTCATCACCTGAAATGGCGAAGATACCAATGCGCGCGTCGGCATGTCCAACTCGCGCAAACATTAGTCCAAGAGCCGAAAGAAACCCCGTTCCAGCTTACCAGATTCCCAATAACACGCGGCTTGCTGGGTCGTCTCATATCTAACAATTCAAAGGGGCTATGATGCTCTCTCGTCCAAAATCAATGTCCTTGCAGTGGGATCAGATCGATCCGGTTCTGCCCGCTCCACCTAAGCAAAAGAAACGTGGCGCTAGCCGCTCGTCTGGCATGTTGCCAAAGTTGCTAACTGGTCTCCTTGCTGCAGGGCTTGCGACCTTCGTTCTGATGCCCTTCACCTCAGCCCTTACAGGAACTGTCACGAAAGACCTGTCCCCCATTGTGGACATGTTACTCGTCCTGCTCTCTGCGCTTGTCGTTTTTGCTTCCACAGCCGCAATAGTACTGAAAGGATCAACGCTTCGGGCCGTCTTCGGGCGAGGATTGACCTCTCTCGGCGCAGCGCTAATAATTTCGCCTGTGGGGCTATCGGTCCTGTTCACACTATACCTTCAAGAATGGATATCTATCGTAGCAGACACATCTATCGAACAGGCGGGAAGAACAGCGATATCCCTGTTTGGCGGAGTATTCGTTGCCAATGCCCTCGCAATGGGATTGGCGTCTGGATGTTTATCTCTTCTACTTGGGACTAGGCTAATGCAAAATCGTCCAAAACCACTCTTTTCACCTTAGGCGAATGAACTTCCGCTTTGGGCTCAGAGCGGTCATTCGGGGCAATAGTCAAAAGACTGGTTAGCGGTTGCGAGCAGTCATTTGGACCGCTCGCGGGATCGATATAGGTGACCACCTTTGAAACACAGTTCGATGCGTCTTCAAGCTTTACTCCGGGACTCTACCGTCATTTGAACCTCTCGCGATTGCGCTCCCGGAGTTCGATGTTGATCTGGTGATCTCGACCCAGAGCCCGGTAGAGTCCCTGTCCCTTGGACCAGTTCAGAAAATGGGCAAAGCTGTCGACTTGAACGTCGTTGCCTCCGCGTGGCAAGGAATGCAGCTCCCGTTTGAAAACTGCCAGCCAAGGAGCATCGTATGCCTTTGACCATGACTTCTCCACGTCACAACACGACAATCTTTTTAGCAAGGTCATACTTGAAGTCGAAATACTGCTCGACTACGACAATTTCTGTTCCACTCGTCGTTCTAGGGTGCCAGATCACTTCGCCAATCTGCTGGACTAACCTCGGCTGAATGCCTTCGGTTGGCTCATTCAGCAGCAGTCGCAGCCTCGTGATCAGCGCTCGCGCGATGGCCAGCTGTTGCTGCTTACCGCCAGGAAGGTCGCTCCTGCGCCGGTTCTGCATCGCAGCAAGTTTGGCAACTTACCTTTGACCCAAATTAGAAAGTCGGCAAGGTGTGCCTGTTTTTTCATCTAGGACTGACGTCTCTGTCTAATATTTAGCCACACGATATGGAAATAGGCAGTTTGAGACGCTGCAGATTAGCGTTCCGACCCTACAATATAGAAACAAGTGGCACCAAAACGACGCTTTAAAGGTGCCCGATTACCCAAGCTGCTGCCATATTGCCGACGTACAGTGCGCTGCCGCCCCGTGCTGCAGGCACCGTCTACTTGAGCACCAAGAAATTGGGCCAAAGGACCGTGCTAGACAAGTTGCGCCAGTCCGGGTCATTGAAATGCCTGTTTCCCAGAACCCCGACGCCTGATCTTGATGCGGTTCTTCTGAACACTGCAGGTGGTGTGACAGGCGGCGATTCATTCCGGTTTTCAGGCAAGGCAGCGGAAGGCACCGCGCTGACACTGACGACACAAGCCTGCGAGCGTGCCTACAAGGCCCAACCTGAAGAACGTGCCCAGGTTATCAATCATCTGACGGTTGAAGCAGGAGCCCGCCTGAATTGGTTGCCGCAAGAGAGCATTTTGTTCAACGGCAGTGCTTTGGAACGACGCCTGAAGATCGACAAGCAACCGGGTGCCGAGGTTTTGATGGTAGAGCCGCTGGTCTTTGGGCGCGCCGCCATGGGCGAGACGTTGACCGATATCCGCTTAAGCGATCGGATCGAGATACGACACGAAGGAAAGCTGGTGTTTCTGGATGCAATGCGGTTCTCCGGTAATTGGCACTCTCACCTATCCAAGCCGCATATTGCAAACGGCGCAGGGGCGATGGCACTGATCGTCTTTGCATCGGAGGCTGCCGAAGGTCATTTGGATTCTATTCGCGGAATGCTGCCCGACGACGCAGGTGCAACACTAATCCAAAATGACCTGCTGGCTATCCGTGTTCTAGCCCACGACAGCTTGGCCCTTCGCCGCACTCTGGTCCCGGTTCTGCGCAGGCTGAACAAAGACACATTACCCCGTTGCTGGATTCTCTGAGATGAACCTGACCCCTCGTGAAAAAGACAAACTGCTGGTCGCGATGGCCGCCGAGGTCGCCCGTAAACGGCTGGACCGCGGCATAAAGCTGAACCACCCCGAGGCTATCGCCCTGATCACCGACGCCGTGGTCGAGGGCGCGCGCGATGGACGTTCGGTCGCCGATATGATGCAGGCCGGGGCTGAAGTGATCACCCGCGACCAATGCATGGAAGGCGTGCCCGAGATGATCCACGAGGTGCAGGTCGAAGCCACCTTCCCGGATGGCACCAAGCTTGTGACTGTCCATAACCCTATTCGCTAAACATCAGAGGAGTTCCCCATGTATCGCATGCTGTTTCCCGCCCTTATTCTGGCTGGCCCTGCCATGGCCCATTCGGACACCCATGTTCACACCCATGGCAGTGATTATGCCCTGCTCGCAGCTGGGCTGGCATTGATCGCGGTAATCGCTGTCACTGTGATAATGAAACTGCCAAAATGATACCCGGTGAAATCATACCCGCCGAGGGTTCACTGACGCTCAACGCAGGACGCAGCAGTCGTCTTGTTGTTGTCGCCAATACCGGTGATCGACCCGTGCAGGTGGGCAGCCATTACCACTTCGCCGAAGCGAACTCCGCCTTGGGTTTTGATCGCTATGCGGCCTTGGGAATGCGATTGGACATCCCGGCAGGAACTGCCGTGCGATTTGAGCCGGGTCAGGCGCGCGAGGTTATTCTGGTGCCTTATGAAGGGCGCCGCCACATCTACGGTTTCAATATGCACATCATGGGGGCTCTGAAAGATGCCGGGCAAGATCAGCCGGAGTGACTATGCCTCCATGTTCGGCCCAACGGTCGGCGACAAAGTACGATTGGCAGATACCGATCTGATTATCGAGGTCGAGAAAGACCTGATCATAGAGCGCGCAACGGCTGCGCGTTTCAGCGAATCCGGCCACCACGAAGACGTCTATGGCGAAGAGGTCAAGTTTGGTGGCGGCAAAGTCATTCGTGATGGTATGGGGCAATCTCAGGTCACACGCGCCGAAGGGGCGGTGGATACGGTGATTACCAACGCATTGATCGTTGATCATTCCGGGATTTACAAAGCGGATGTGGGGCTGAGAGACGGGCGTATCGCCAAGGTCGGCAAAGCCGGAAATCCCGACACGCAGCCCGGCGTCGACATCATCATCGGTCCTGGCACCGAGATCATTGCGGGCGAAGGTCGCATTCTGACCGCAGGCGGGTTCGATAGCCACATCCATTTCATCTGCCCACAACAGATCGAAGACGCGCTGCATTCCGGCCTGACCACAATGCTGGGCGGCGGCACAGGGCCTGCGCATGGTACGCTGGCGACCACATGCACCCCCGGCCCCTGGCATATCGGGCGGATGTTGCAGGCCGCTGATGCGTTTCCAATGAATCTAGCCTTTGCAGGTAAGGGCAATGCCTCTCTACCCGCTGGACTGGAGGAACAGGTCAAAGCCGGAGCGTGTGCCCTGAAACTGCACGAAGACTGGGGAACAACCCCCGCCGCCATCGACTGCTGCCTGTCGACAGCCGATGCAATGGACGTGCAGGTGATGATCCACACTGACACGCTGAATGAATCAGGCTTTGTGGAAAACACCTTGGCGGCCATAAAAGGTCGCACGATTCACGCCTTCCACACTGAAGGCGCAGGCGGTGGACACGCCCCGGACATCATCAAGATCTGCGGCGAGAACTACGTTCTGCCGTCCTCGACCAATCCCACGCGGCCCTTCACAGTGAATACGGTCGAAGAGCATTTGGACATGCTGATGGTCTGTCATCACCTCGACAAGTCCATCCCCGAGGACGTGGCCTTTGCCGAAAGCCGCATCCGGCGCGAGACCATCGCAGCCGAAGATATCCTGCACGACATGGGCGCGTTCTCGATCATCGCGTCTGACAGCCAGGCCATGGGTCGGGTCGGAGAGGTATTGATCCGCACTTGGCAAACCGCCGATAAGATGAAGAAACAGCGCGGTCGTCTACCCGAAGAAACCGGTGAGAACGACAACTTTCGCGTCCGCCGCTACATCGCGAAATACACCATCAACCCAGCCATTGCCCACGGCCTCAGCCATGAGATTGGTAGCATCGAAGAAGGCAAGCGCGCCGACTTAGTCCTATGGAACCCTGCCTTTTTCGGAGTGAAGCCCGAGATGGTTCTGCTGGGCGGCACGATTGCGTGTGCGCAGATGGGCGATCCCAACGCGTCTATCCCCACTCCGCAGCCTGTCTATAGCCGCCCCATGTTTGGCGCATATGGTCGGTCGGTAGAAAACTCGGCGATCACATTTGTCTCGCAAGCCGCCTATGCGGACGGGATCGGTGATGCACTGGGATTGGCAAAACAGACCGTCGCCGTCCAAAACACGCGTGAGATCGGCAAGCAGGATCTTCTGCTGAACAACGCGACGCCGCAAGTCGAAGTTGATCCGGAAACCTACGAAGTCCGGGCGGATGGCGAGTTGCTGACCTGCCAACCCGCCGAAGTCCTGCCAATGGCGCAACGATACTTTTTGTTCTGATCAAAAATGTGCTGAGTTGCGGCCCGCGCAAGGCTGAAATGACCAAACACGCTCTTCTAAATGAGGCCACTATGACAAATATTAAATCCAATGGGAGGACCAACATTTACGAGGGTCCAAATGGCACACTCAACAGCACAAACACACGCACGCTTTTCGCTGCCAAATTTGATCGCATCCATCGGATCGTCAATCTACTCGGCCCTGATCAGCGTGGCCGAAGCTCAATCACGCGTCCGGCAAGTCGAATTCCTGCAATCACTGAGCGACGAAGAGTTGAAAAAGCGCGGCCTGGCGCGCGAACGGATCGTGCATCGGGTATTTTCGGACTCAATCTGGCTCTGACCATTCCCCCTGCAGAGGAGGCGACGGTATGACCGCCCTGCTCTGTATTGCACGTAAGTATTCGGATCACACGCATGGCGATCCAGCAGATTGTCTGTCATTAACCTATGACGACCGCTTTTTGCGGCGCAAGGTTTTGACCTGCGAAAGTGGCGAACAGATTCTCATCGATCTGGCACAAACGACTTCGTTGAACCACGGTGGCGCTTTGGTTCTGGATGACGGTCGCGAAGTGGAAATACAGGCTGCACCCGAAGCGTTGCTGGAGGTTAAAGCCCCGGACCTGACGCGCATTGCTTGGCATATCGGCAATCGCCACACGCCCTGCCAAATCGAAAAGGATCGGCTTCTGATTCAGGTCGATCATGTGATCCGAGACATGCTTCTGAAAATCGGAGCCTCGGTTCGGGAGGTTCACGAACCGTTCACCCCCGAAGGTGGGGCCTATGGCCACGGCAGGACTCATGGCCACGCCCACTGACGCTGATATCCTTACGCTAACCCAGTGGTTGTCTCCGGCATATCCCGTAGGGGGCTTTGCCTATTCTCATGGGCTGGAAGCTGCAATTGACGAGGGAGCTGTCTCCAGTTCACAAGATACCCAAGCCTGGGTTTCACATGCGCTGGAACATGGATCTGGATGGAATGACGCTCTGTTCGTAGTGTCCGCATACAACGCTCAGGATAAAGATGAACTTATCAGTGTCGATGCCAAAGCGCGGGCCATCTGCGCGTCATTTGAAAGAAAAATGGAAACCGAATTGCTGGGACAAGCATTCGGAACGGTCACAGGAGACGTCTGGGAACTAGATATCCAACAATATGCTTACCCAGTTTCAGTAGGCCACGCCGCACGTCTGCAGGGCCTCCCCATGTTACTGGCGACAAAGATGTATTTACAAGCATTTGCAAGCAACTTGGTCGCCTGCGCAACGCGCCTAGTGCCGCTGGGCCAAACCGATTCTCAGAGACTGATACGTAATTTGACACCGCTATGCGCTCATATCGCCGAAAAAGCGCAAATGGCAGGCTTAGAAGAACTGAGTTCGACTGCGTTCCTGACGGACATAGCGTCGATGAAACACGAAACACAGTATTCAAGGATATTCCGTACATGAACAATATGAACGGCCCTCTTCGCGTTGGCATCGGTGGTCCGGTTGGAGCCGGAAAGACCACTTTGACTGCTGCCTTATCTGAAGCTCTGCGCGACGTCTGTTCGGTGAGTGTCATCACCAATGACATTTATACTCAGGAGGACGCTGAAGCATTGATGCGTATGCAAATTCTTCCCCAAGATAGAATTATCGGCGTCGAAACCGGCGGTTGTCCACATACAGCGATCCGCGAGGATGCATCGATCAACCTAGCAGCGGTCGCTGAAATGCAGGAACGCCATCCCGATCTCGATATTGTTCTTATCGAAAGCGGCGGCGACAACCTGTCGGCTACTTTCAGCCCGGAGCTCGCGGACCTCACAATCTATGTGATTGACGTCGCCGCTGGTGAGGAAATCCCACGAAAGGGCGGACCGGCCATAACAAAATCCGACATCCTGGTCATAAACAAAACGGATCTGGCGCCGCATGTTGGCGCTTCACTGGAGGTCATGGAAAGAGACGCAGCCAGAATGCGCAAAGGACGGCCTTTTTTGTTTTCGTCCCTTCGTCACAAAAAAGGGGTTGCCGCAATTGTTGACCTCTTGGTGAAGCGGGGTGGGTTAACAATTTCAGAAGCGAATTAGCACCCAGAACGAAAATGCCAAATTGTCGGCACCTGAAGTCGATTGGAGAGGCCGAAAGTACAGTCTTTCATTTCCTCGTTCGTCTGGACGTTATCTTTTTTCTTCACCTAGCTGTTGTCTGTACAGGAAGAGCAATAAGCTCAGCCATACAACTACACACAACCAAGCCATTTTTCGAGGCCGGTTTTTTGCGCGCTCTGCGAGTTTCACCCTCCGATATTTCTCCGCTGAGGGGCACGCACGGCGCGAAATTGCGACGCCCGCTTTTCGCTCTCGAAGAGGACGTTCGCCGAAATATTCTAGAGTGACTGCTTACTTCCCGCAAGCATTCACATGGCAATGATGACAACCCAGCTACTGACCTGAGCCCCGGCGATCCGGGCGAGAAATTCAACTCAATCAACGACGGTGGCGCTCGTCTCGGCTCGGAAGTCCAGTGGAAGGTCAGCACTGATGCGACAATTGCCAGTCACGAAAAGCGGGCGACTCTTGCCGCCCGCCCAATCTTCACACGTCGATCTTTTCTGCGATACTCAGCGCGTCTTCCAGTTCAACGCCAAGATATCGAACTGTGCTGTCGATCTTGGTGTGGCCAAGCAAGAGCTGCACCGCGCGTAGACTGCCTGCTTTCCGGTAGATCAGTGCCGCTTGGGTGCGTCTTAGTGAATGCGTGCCGTAATCGCTTGGCTCCAAACCAATCGCCGACACCCAATCGCGGACCAAACGCGCGTACTGTC
The DNA here is from genome assembly GCF_059610965.1 of Ruegeria sp. CDSB136. NCBI lineage: Bacteria > Pseudomonadati > Pseudomonadota > Alphaproteobacteria > Rhodobacterales > Roseobacteraceae > Ruegeria > Ruegeria sp. CDSB136. Next base: position 110,596 of record NZ_JBXWOP010000017.1, read on the forward strand.
GCGTCGATATATGCGGCCTTTCGTGGAAGCGGCTTGGGAAAAGGAAATTGCGTCCAAGCATCTCCGGGCGACATACCCAGGTCCAGATGGACTGGCGGGTGTTTTCCGAAACCTCGAATTGGGCTGGCCGCTTTGTTTTGCTCAGGACAACTGTCACGCGTTCGCGGACACGATCACCAGCAACAAGATCGGCTACGTTCAAGCGAACCAGATCGCAGCCTCGCAGCTTGCTATCGATCGCAAGATTGAAGAGTGCCAAGTCCCTGAGATTGTCTGAGAGTTCAAGCCGGACGCGGATGGCCCAGACCTGCTTCGCGAGAAGCGGGCGTTTTTGGCCTATAAGGCGACCTTTATTCCACGGCGGGCGTTTCGGTGTGATGGCAGGAAGTTGAAAAATGGACATCAATTGTCCTCCATCCTTCCTTCCCTCTCCATGCACCGACACCGTGTCGACCAACTGAATCTATCAAGGAGCCAAATGGCAGGTTTCATCAGCATATCCAACGTTCGTGAGCAGCGCAGCGTGTGACCGAAGGGAGCCCAAAGTGGACTTTCGTCTTAAGAAGCTCCTGCACCTGAACCAATTTTTGGTCGGGTCGCGGTTTCTATAGGGGTTTCGCCGAAGAATTGGCGGTAGGCAACTGATGTCCGGCCTAGGTGACTAAAACCTGCCTCGCCGATGAGCTTCGAAACGACACCTTTCTCATAGGTGCTTTCCTGCAGAAGCGACCTTAGTCGATGCAGTTGGACGATCGATTGGAACTTGCTTGGGCCAACACCAAGCTGTTTTTCAAAGGCCAGAAAGAGTGTCCGCCTGGATACCCCGAGTTCGCGACACAGTTCTTGAACCGTTAGTTTCGTGCCAGCCGGGTTTTCTGAAAAAACTCTTCTGCCGCCAAAACGATCTTCCATTGACTATGGCTCGCCTTCTCTTCAGCCATTTGTGGTTCAGCACAGTAAAATAAATCTCCTGCCAATTTTTCGAGGCTTTCGAATATGCCATTCAACATGCAAGCCTTTGGCATGCCCCTGCCACTTTGTTTGTGGCAAAGGCACATTTCAATGGTCTGGACATAAGCATTCAGACGGCCAGATTTGGACAGGCGGATTGGGGCTTCAAATGTTGACCACCCCCGCTTTTCAACTTGGTGTCGTGGGACTTCCAGCATGTAAATCTGGGTGCCAGATTCAGCAACGTAGTCATATTCTGTCTGCTTTTGTCCCTGCCAACACACTAAAAACGGATCCTCATACAAGATTCCCTGAAATCGGACCGGATCACCATTTGGCAGGAACAGACCGTAGAAGACCGTACCGCTATGTTGAACCTCTTGATAACGTATACGCGAATAAACTTCTTCAGAGTGAACGCCAAAACCATTGTATTGGGCACTGCGCCAATTCAGCTTTGGTCCTTGGGGAGATAGCAGTAGCGCTTCGTATTGAACGTCATTGTAATAGGGCAGATTTTCCACTGAACGTATTTTTTTGGAAAAGAACATTGCGCCTCAGTCAACTTAATTCGCGTCCGGCTCTAACCGCACCATAATGAAATTCAATTATTCATAATAGTTTGCACGATTCGGATAGCCAGTCACAAACTCAGGTTACACTATCGATCTCGAACACAGAAAACCTGTCAATGTCCTCGGAGTGCCTCATGAAGAAGCTATCACTTTCCATTGCTGCGCTATTGGTATCATCAACGTCTCTCTGTGCGCAGGCCGCCGATCTGGTCTTTACCAATGCCTCTGTTCTTACCATGAACGACGATGCGCCGACCGCGCAGGCCGTTGCGGTCACGGGTAACCAGATAAGCTATGTTGGCGATGTCGCGGGGGCAGAGGCGCTGGTTGGCGAAAACACCGAAGTTTTGGACTTGGGCGGGGATACCCTGCTGCCGGGCTTTGTGTCAGGCCACGATCACATCGTTGCCTCGGGTTGGACGTCGCGCGGTGTAAGTTTGTTTGGAATTGAAACGCTTGAGGAGGCCTTGGCGGCCATCAAGGAATATGCCGATGCAAACCCCGACGAAGAGTTGATCCTCGGCTATGGGTTCAATCAGGTAGCTTATGGCGGGTGGCCCACAAAAGAAGATCTGGATTCGGTGGTTTCTGACCGTCCGGCCTTTATCCTCGACTTCACAATTCATGACGTTTGGATGAACTCCAAGGCCTTTGAAGTGGGTCAAGTCAGCCCTGATGAAGAGGATCAGGTGCCGGGCGTTATGTTCTGGCAGCGTGACGCGGAAGGCAACCAGACCGGAATCGGAATTGAGTTCCAGTGGGCTGCGGCATTTAGAAATGCGGGGGCTTGGGACCCAGCAGGTGAAATTCCTGATATCCAGAAAAACCTCTACGATCAGGCTGCCAAAACCGGAATCACAGCAGTGCACGTGCCTTTGATGGCTATGCCGACAGTTACCGATCTGTCGCTTGTGAAAGATGACGAGAAACTCGCACTGGCCCATCTACACGAACTGGAAAAGAATGGAGAACTGACGATCCGCACTTTTGTTGCGACGGGTTTCAAGGACCCAACTGCCACTGCTGACGAAATCGTGGAACACACACTAGAGTTGCGCGAGCAGTACGACAGCGACATGCTGCGCATCTGGGGCATTAAGATCCATCCGGAAGGGAACTGGAGTTCAAAAACCGCCTGGATGCTGGACGACTACGCGGACGGGTCCGCGACGCGCGGTGCGGCTGCCATTGAAGGCCCAATGATAACTTCGGTCTATCTACATGCCAATCAGAACGGGCTTCCGGTGGGCACTCACGTCGATGGATCACAAACAGTACGCAACACGGTGGACGCGATCATGACCGCGCGGGGCGCTGGTTATAACGTTCCCAACAACCTGCTACACCATTATTTCTGGGTGTCCGATCAGGACCATGAAACAGTCATTGAGAATGGCATCATGGTAAATACGACGCCTATTTTCCACGTTGATTGGGAAAACCAGGATGTTAACGCATTGGACTTGTTGGGTCGTGCAAAGGTCGAGGCGATTTTTGCCCGCTATTCCTCGCTGATGGCCTTAGGGCACAACGTATCGATATCTTCGGACGTGCCATCCTCGCCGATTGATCTGATTGGTCCGCTCCTCAATGTTGAGATTGCGATGACTTTGCAGGACCCACTGAATCCGGACAGCAAGCCGTTCCCGTTGTCCCGCAAACCGGCCTCATTGGAAGAGTCTTTGAAAGCAGTCACGATCTATCCTGCCGCGCAGCAAGCGATGGAGGACAAAATAGGCTCCATCGAAGTGGGAAAATATGCCGACCTTGTTGTTCTCGATCAGGACATAACTGCAGTCGAACCGCGTGAAATCTCGGACATAAGGGTGTTGGGCACGCTTATGGATGGGCGCTTCACGCATCGGGACGGTATTTGACTTCAGAGGCCGTTTCCGCTGGGGGCACACAATGCCCCTCGCCGCTTCAGGAAGGAAACCAGAATTGAAACGACTGATCTGTTGCAAAGCCGCTTTGATAGCGACATCCCTTTTTGCGCCGGCGTATGCGCACGCGGAGGAAGTCGCATTTATCGCCATACTGAGCGTTCCGGCTGAAAACGCACAGGCTTTTGATACATTGGCCAGAGACATGGTTGAGGCATCGACCTCCGATGACGGGCTTTTAGTTTACGAATTCGCCCGAGTTGGCGAAACGGTTTATGGCTATGAACGTTACATGGATGCGGCTGCCCACGCCCGGCACGAAGCGTTGATAGAGCCCTTCATTCCGCAGTTGGTTGAGTTGGCGCAGTTCGAGAAGATTGTCACCCTATCGCGGCTTACGGATGACCATCAGGAACTGTTCCGAGGCATTGGGGCAGAGATTGGCCAACCAATTGCAGCGGCAGCGCGAAGGATATCCGAATAATTCCGCGATTGCGACGAATGTATTAGGACAGCCTAACGACAATTCAAAACGGAGCACTATAGCAAAATATGAAAAGCCTTCTTTACACTAATGCACTGCTCTTCGCCGGGTTGATCGGTGTTCAAGCCAATGAAGCCCATGCTTGTGACGCGGCTTGTCAGGCAGCGCGGAAGGCTGCGAACCCGCTTGCGGACACAAAAGCACTAATCACGGATAATACAATCGCCTTCAGGACCGGGACGAATGATGAAGAAAGCTACAACTTTCAGCTACAGCCCGTCTATTCTGTTCCACTGACAGACGCCACATTGGTGCTTCGGGGCATTGTGCCGATCCAAGGTGTCCAGCCCGGAGCCGTATTGCCACCCGGAATTGTCGATCCCTCGACAGAAAATGATCTGACCTGGGGCATCGGTGATTCAACTGTACAGGCATTTTATTCACCTACGCCGGGAGAAAGCGGAATCGCGCTTGGCTATGGCCTGCAAGTTTCCCTGCCAACGCACACGAATGACGCCTTGCAAGGTGCCGGTTGGGGCGCTGGCCCTGCCTTTGTCATGTTTGGGCAAACCGGTGATCTGTCATGGGGTGGCGTCATCGCTCATATGTGGGGTGAGAACGATTTCAACGTAACCATCCTGCAACCCATTCTGAACTACGGTTTGGGAGAGGGCTGGTACGTTGGGTACAACAACCTCCTTTCGTACAACTGGAATGCCGCAAGCAATGACGAAGCATGGGCAATTCCACTGGGTTTGACCGCCGGTAAGACGTCGATCATCAATGAGACTAAGGGCACCGCTATGGATGTCAGTGTCGGATATTACACTTTAGAGCGCAGACCTGACGGCGGGCCGGAAAGACAACTGAAACTGGGTCTGTCGTTCTTTTTTTGACCGGCGCTTTGGAAGAATGATTCAAGAGACTGCTTTCAACGACTGGGAGCAAAAAACACGAGAGTGAAAGATCCCTTGCAAATTAAAACTTGGCCGAAAAATTTGACCCGTCGCGACTTGGAGTGAGAACTGGAGCTCTGAAATGACAAGTAACCTGATTGCTCTGATAATTTCTGTTTTTGCGTTCGCATACATTCAAGCTGCTCAGGCAGAGATTGTCCAAGTCCCGCAAAAACCTGCTGCCCAAACTTCTCCTTCATGGGCAAAGCATTTTGACATGTCTGAGCGCATGCTTGATTTGGCCATTGCCGCAAGCTCCACAGCGCTAGATGATCCTATTCAGGAGCATGTTGCGGTTAGCTGGCGTGATTTGAAAACAACCCTAAAGTCTCTGGAAACCCCATTTGAAACACTGCCAGATCCGTTGTTGAACGCTATGCGAACGCAAGTTCGTTGGCGAACATCCAGTGCCAGTGAGCGCACTGATCCGGATCTAATTCAAGAGTATAAGGCGGCCAATGGTATTCTGTCCGCCCATGATGTCGACGTAGAAAATCTCATGCTAGAGCGCCGAAAAATCATTGCGCAAAACAACTCCATCGGGCGCGGTCCAAATTTAGAAAAACTGGGCAAGACAATCAGGCTACCCGGTTACATAGTACCACTGACAATCGATGGAGCAATTGTAACCGAATTCCTGTTTGTTCCGGTTGCAGGTTCTTGCGTTCATACACCTTCGCCGCCACCGAACCAGATCATTCATGTAGATTACCCTAAGGGCATCGAGTTCAAGTCGATTTTCGATGCATATTGGATCGAAGGCGAACTGCTAGCTGAACGCCGAGTCAGCGACGTTACATTCTACGACGGCGCTACAAACGTGGAATCCATTTATGAACTCAACGCGCATATTGTTGAAGCATTCACCTAGTGATTTCGAAGAAGCTCATCCGCCAAAAAGCCGAGAGTTAATGTCGCGCTTCATTCGTTTCGCCTATTTGGATGGCAATACACTCAGGACGCGCTAGACGGCGTAACAAAGGCTCACATCAGCGCAGAGTGCAGCCAATGTGTTCAGAGTTAAGAACGGCGGCTTTGTCCGCGTTGCTGTCATTGGTTCCCGCTGCAGCGAAAGACTGCTCTGAGTCCCAATGCGTACTATCAATCCCAGTCGCCAACGGGCGATGCATAGCACAGCTCAAAGATAAAGTTGGGTTAAGGCCCGGCATTTTGCGTTCGACATAAATAGAAAGCATGGACCAAAGGACAAGTTGCCGTATTTGCCAATGTGTTGACCCGCCGCCCCCGCTATTACAGTGTGTCGTCATGAAACACCTGCCTGGTTATACCTTTCGTACGGAAGCTCTATCCAAGGTGTACGGGGAAGGGGAAGCCGCCGTCCACGCTCTGCGGGGCGTCGACCTTGAAATCCCGAAAGGTGAGATGGTCGTACTGCTCGGTGCATCAGGCAGCGGGAAGTCCACTTTACTAAATATACTCGGAGGCCTCGATCGCGCATCGGGCGGGCAAGCGTGGTTTGGAGGTACAGAGCTGACAAGCCTTTCGGATCGCGACTTGACGCTATACCGGCGCCATCATGTCGGGTTCGTGTTTCAGTTCTACAATCTCATGCCCAGCCTTACAGCCGAAGAGAATGTGGAATTGGTCACCGAAATTGCACAGAACCCGATGCGACCCGCGGACGCACTGGACCTTGTCGGGCTGGACGCAAGGAAAGATCACTTTCCAGCGCAGCTTTCAGGGGGTGAGCAGCAACGCGTAGCCATCGCGCGTGCCATTGCGAAAACACCCACTGTTTTGTTCTGCGACGAGCCGACCGGAGCGCTCGACAGCCAGACAGGTCGGGCCGTGCTTCGGGTGCTGAAAGACGTCAATGAACGACTGAACACCACTGTTCTCATTGTAACACATGCGGCTGCAACAGCAGATATGGCTGACCGGGTAATAAAGTTTGCAGACGGCATGATCCAAGATGTTCAGGCCAATTCCGAAAAGCTCACACCTGACGAGATCAACTGGTGAGTCCGCTTGACAAGAAAATAGTTCGGACTTTGCGCCGCTTGAAAGGGCAAGCCGTCGCGATAGCCAGTGTTATCGCATTGGGTGTAATGACCCTCGTGATGATGACCGGTTTGGTTGGTACGCTTTCCGAGACACGCAGTACGTATTACGAACGCTACCGCCTTGCGGATGTCTTTGCTCCAGCCGCGCGCGCGCCGCAAACGGTGCTTCAGCATTTGGCCAATCTGCCCGGCGTTACGGCGGTTGAAGGGCGGGTGACTGGCGGGGCTCTGATTACGCTGGAAGAGGCTGGCAGACCCGTGCGCGCCACGGCACTTTCAATACCGCGGGATGCTCGTCCGCTCATCAACAACTACATGCTTACAAGCGGTCGCGCGCCCCGTGTCGGGCGCAATGACGAAGTCTTGCTATTGCAGAGCTTTGCCGACGCCGTTGGTCTGGCACCTGGTGATAGTCTGTCTGCGACGATGAACGGCGCTCGAAGAACCTTTGTTGTTGTCGGATTGGCGCAAAGCCCGGAGTTCATCTACATCGCTGCTCCGGGAGAAATTGTGCCGGACGACACACGCTTTGCCGTTTTGTGGATGTTGGAGGATGCCATGGCAGCAGCCTTCGACATGAAGGGGGCTTTCAACGAAGCGCTGCTCTTGCTCTCAAGAAATGCCAATACGCAGGAGGTGATCGCCGGGGCAAACCGCCTACTCGACAAATATGGAGGTTTGGGCGCTTACGGTTTGGAAGATCAAGCGTCCAACAGGTTCGTGACAGAAGAAATCGCTGGTCTTCGCGCAACAGTAGGGGTGGTGCCGCCGATCTTTCTGGCTATCGCGGCGTTCCTGCTCAATATCGTGATTGCCCGAATGATCCAATCCGAACGAGAACAAATAGGAATACTAAAAGCCTTCGGGTACACCAGCCTTGAAATAGGTGTTCACTATTTCAAGCTTGTTTTGGTGATCGCATTGTGCGGTGCCGTTTTCGGCGGGGCGCTTGGGATTCTGTTGGGGCGCCTCTTGTCGGGTGTTTACCAGACGTACTACAAGTTTCCGTTCCTCGTTTTCCAGATCAGTGCAGGTGCCTTTGCTCTTGGAGTCTCAGTCAGTGTCTTGGCGGCATCCGCAGGCGCAATTCTCGTTCTGAGATCGGTATTCAGTCTGACACCCGCGATCGCTATGCGACCTCCCGCGCCGGTAGATTATAGCAGGACTGGGGCCTTCGGTCCGCGCATAAAAAGGCTTTTGGACCAGCCAACCCGAATGGTGATGCGTCGCATTGTGAGGCAACCCGGCCGTATCCTCGGCGCGATTGTCGGGATTGCCTGCGGGATGGCACTGTCTGTTGGTATGGTTAGCATTCTGGCCGGCTTCGACAAGACCATTGATATGACGTTTTCCGTCATTGACCGCAGTGATGCCATGGTCAGTTTTACACATCCGCTGTCCGATACGGTTCAGTATGAGCTTGCATCGCTCGACGGCGTTCATACCGTTGAGCCCGTTCGTGTGGTGCCTGTGTTGTTTCGGCATGGACTGCGCCAGTATCGTGGTGCGGTAAACGGGCTGCAACAAGACGCGCGTCTGAACCGCGCTTTGAAGTCAGACTTGGAACCGGTAGAACTTCACACGAATGGCATTGTGCTTTCGACTGCTTTGGCAAAAGTTTTGAGTGCGGAAATCGGAAATACCATTGAAATTGACGTGCTGGAGGGGCGGCGTCCGAAATTGACTGTACAAGTTACAGGTGTGGCGGAAACTTTGCTTGGATCTCCTGCGTATATGTCCCTAGACGGGCTTAACCGCATACTCAAAGAACCGGGGCGTGTCTCGGCAGTCTACCTGTCGGCGGAATCCGATCGGCTTGAGGCCTTGCAGCTTTACTTTGCAGAACTGCCGCGGGTGGCCGGGATCTCGGTCAAGCGTGATGCGGAGCAAGCGATGCAAAAGATCATGAACGAAGGCGCAGGGTCCACCCGTTATTTGATGGCGCTCATCGCGGCTGTGATCACCTTTGGGATCATCTATAACACCGCGCGCATTTCATTTTCTGAAAGCATGCGTGATCTGGCAAGCCTGCGCGTCATCGGGTTCACGAAGGGCGAAGCATCTTATGTGCTTTTGGGGGAGTTGGCGGTTGTCGTACTCGTTGCTTTGCCTCTCGGAGCACTCATGGGCTACTTTTTGTCGTTTGCGATATCGGCAGGTTTTAGCACCGACATTTATCAGGTCCCAAGCGTGTTTAATCCCAGCGGGTATGGCACTGCGGTGCTGGTGGTTCTGGCTGCTTCAATAGTTTCTGGGTGGATTGTAAAGCGAGATGTGGACCGGGTTGACCTGGTCGAAGCGTTGAAAATTAAGGAGTAGTCCTGATGGCGCAAAAAAAATCACGGTGGGTGCTTTCGATTGTCACCATTGTGATAATTGCGATCGTGTTGCTTGTAGCGTTCTGGCCTCGAGCGGTGGCGGTGGATCTGGCTCAGGTTGAAGTTGGGGACCTAATCGTCACGGTTGATGAAGAGGGGCGCACGCGTGTGCACGATTCATATGTTGTGGCGACACCAGTTGCCGGACGACTGCTCCGCGTTGGTGTGGAGCCGGGTGATCCGGTTGTTGCGGATCAAACGGTCATCGCACGCATGTTGCCCACCAATCCCTCCATGCTTGATGTACGGACGCGCGAACAGGCCCGCGCGGCGGTCACTGCTGCAGAAGCTGCTCTCCGCGTGGCCCGCGCCGATCTAAACAAAGCGGTCGCAGATCTGGCGCTGGCGGAAGAAGATCTGGAACGCGCGGAGTCGCTGATGAAGAACGGCCGCATCAGTGAGGCGGCGTTGGCCCGCGCCGAGCGCGAAGGCCGAGTCGCCCAGGCCGTAGTCGACAGTGCCGAGGCTGCTATTTCGGTTCGAACCGCAGAACTGGCGAATGCGCGTGCTCAGCTGATCGGATTTGATGACCGTGGCATTGCATCGGCACTTACATCACACTCGGACGAAGTGATCCCGCTGCTGGCGCCTGCAACTGGGCGGGTTCTGCAAGTGATACAGCAAAACGAAATTACGCTGCCTGCGGGGGCTCCCATCCTGGAAATCGGCGACATCGACGGAGACCTTGAGGTTGTTGCCGAACTTTTGTCTTCTGACGCTGTTCAGGTGTCCGTGGGCGATCGTGTTATTATTGACGAATGGGGCGGGGGGAAGCCGATTAACGGAGCGGTAGAGCGCATCGATCCACTTGGATTTACAAAGTTCTCGGCCTTGGGGGTCGAGGAACAGCGCGTAAACGTTGTGATTTCAATGGAAACACCCGATGTATCCACCGGCCGATTGGGCCACGGGTACCGGGTAGAAGTACGGATCGTCATTCAGGAAGATCCGGAAGCGTTGATTATTCCTGCTAGTGCAATGTTCCGGGCGCAGCAAGGCTTGTTTGTGTTTCTGGTCGAGGATGGAAAAATCTTCGAACAACCAATCGAAGTCGCCGCGACCAATGGCGTGCACGCCAGCGTCGCCAGTGGTTTGAACGCGGATGATTTAATTGTTCTCTACCCATCTTCAGGATTGGTTGACGGAACGCGGATCACAAAACGGTAGACATGTCACTAACCCAACCCACTCAGCTTATGTAAAGACGATGATCATGTCACCAAATTGAGGTTCACAGGTCTTTGAACATTATTGGGAATCTACTGCCTTGGCATGAAGAAAGTTTGAGTTGGGCGTTTCTTGTGGTAAGCAGTGAATGGCTCAGATTGTCTCCTGTCCACAAGGGGTCTGGAGGTGTTGAGCGCTCTATGAATGACGCGCAAATCCAAAGATTGGGAGTTTGTTGTCGAACGGTTGGTTTGTCCGCATAGCGGTCGTTCGCCTTGCACGCCGCTTCTCAGGAATGTGGAATAATCTCTCAACTTCTATCGACGGCGTGTGCCGAGCTCGCAAGACAGATTAAGGAACGTCGACACTGGTTCACCGGTTCCGGCATCCAAGCTGGTACCCGATATCGCAATGCGCTTTCAGCCGTTTGGTGTCTGTAGCAGTCCAGTCCGCAGGGGCCGTGACCTCGACCCAGGGCGAGATGTAATCCTGCGCAAAATAGGCGTGTCCATGTCCTGGTGGCGTACCAAAAGATAACGCCATATCGAGGGCCAACTGAAACTGCGTGACTACCGGGATGAAGACGAGTTGCTTTGAAACATCTTCGGCTGGAGGTTCGTTCATCCAGGGCGGTGCCCGCCAAAGGGAACTCGGATCGTAGAAAACGATCGGATCGCTGGAATACTGCAGGAATACGATCCGCATCTCCCCCCAGTCAGCGATGGCTTGAGAGGCATCCGAGAAGTGAGACGCAAATCGGACGAACGATCCGTTCCCAATGATGGGGAGCACCCATGGACTGCCAGGATCGCGCGCGTTTTGCGCTTGCTGCCAGAACCGTGACGGAAACGGCGGGCCGGCCCAGAAGGCTCCATCGATCGGGTCGTCGGCAAGGCGGAAGAGGTTGGTGGCGTACATCGACGACCAGGCACCAAGGCTCAGACCATGCACGTAAAATCTTGGGCGGCGATCCTTTGGCAGCGTCCGCCAATAGGAGTGCACCACGTCGAGAAGCGCGGTCGCCTGATCGAGTCCGGTCCGGGTTTCTAGAACCAGTGCCAGAGGCGATTGTAGGTAGGAATACTGGGCGCTAACCGTCGCGATATCGCCATTGTGCATGTATTCCACCGGATCGTGAGAACCCGGGTCCATCCAACCGGTTCCTGTGGGGCTAGTAACGATCAGAACTTCCCGATCAAAAGCCCTCAGCCGTTTTAGCTCGGCAAGTGCCAGTTCGGCCCGCTCTTGCGGTGACTCGCCGTTTGCCCGGCCGACATAAACCCGAATAGGGTCCTGCGCGGGTTTGCCTGTGAAGGCGGAAATCGCTTCGGCATCCGGTCCATCCAGGACGAAATCTCGACCAGGTTGACCCATCGCCGCCCAGTCAATCAGAGACGCTTCGGAACCAGCCTGATCCGGTCTTTCGGGCAGGTCAGGCGCGATATCAAAAAGCATCTGAGCGGCCTCGAAGCTTTCATCCAGGCCCGTGACCACCCGGTCGAAAATGCCGTCGCGGGTGACGACGAAGAGCAGCAGGGCGACCGTCACAACGCCCAGAACATTGGCTCGGCGCGGCGGCATGAAGCGATAGAAGCGGTCCCTGACCCATCGGAACAGGGCCGCCACGAACGCGCCGATCAGAAAAAAAAGCGCAAAGGTTCCGGTCCCTGCCAAGAGGATCTGCGCCAGGTGCTTTGCATCTGCAAGCTCCATCCCCATTTTTGCGCGTAACTCATTCTGCCATTCAAAGCTGAAAGTCAGCGTCCATATTGAAAGTCCGGCAACAAGAGCTGCAAAGACAATGTTGCCAACAAGCGCTAGACGTCCGCGCATGCGAGGCAGATCGGCGGCCTGCCAAATCAGTTCGAGCACACGTCCCAGAAGATAGCCAAGCGCCACCAAGATCCCGCCTAATAATCCCTGAACCATTGGCTCGCGTGGAATGAGGGAGGGGGTCAGCGAGGCTGCAAAGAACAGAAGACCTAAAAGCAGGCACGGTAGGGATACTCCGGCAATCAGTGGTCTTATCCACCACACAATCGTTCCTCCACGATCCAGGACAACTCAGCCAGCTTAGTGAAACGCAGCGCGATGGGCCATGTTTATTGTGTGAGTTCCGGGGTATCGCAAGCACCGAAGCTTTTGCGGTCCCTCTCCCTGAGGACGCACATAATATGTGGAACGGACATGTCCGCTTTGGCTCGGAGCGGTCGTTCGCTATGCAGCCAATCAATGACCGCGTTGCGGACTAAGCCGCCTCTTGCCAATGCGGCGAATTTGGCGGTCGCGAGCCCACCAAAACGTGGAACGAGTCGCGGCGTTGCAGTGCGATTTCCCGAAAGCGGACGTTCAAATCAAACAAATCCGCTGAAATCCAATCCGGACATTCGCTGCGACCCTGTTCTACGTCTCACATGCGGACAAAGCGGCCACTCTTTGCAAGAAATGAAATTGACGACTAGTTGTGGTATTAAGGCTCCCACAACCGGGGGGATGCCGCAATGAACAGAACTTGGAAAACGTTCCTCGCGGGCGTGGCTGCGCTATGCGCCACCATGTCGACAGGTTCCGCTGAAATGATCCACTTGATGGCTCGAAAAGGCGATGTCGCAAAAGTTATGTCAGAAATCGAAAAAGGAGTGCCGGTGGATCTGCCGAGCACCACAGGCGCTCGTTTTGAAGGTTCGTCACCACTCGTAGTCGCATCTCGGTTCGGTCGTACCGACGTGGTCGCGGCCCTGTTGGAGGCTGGGGCCGACCCAAACTACTCTCTTCCCAATGCGGAGTAAGAAAAAACTTTTGCATACCCAATCCATGCTGCGTCAAGCAACGGACACACAGAAGTTGTTCGATTGCTTTTGGAAGCCGGCGCTGATCCAACTGTCGTGGATCCTTGGCTTGGGACAGCACTGCATTTCGCCTCGTTGCGTGGGCACGACGAAATCGTGACCATGCTATTGGATGCTGGCGTACCTACAAGTGCCAGTATCCCTAGTGTGAAGCACTTGATTGGTAATGCCGATAGGGGCCGAGGATAAACTCTGGCAGGTGCCTGCAAAGCCTGTCACAGCTTGGAGAACCATGGGCAATTTCAAGCCAATGAAGGTCCGCCACTTTGGGGAGTTCTCGGGCGCACCATTGGCTCGTACGATGGCTACGAGTACTCGACGGCTTTCTCAGCGACTTCAGGTGTCTGGGACTACGACAATCTCAACTCGCTTCTTGGGCGTCCACGAGAATACATTCCGGGAACAAAGATGGACTTAGATGGAGTTTGGTTTGATCAGGATCGCGCAGACTTGATTTCTTACCTCCGGACACTCGATGAAAACCCGGTCGCATTGCCTTAACAACCAATCGAAATTGAGCGTAGGATACGCGTTGGTGAGGTAAGAAGCAGCCATCAGAAAGAGCTCGTTGGGCGTCTGCTTTGCGGACAAAGCTGACTATGTCTTTATAGCCGCTCCGGCTTGGCCTACACTGACAGGACCTCAGAAATGGAGATCTCGGGAAAAGGTTATGCCATGACACGCTTCAAAAGGAACTGGACGTGCGAAGGTCATGTTTTTCGAAGTAGTTTTCTGGCCGTCAACGCGACGGTTTTGGCATGAGAGATACGATCAGCCCCTCTTCGGAACTCGCCGCTATAGTGGCACGATGGATCAACGCCTACGGTCGGGGCGATGGAGAGACGGTGGCACATCTTTTTTCTGATGACGCTGCCCTGTCATACTTTGGCTCAGCACACGGCGAGGCTTGGAAAGGCGATGCGCTGCGTCGCGGTATGGAGCAATACATCGGTGAGGTTCCACGGTTCAAGTGGCACCCAAAAGACCTGAGAGGATTTGAATGCGGATCACTCGGTTGGGTCGAATGGGAAGCAAGCATTGAGGGTATTGAAACAGGACAGATCGCGCACCTACGTTCTACGGTCATTCTGAAACTCGACAAAGGATCCTGGAAGATTGTGCACGTTCACAATTCCCTACCGGTCAACAACGTAGAGGGATTTGGGTATGAGGCCAGAGGCTTTGAGGAACTGCTTGATGCCGCCCTCTCCACACCCCATGAACTCGGCCAAAGTGGTATAGCGACCATCATGTTCACCGATATCGCGGACAGCACAAAAATCGCTGAGGCTATAGGTGATACGCTTTGGAGCGACGCCCTCGGAAGACATCTGCGACTTGTCGAAACGCAGATCGTCGGGAGTGGTGGACGTACGGTGAAATCACTGGGAGACGGGGTGATGTCGTCTTTTGCTTCCGCAAGGGCAGCATTGCTGGCAGCTCAAAATATTCAACAGGCGAACGCGGCGGAAACAAACGAGCCAAAGTTGCGGGTTCGCATCGGCTTGCATACCGGCGAAGTGATAACTTCTGATGCTGATCACTTCGGGACTGTTGTCAACAAAGCAGCACGTATAGCCGCCCTGGCAGCACCAAGTGACATTCGCGTCTCGGATGCCACACGGATCATGGTGGGCGGATCACAGGAGTTTCAATTTGCCGAGCAAATGACTGTTCCGCTTAAAGGTCTCGAAGGAGAGCATACAATTTTCAAACTCAACTGGCTTGAGACAACTTGAGACCGTAAGCATGAAAACAGAAATCCCAATGCAACGAATAATGTACTCGAGTGAAGTCCCAATCTAGACACCCAAAGCTTATGTTAACACGCAACTTAATAGCCTAATCGGGAAGCCGGGTTGTAAAGCGGAGCGGCGCCAACATGACTTCTGAAAGCAAAATAACTTATCTTTCTGACAAAGACTTGGAAGGTTTAGGTATCCAACCTTCGGAAGTTGCCGACGCGATTGAATCTGCGCTGATAGCCAAGGCAAGTAAGCAGCTTCATACGTCCCCCAAGATAGCCATTTTGCCCGGGGATGGACGGTACGCAATGTCGACCTTGGCAGTAGGAGATGATGGGTTCATCGTGACCAAACAGGTAACGGTGTGTCCGAACAATCCGGCAAAGGGGCTCCCTGCAATTAACGGCGCTATCATGGTAATGGACGGGCAAACCGGGGTTCTCCGGGCAGTCTTAGGGGCAAATTGGGTAACGGCTGTTAGAACAGCGGCACTGTCAGTCGTCGCCGCGCGTCGACTTGCTGATCCAAATGCTGAGACAGTGGCTTTTGTTGGGGCCGGCGTGCAAGCTCACTCCCATTTGGTTGCGTTTTCCGAGGTTTTCCCCTTGAAAAGCATTCGTGTGTTCGGACGTGGCAAAGCGAATGTCGACAAGCTTTGTCGTCGGGCTCGGGACATGGACCTCGACGCCCAAACAGCCACCAGTGCCAAGGACGCCTTGCGTGATGCCGATCTGGTAGTGACATCAATAACTTTGGACTATTCCATCGAACCTTTTCTGGATGCCCGATGGCTAAAGCCGACTGCCTTCGCCGCCATTACAGATGCCTGCATTCCGTGGCTTCCAGGGGGTATGACCGCTTTCAAAACTGTTATTGTTGACGACCGAAAACAGGAATCTGAAAGCGACAAACCAATGCTGCCATATCAGCGAGTAACAGGGGACTTGACGGAAATTGTCTCGGGAGCAGTCGATACCACTTTAAGCGAGAAACCGGCTGCATTCGCTTTCAGAGGGATTTCTTTGGGAGATTACGCAACAGCGGTACTCGCAGTTCGTCGGGCCGCCGAGGTACGAGCTCGGCAAAAGTAGGAATCTTTAGGCTTTCGGCTCAGCGCTGCCATTTTCTGCGATGAGCATGATTGAACGCTCGCAGCCCATAGCGGACATCCAAAACTAGTCTTTGCAGTTTCCGAGATGCGGAAAAGCGGACATCGAAATTGCTCAAACTAACGGTCTCTCACCAGTGAACAGCCTGGTCCAATATAGATCACCGAATTCCACATCTCTTCTGTAACTTTGTAGTTGCCGGTTCCTCTTTCTTGGTCGTCTGTTGGGCTGAGTCCTACTGAGGCGGATCTCTTCGGAAAAATCAGCATTTTAGTGTCGAAAAATAAATCCCAAACTGCGTTCATCTTCACTAATACCTCCAGAGGGCTGCGTGCCTTTGAAGATTGCGCGACATTTTTCGTTGGGCGTGAGTGGTGGAACAGCTAAAAAAGGGGTAAATTCACCATTTTGGGAATTTTGCCTATGCCATTTTCGGTTCAGATCATTGCCACCCCAGAAACCAGCGCCTCCAGCGTGTTTGGCCTGTATGACACTTTGGTGGCCGCAGGGCGGGACTGGGAACATCTGGTGAGCGGCGAGGAGCCAGTGCCGGTGTTTGACGTTAGCCTCGTTGGCCCAGACACCAAGGGATTTCGTTGCGGAAGTGGCGTATGGATCGCTCCAGACCAGACATTTAACAACGCAGACGACGCTGATATTGTGGTCGTACCTGGACTGACACTTTCTCCCCACGACCGGCTCGACCCCAAACAACATCCTTGCTTGGGGTGGCTTGCCAAGCGCGACTTGGCCAAGACACGCATAGTGTCAGCCTGTACAGGGGCGGTCTATTTGGCGGAAATAGGTATTTTGGATGGGGTTGAAGCGACCACACATTGGGCTTGGGAAGGCCTTTTTCGGAGGTTTTATCCGAATGTACGGCTTCGCATCGACCGCGGCCTTTGCTTTGCTGATGCGTCTCGCGGACCCGTAACGTCGGGTGGGACAACCGGATGGCAGGAACTCGCTACGTTCCTGATCGCGCATTACGGCGGCACGCAAAGGGCGGTGCGGGCAGCAAAAGTTTGGCTTATGGCCAACCGCGGAGAACTTCAGTCACCATTTAGTTCAATGATCACTACGGCACCTCATGCTGACGCCATTATCTCACGGGCTCAGTTGTGGATTTCCGACAATTACGTCATCGACAACCCAGTCGCAGAAATGGCTAAACGTTCCGGGTTGCCGCCAACTACGTTTGCACGACGCTTCCGCCAAGCCACGAGCAAGTCACCGCAAGATTACGTTTTGGCGCTGCGAATTGAAGAGGCCCGACAGTTGCTTGAAACTACCGCCTGCCCCGTCGCGGAGGTTGGAGAAGCAGTCGGCTATGCCGACGCGCCTTCGTTTAGGAGATTGTTCAAGAGAAAGACAGGAATGACACCTAGCGAACATCGCAAAATGTTCGGTCTGTCTCGGTTTTCTAGCTACTCCTGATGGACGGTGTTCAAGATTGGCATACTATTGACCGCATAGGGCTCGGTGTCGCCTTTCACTGCCTTACACATCGGTGACTACCGGACAACAAGCCCCACTCATCAAAGTCTACAAGACGCCAACCTGCGGCTGTTGTTCCGCGTGGGTAGATCACCTGATTTCCGCGGGATTTCGCGCCGATACGCTAGACTTGGGGCAGGAGCAGCTGTGGTCGCTTAAAGAACAAATGAAAATCTCAGATGTGCTTTCCAGTTGCCACACTGCAATTGTTGGGGACTTTTTTGTCGAAGGTCATGTTCCGGCAGAAGACATAAATCGACTTTTGGCCGAACATCCTGAAGGCCTCGGCCTGACAGTTCCAGGCATGCCAATGGG
>NZ_JBXWOP010000018.1:0-124118 GCF_059610965.1 Ruegeria sp. CDSB136
GGCGGAAAAACGCTTGATCAGGTGGCGCAGTCAGGCGACCTTAACGTCAGAACCCAGGCCACTTGGGGAATGTCGGTGGAGATCACTGTCTTTTCCAAAGCAACCAACCGAGGCCCGCAGAACGTACCGATTGACACAGATCAATGCACTTGCAACCTTCATATAGTGAAATACGAATATTAATCATGATCTACGTTTACTGACCTGTCCCCAAGCAAACATGACAGTGAGCGGAATTTGAATAGCGTGGACGTTCCACACGGGGGCTCGGCAGGAGTGGTGGCGAGCCCCCTCTTTGTTCACAGGCCGCCAAAGAGCCTGAACGTTGAGACGCAAGGAATACGGCGCGAATTTGATCGCAAGACCTGGCCGGACCGCCAAATGCGGACGGTGACAACAACGACACCGCTGGCGACGTGCCAGCAAGACATTCGGTATAAACTCTGATGAGCACCGTTGAACCGCCAGAACAGAAACTCAAACGGGCCCTTACAGCACCGTTGCTTACGCTTTATGGCCTGGGCGTAACGGTCGGAGCAGGAATTTATGTGCTCGTCGGCGCGACGGCGGACATAGCCGGCCCGTATGCCGCATTTTCGTTTGTCGTGGCTGCACTCGTCGTCTCACTGACCGCACTTTCATATGCGGAACTCGCAACGCGTTTTCCGGTCAGCGCAGGAGAGGCAGCCTACGTCGAAGCGGGATTTCAGAAAAACTGGATGGCAATGCTGGTCGGTCTGGCGGTTGCGGCCTCGGGCGTTATCTCGGCCTCTGCCGTCGCGATAGGCGCAGCCTCCTATCTTCACGCATTAACGGGTCTGGCAATACCGCTTCTGACTGTCAGCGTTGTGTTGATTATGGGGCTTATCGCGCTGTGGGGGATCACGGAATCGGTGCTTGTTGCTGCGGCCATCACGATCATCGAGATTGCAGGGCTTCTCTTTGTGATCGGCTGGGGCATGTCGGTTCAGGACCCGCAGGGATATAATGTCAGCTCCATGCTCCCTCCACTTGAGATTGAAGCGTGGCGAGGCATCTTCGCTGCATCTCTTCTCGCTTTTTTTGCATTTGTCGGTTTTGAGGACATGGCAAATGTCGCCGAAGAAGTCATTGACCCTGTTCGCACCATCCCGAAAGCAATTTTGCTGACGCTCATACTGGCGACGGTACTGTATCTTGGAACATCGCTGACGGTGCTGCTGGTTGTCCCGATTGATGTTCTATCAGCGTCTGCTGCGCCGCTTGCACTTGTTTTTGCAAATGCCCCCGAGGTGATCAAACAGGGTTTTTCTGCAGTTGCGATCGTGGCGACTGTTAATGGAGTCCTGATCCAGATGATCATGGCATCGCGGGTGATCTATGGGCTGGCTGACAGGGACCATTTGCCGAAAGCCTTGGCCATTGTGCCTAAAGCAACCCAGACGCCTGTGGTTGCCACACTGCTCGTTGTCGCAACAATCCTTCTTCTGACCCAAACCGTACCGATTGGGATCTTGGCGGAGCGCACATCACAGATTGTTCTGGGGGTTTTTGTCCTCGTCAATGTCTCGCTGATCCTTCTGAAGGTGAAACCGAACGGGTCTGAAGAACACTTCCGGGTGCCTCTTTTCGTTCCGATCCTTGGCGTGATCACCAGTGCATTGCTTTTCGGAGCTGGATTTCTCTAACTAAATGCAAAGGCAAACGGGCCATCAGCAATTCCAGGTTGGCATATGACCACTGACCGATCTTCAACAGGAACGCGGCTTTCAGATTGGTGGCACAGAACCTTTGTGGATCTGGCTCAGCAGTTGCAATGGTCCTACCTGCCGCCTTTGATGGTCTACTTCGCGGCTGGCGTCTCCGGTTTGACCTCGGTTGTCGGTGCTTTTTTTCTGAAGGATTACCTCGATTTATCAGCGTCTTTTGTCGCAGGTCTGGCATTTTGGGCCGGTCTTCCCTGGATTCTCAAAATGCCGCTGGGCCACATCGTGGATCTGTTCTGGCGCTGGAAATCCCTGTTGATCCTGTTTGGCGCGTCCCTGATTACCCTGTCCCTGCTCACAATGTACGGGCTTGTGACCGCGCCTGTTCGGATGGCCGGCGTGATGCCTCTGGAAGACTGGTATGTTGTCGCCCTGCTTCTGGCGCCTTCCGGCTATGCCATTCAGGATGTCGTCGCCGACGCCATGACGGTCGAGGCGGTTCCCAAGGTCGACCAGGACGGCCTTGCGTTTACGCCTGAAGAAACCCGCGCCCAGCACACGACAATGCAGACCTTGGGCAGAGTTTCGATCATCTCAGGGTTTGCAGCGGTTGCGGCCGTCAACATCTGGATATTCTCAGGAACGGAAGATCTGCAAAAGTCTGACCGGCTTGCTCTCTACGGCCAGGTTTACCTGATTGCGTTGATCATCCCTGTGCTGTCCGTCAGCGGTGTGGTGCTGCACTCACTGATACAACGTCAGCTGCTTCGTCAAGGTCACCCACTGCATACCCCGGATGAGGTGACCGAGGTTAAATGGTCCATATTGCTTGGTGGCCTCGCATTTGTTGTGTTCAGCATTGTGTTGGGAACTGCGGAATTCGAGTTTGCGCAAGAGGTGGTGTTTACCGTTTCTCTCACGGTGATCCTGTACCTCATGTCCCGTCTTCTGAAAGAACTGGAACCCGCCCATGCGAAAGCCCTGGTCGGTACGGCAATAATCATTTTCGTGTTCCGTGCAGTTCCGCTGCCGGGGCCGGGACTGACGTGGTTTGAAATTGACGAATTGGGGTTCGACGAGCAGTTTTTGGCAATCCTGGCTCTGCTGACGTCCTTGCTGGCATTGCTTGGATTGATCGTCCTGCGGCCATTCATGGCCAAACGCTCAATCGCCCACGTGGTGGTGGTGCTTACGATCGCGGCTGGTCTGCTCTCTCTTCCAAACCTTGCCCTTTACTACGGCGTTCATGAATGGACAGCAGCGCATACAGGCGGAGTTGTCGACGCCAGATTCATTGCCATTCTCGACACGGCTGTTGAATCGCCTCTTGGGCAAATTGCCATGGTCCCGTTGCTGGCCTGGATCGCGCGCAACGCCCCGGTCCAACTGAAAGCGACCTTTTTTGCGGTGATGGCATCGTTCACCAACATGGCGTTGTCGGCGGCCAGTCTCGGAACAAAATACCTGAACCAAACATTCGTCGTTACACGCGCGGTGACCAATCCGGAAACGGGTGTCGTTACCTCGACTGCCGACTACAGCCAACTCGGGTATCTGCTGATTGCAGCCGCCGCCATCACTGTCACGGTCCCGCTGGCGGCGGTTTTCCTTGTACAGAAGTCCCGCTTCCGAACAAGCGACTGACTACAGGCCTTCTGCCTCGCTCAACAGTTCTTTGAGGTGCGCAACCGGAACGCCAATGTTGGAGCCGCCAAACTCAGGCAGGATCGCGGCGTTGATGGCGACTACCTCACCTCGCCGGTTCAAGGCGGGTCCTCCGCTTCCGCCGGTTGTGGTTTCGGCGTCGTAAACGATGGAACCTGGGCTTGCTCTGGCAACGATCCCCCGGCTGGCCAGCGGATGAATCTTGCTTTGCTCGGACAATCGGGAAGCTACGGACCAGAAATTGACCGAACCTTCCTTCTCCAGCGTTTGAAGAAAGCCCGGCCCCGCCTGCGCAATCAGCGCCTTCAAGCCCGTCGGATATCCCAACAGGTAGACTTCTTCGCCTGCGTTTGGCGGTTCATCCGCCAACGGCACGCCCAGCCCCTGAACCCGATCAGGAGCTACTGACAAAAGCGCGACATCGGCCGTTTCGCTGAACTTCTCCAACTTGGCCTCAATCGGATCCGGTTGACCTGGCAAATAGGCCAGCAGCCTCAGCATTTCCGCTTCCAACCCCGCACTTTTCAAAGCGTCCACCCGGTCGCGGGACGTCCACGGCAAGGCAACATGGCGATTGGTGGCCATAAGCGGAACACCTTCCAGCAGAAAACCGGTTCCCGTGAACTGGAATTCAGCTGGTTCGCCCGTGCCGTCCGGTTCGATCCAGGGCTGCCCAAACGGGGTTTTCAGGTTTTCTCCGTCCGGCCCCAACATGTGCCGCAAGAGCTTCCCGCTTTCCAGATGACGCAACCCGTAGGCACCCTGAATGAATGCGACAGACTTAGATGAGGCGGTAATTACCCGTGTCGATGCGCCTGCTCGCTGTTCAAGGGTTCCGAGACGCTGCTCGGTCGACGTGACTTGGTTTTCAAAGGCATCCCGCAACGAGGCCAGATCGTCCGGGGTCAGCGCATTTTCACGTGTCTGCGCAAGCATCACCGCAACCGCTTCGATTTTGCGAGATTCCTGTTGGATACTGTCCGCCAGCCTTTGATCGTTTTGATAAAGCAGAAACACAAGGCCCGCGATCAGCAGAAGTGCAGCGACGACCGTGATCCTGAACAGAACTGTCGTCTGAGACGCAAGCCGACGACTGCTGTCGCGCAGCGCGCCGGACATCCTTTTGGCAAACGGCCGCCGGCTTGTTCGGGCGTAAGCGTAGGCGTCACTTAGGATTTCTTCGACCGTATGACGCGCCGGGTAGGTTTTGCTACATAACCTGTACCGGGACATTGGGCCCTTTTCGCCGAACTCGATCATGTCGCCGTGCCGGAGACTCGCGGACGATATTTTGCGCCCATTCACCCAGACATTACGCCCAGACGACGCAGTTATTGAATAGACACCGTCCGCCCACTGAAGAGTTGCGATATCGTTGTCGTGCGGAGGCATGTCGTCTTTGGGGCGAAGACTCAACGCCCGGCTTTCACCAACCGAAACAGTAAGGGCATTGTCGGCCAGCCAGCTCACGTTCCCGCGCGACGGTCCGGTCAAATTTTCAAGGAGGGCACGCACGCCCCCCTCGTCGGGGCACGGCGATGAGCTTGTGTCAACCGCGTCTGAGTTCCGCATTTTAGCCCCCTTTTCAAAGGCCACGCAGAGGTACTTTAGCACACGGCTGTACAAAACCTATTGCTTCGTTTTGGGTGCTAGGAAGGATTGGATTTCTCTGTCAGTTTAGCATCAAATCCGTGCCAGCAGGTTCACCAAACCGCACACTCCTTGGATTGCAAATCAAAGAAGGCCGACCGATGATCGGCCTTCAGTTTCAAGCCCCAGCCGAAATGCCACCTATTTGGATGAAACCTTGATCTTGCGGCTGGGATCCCGAGGTTCGGTTTTCGGCATGTTGATGCTCAAAACACCCTTGTCGAAGGTGGCCGAAATACTCTCGACATCAACAGTGTCCGGCAGCGTCATTGCCCGTGAAAAGCTGCCATAGCTTCTTTCGCTGACACGCAGGTCGCCCGTCTCATCATGTGTGATCTTCTTCTGGCCTCGCAGGGTGAGGCGGCGATCCTTGATTTCGATTTCAACATCGTCCTCTTCCAGACCGGGCAATTCCGCCGTCAGAACGATTGCCGTATCCGTCTCCTGAACATCAATGGCCGGGGAAATTGCGCCGGACATATCAAGAGATGGCAGACCCGTGCGCTGCGCAGCCGTTTCCAGCGGTAAAAACGGAGAGCCGCCTCCTAAGAACCGCGACATCAGGGTTTCCATTTCACGTCGAAAGTTGTCGGAGAGCGGATGCGTTCCGGTGAAAAGTTGCGGGGACTTTTTGTCTTCAAGCATTTCTGAACCTCCTCCTTTTGTCCGGCTATACGGACGCCGCATTATCGCAGATAACCCCGGTCAAGGACCTTGATCTTGCGCAAGGGAATGCTCGCATCTTTTTCCTGCCTGGCCGTTCGGACCGGCCAGTCTTCTGCCACCATTTCGGAACATGACAGCACTCCAACAGGCATAGCCTTCCGGACGGGAAAACACCCGATCACAGGAAGCTTGATCGCCAACCGGGGCTCGCCTAGCCTAGCCCCTTAAGACAGCGGGAATGGCCTAACTCTGGCGCAGTGGAGCAAAACCATATGAAATGGCCCTATCTGGCGCTGATCTATGTTCTGCTGATCTTGGCGCCGTTGGGCTTTTCCTGGTCACTTGGCTGGCCACCGCGATCTTTTCACCAAGAACTCGCATCCGGGCTGGGAATGATTGGATTTTCAATCATTCTGGTAGAGTTCCTGCTCTCCGGGCGCTTCAGGTTCATTTCGTCCGGTGTGGGCATGGATGTGACCATGCGCATGCATCAGCTGATGGCGCGCGCGGCACTCGTTTTTGCGTTGATACACCCGCTACTTTACCAGGGCACGCCTTCTGGCGGACACCGCCCGTGGGACGTATCGCGCCAACTGACGATTACGACAGACTTTCCAGTGCTATCCTCGGGGATTGGGGCCTTTTTTCTGATCGTCGTTCTGGTCGCCTCGGCGGTCGCCCGAAAAAGCCTTGAATACAAATACGAAACATGGCGTCTTTTGCACGGTCTCGGTGCTCTGTCATTGGCCGGTTTGCTTCTTCATCACACAATCCATGCAGGTCGCTACGGTGGGCATCCGTCACTGACATATCTGTGGCTCGCAATGACCGGCATTGCCGTTGGTACTCTGCTTTATGTCTATCTTGTCCGCCCCTTGTTTAAGATGCGGAAACCGTGGCGTGTTTCCTCGGTCACTCGTCTGACACCGAAGCAATGGGAATTGCGCCTCAAACCGGTCGGTCACCAGGGCCTCAGCTTTGAAGCGGGCCAGTTTGCCTGGCTCAATGTGGGGCACAACGTCTTTTCACAGCGTGAAAATCCGTTTTCGATTAGCTCGGCACCGGGTGAAGGTCCTGAAGTTTCATTCGTGATAAAAGAGCTTGGGGATTTCACAGGCAGTCTCGGGCAGATCGCGCCGGATACGCTGGCCTATCTCGATGGCCCCCACGGGAACCTTTCGGTCGGCAAACGCGCTGAACAAGGCATTGTTCTTATCGCAGGTGGTGTCGGCATCGCCCCTTTGCTCAGCATACTGCGCCAAGTTCGTCTGAGCGCAGAGCGACGCGATATCAAGCTCATCTATGGAAACCGGATCGAGGAGCAGATTGTTTATCGGGAAGAACTGACCAGGGAAGATACTGTATTTGTTCTATCCGAGCCCCCGAAGAACTGGAGCGGTGAAACAGGTTGGATCGACGGCGCCCTCTTGGACCGAACGCTTTCTTCAGAACATTATGACAACTGGCTTTTCGTACTCTGCGGCCCCACTGCCATGATGGACACTGTCGAAGATCACCTTGTTGCCCGGGGAACACCTTCGCATCGGGTTCTGTCTGAAAGGTTTGACTATGATTGATCCGTTTAGAAACCTGTCCGCGCGCCGACGGGTCAAACTGGCAGTGTGGTCCATCAATGTTACTGTTTGCGTCGCAATCTTATTATTTGCCCTGAGATAGCGCGGACGTCCACTGGGTAGTGCAGAGAAGACCAGCCATCACAGCAGAAATTCTTCCCCGCGTAAGGCGTCGTCATGCAAATTTCAGAAACACGTTCAATGTATTGGAATCGCCAGCCTCAACTTGCGCCTTTGATTAAGATCAAAGGCGAACTCACGCCAATTCATAATACTTGAAACGCTTCTCAGACCGATTAGTGGGAGGATCGGAATGACAGTACTTATCGTCTTTGCCACTGTTGAGGGCCAGACGGCCAAAATTGCGCATTTTATCAGCAATGTCGCGAAGAAATCCGGCTTTGACACAAGACTGATCAATACCGATCAACTTCCCGGTCAGGTAAAACTGGACGATGTGGACCGGGTTGTTCTGTTGGCTCCTGTTCACGAACGTCGACACCCTGCCTCATTCGAAGCTTTTATCGCGTCGCTCAAAGACGAGTTGGTGCAACGAAAAACACTCGTGCTTTCTGTGGGTCTAAAGGCGGCCTTTGCATCGGGGCGCGAGGAAGCCCGCGACTATCTCACTGAGATGTTGTTGCGAACGAGTTTCGAACCAGATGCGTCAGCATTGGTCGCAGGCGCGGTGAGACCCGACAGCTACGGATATTTTGAGAAAGAGATCGTTAAACACGTCGTCTTGTTGGGTCGGAAAATCGATCCGAGAGATGGCGTGCGGGAATTCACAGACTGGGGCGAACTCACGTCGATTGTGAAGGGGTTTCTGGATGGGAACTACCGGACAATATCAGACAATTCCTAACTCAATACACTGAACCCATTCTTTCATAGTGTTTGGACCTGACCGTCGAACCCAGACAAACACTGGACGTCCACTTGCTTCAGTCAGTGCGCAAATAGAACCGGAAGACCGGTTTGTTGCAGCATGGCCCTTGTAGTTCCACCAAAAATCGACTCGCGCAAATATGAGTGCCCGTATGCGCCCATGACGATAAGGTCAGAGCCGGCCTCCTTAGCACGTTCCTGTATGCACTGTTCGATCGGTAGTCCGCCGCTCGGGAAATGCGCTACGGTCACGCTACAGCCGTGGTGTCTGAGCCATGCGGCGATGTCCGTACCGGGGTCCTGACTTTCCGGGTCATGTGCTAACGGCGGATCGAAACAACCAATCACAACTTCCTTGGCTTCCAGAAAATAGGGTAAAGCCAAATGGGCCGCTCTGGATGCAGCAAGACTATCGTTCCACGCCAGAAAAATGCGCTCGCGTTGGGTATATGGGTCTCCGTTGATCATCATGGCGACTGGCGAATGGAACAAGACTCCATGGCAAACCTCGTGAAAAACTTCGGGGTCATTGCGCAGTTCCGGGTCCAGGTATGCGACATCACAGCAGTACGATTGGCGCGCCGCCAGAGTCTTAAAGTCCGCACCGGAACCCATGAAAACCGTGACGCTCGCCGATGCGCCCGAGCGCGCAAGCAGTGCTTCAACTTCACGCGCACGGGACTTTAAGGCCGCCTTTTTCTCTTCCAATTGTTCCAACCAGTTTGCGGGCAAACCCGCCTCGACGAATTTGCTGGATCCGTACTTCAAGTAAGGCAGGTTCGGTAGCGCCGCGATCAGAAGGCAAGTCAAATGGCCGCGCTGACGTTGGGCAGCATCGGCGCATTCAAGTATCGATACATCGCTTGTATCCGCGCCAATGAAATACGTCGAAGTTCTGCGTTGCATACCGGATCTCCCTCCAGGATGTCACTGCGGGCAGGAAACTCGCCGACCGCACAAACCCAACAAAAGCAGCCACTTAGATGACGGTTGTTCTTCCTACTTCGGCAACATGAAGAACTCTTCCAGTACGATCTTGCCTTCTGCCACCGAATAGACAGCGATCTCGCTCAGGGTCATACGTTTTCCTGTGGCCTTCTGGGTTACTTCGGCACTAAATCGCACTGCAAAGCGGTTGGGTGGATGCACATAGGGTCCGTCTACATCGAGTTCGTGGAATTCATGCGTTGCCAGCCAATCCTCTCTCTTTCCCTTGATGGCGTCCCGACCCTTTGTGATACGAAACTGTCGAACCGGCGGCACAACCGCCTCAATCGACTGGGCGTTTTCGGCGTACATTTCGTCAACACTCACAAGCCCCCTGCGATCACGCATGGCCTGAACAAATGCTCTTCCAATTTGGACTAAGTCTTCCATGGGAACCCCCTTTGCTATCGCCGATTGTACCACTTCCGACCCTTGCCAATATTGACAAAGATCAATGAGGTTAGAGACCCGACTCGCCAGCATTTCCTGCGGTCCGCCTTGGTAAACGGGTCAAGGCACACCCAGCTATTTCATGATTTTCAGCTGCGGTTCTTCGATACAGATAGAGGTTTCAAACTGGATTCACGCAAATTCCGCGTTTCTCTTTTTCATTTTATTAACAGTAGCTTGAACGCAAGCCAGAATGCAGATCAGGCCGGACCATAGTTCGTCCAGGCCAATCGCAAAATCATTGAGCGAGGCTTCGAAAGCCCCCTACCCGTCAAAGAAAGATCATGACGAGACAGTCACAGAAACCCTAGTGCCGCCTACGCACGCTTTTCGGCCGACCAGGAAGGGCGAGACGGCTATCGTTACGTTGCTTTCTGGAAACCACATTTCCCTTTGAGATCACCGCCAACCGATCAGGTCTCAGGCGGACAGCTTCAATGGGGTCCCCGGCGTCCAGAACCAACAGCGAGGCCATGGCGCCCTCGTAAAGGCCATAGTCTTCAAGTCCGAGGATTGCAGCATTTTCAACCGTGACCATGTCAAAGCACCGCCTCATATCTTCTGGAGACGACATCTGAGCGACGTGCAACCCCATGAAAGCAACGTCAAGCATGTCTGCGGTTCCCAGCGAATACCAGGGGTCGCGCACACAATCCTGCCCCCAGCCAACTCGAATACCTTCGGCCTGCATTTCCTTCACCCGGGTCAGCCCGCGCCGTTTCGGGAAAGTGTCATGCCGACCCTGAAGCATAATGTTGATCAGTGGGTTCGGAATGGCGCTGATTTCGGCCTCGGCGATCAGAGGAAGCAGCTTTGAGACATAGTAGTTGTCCATGGAATGCATTGAGGTCAGGTGAGACCCTGCCACCCGCCCCTGCAATCCCAGTCGCGTCGTTTCATAGGCCAATGTTTCGATATGCCGAGAATGAGGATCGTCGGTTTCGTCACAATGCATGTCGACCGGAAGGCCCCGTTCAGCGGCGATTTCGCACAGGATACGAACCGAGTCAGCACCATCCGCCATGGTCCTCTCAAAATGTGGGATACCGCCGACGACATCGACCCCCATGTCGAGCGCCCGCAATGTATTGGCATGGGCAGTGGGGTCACGCAGCAGACCGTCTTGCGGAAAGGCGACAAGCTGAAGGTCCAGATAAGGCCGAACGACTTCGCGCAAATGCAACATCGCCTCGACGCCCTTCAGGCTGTCATCGCAGGTGTCCACATGGCTCCGGATCGCAAGCAGGCCCATAGAGACCGCCCAGTCGCAGTATGAAAGCGCACGGTCGACCATTTCATCGACCGTTGTCACCTGCTTGAGTTCGCCCCAAAGGCCGATCCCCTCCAGCAGCGTACCCGATGCGTTTATCCGAGGGATGCCATAGCTAAGCGTTGCATCCAAATGAAAATGGGGGTCGACAAAAGGCGGCGAGACCAGGTCGCCGGTCGCGTCGATGATTGCACCAGCCTCGGCGCCGTCCAACTGCCCCATTGCCGTGATACGGTCGCCTGTTATTCCGATATCGGCGACGTTTCCGTCGGGCAGGCTCCCGCCCTTCACAAGAATATCGAAGCTTGCCATCAGCGTTCTCCGCGGTTGTAGGGTATCATCAGCGCCGCTGGCACTTCGGCACGACGCGACATCAGGATCAATGCCAGGATCGACAGGATGTAAGGGATCATCAAGAAGATCTGGTAGGGAACGAGGGCCCCCAGCCCCGTCTGCTGCAGGCGGATTTGCAGGGCATCGAAGGCAGCGAAAAGTAGCGCACCCAACAATGCCTTGCCTGGCCGCCAAGCACCGAATACCACCAATGCGATACAGATCCAGCCGCGCCCGTTGACCATCTCGAAGAAAAAGCTGTCAAAGGCCGACATCGTGAGGAACGCGCCCCCGACAGCCATCAGACCAGACCCCATGATGACAGCCCCCATTCTAAGCGCGGTTACAGACAGACCCTGAGCCTCTACAGCAGAGGGATTCTCTCCGGCTGCCCGAAGGGCCAGTCCCAGCGGCGTTCGGTACAGTACGAAGGCAGTTACGCCAACGATAACAAAAGCCAGATAGGTTAACGGGGTTTGGTTGAACAGCGCCTGCCCCAGAACGGGTATCTTCGACAGTATCGGAACCTCAAGTGGTTGAAAGGGTTTGATCCGCGGAGGACTTGAGACTTCCGGCAGGGCCAGGCGATACGCATAGTAGGCGGCTGATGTCGCCAGAAGCGTAATCCCAAGCCCCACGACATGCTGCGACAACCCAAAGGGCACCGTGAGCGTCGCATGCAAAAGCCCGAAAAGCATACCTGCCAGCATCGCAATGAAAACACCGGCCCACAGTCCGGTACCGGCATAGACCGCCATCCAACCGGCAAAAGCGCCGGCCACCATGATCCCTTCGATCCCGAGGTTCAGAACCCCCGCACGTTCGCAGATCAACTCTCCCATCGTCGCAAAGATCAACGGAGAAGCAATGCGCACAGCAGCTGCCCAAAAACTGGCAGAGAGGAGGATTTCGAAGATCTCCATCAGCCCCTCACAATCTTGAACCGGGTCAGCAAGATGGCGAGGACCATGAACAATAGTGCGGTCGCCAATAGAAGGTCTGCGATATAGGTGGGAACGCTCGCGGCGCGGCTCATACCGTCGGCACCGACGAATACGCCCGCTACAAAAATCGCCGAAAGAACGACGCCAAGAGGGTGAAGTAGCGCAAGCATGGCGACGATAATGCCTGTGTAGCCAAAGCCCGGACTCAGATCCAGCGTAAGGGATCCCTTGAGCCCCGCGACTTCCGAAAAACCGGCGAGAGCCGCAAGCCCGCCTGAAAGAAACGCTGTTTTCAAGAGCACAAGATTTACAGGGATACCCGCAAAACGGGCAGCCGTCGGGTTCTGACCCACAGCCCGGATTTCGTAGCCAAGCGTGGTGCGGGTCTCAATCACCCAGACGACCACGGCACAGATCAGGGCAAGCGCAAAGCCCCAGTGCAGACGAAGCCCTTCGACAATCCGGGGAAGGCGCGCTTCTGCATCCAGCCTGGGCGATTTCGGCCACCCCATCCCCATGGGATCCTTGAGCGGTCCCTCCAGCAGAAGCGAGATGAAAAGAAGCACGATGAAGTTGAGCAGCAATGTCGTCACCACTTCATCAACGCCGAAACGCGTCTTGAGAATGACCGGGCCCAGCAGCATCAGCGCCCCTCCCAGCATCGAGGCGAAACCGACCAGTATCAGTGGTTGCGGCCCCGGCAGGCCCAACGCCGACGTCCCGAAGAGGACTGTCACAAGCGCGCCAATGTAAAGCTGCGCCTCCGCCCCGATGTTCCACAACTTTGCGCGAAAGGCGACGGCTACCGCCAGACCTGTGAAGATCAAAGGTGTTGCCCGGTTCAGGGTCTCAAGCGCGGCGAACTTCGAACCTGCGGCTCCTTTCAGTATCAGTCCCAACGTGGCGAAAGGATTGGCCCCTGCAAGTAGAACGAGAAACGATACCACAACGATCGAAAGCCCCAATGCCATCGCTGGAAATCCCACGGATCGGGCGAGGGACGGGTTGGCAATCGGTTCAAGCCGCACGTTCAAACCCCTCCCCGGCCATCCACCGCCCAAGCTCGGCGGGGGTTATCGTTCCACGGGGAAACTCAGGTGACAGCCGGCCGTCGGACATCACCCGGATCACATCCGCAAGCCCCATGATTTCGTCCAAGTCTTCCGAGATCAGCAGGATCGCCGCGCCCGCATCTCTGGCTGCTATCAGACGCTCCTGAACGTAGGTTACGGCCCCGATATCAAGCCCTCTCACGGGCTGGTTGGCGAGGATGATTTCCGGATCGGATTCAAGAACCCGCCCGAGGATGAGTTTCTGCATATTGCCGCCCGAAAGCAGACGAATTCGCGTATCCGGACCGGGACAACGCACATCGTATCGCGCGATCACCTTCTGCGCGAAGGCTTGTGCGGCAGCCCAGCGCATCCAACCTGCTCGGCTGATCCCCGGGTTCCTGTAGCTTTCGAGGATAGCATTTTCGGTCAACGAGAAATCTGCAATGCTGCCAGTGCTGTGGCGGTCCTCGGGAATGCGCCCGATCCGGGCCGCAAGGGACGCGCGAGGAGACCAGGGTGGCGCCTTTTCCTGACCAAGCCACATCTCTCCGCTCTCTGGCCTGGCCTCGCCCGACAGCAAATCGGCCAGTGCGCCCTGCCCGTTTCCGGACACACCGGCAAGGCCCATTATCTGGCCTGCACGCAGATCCAGATCGATGTTTCGAAGGCCGGTTCGGTGCCCAGGCGGATGCGCAGAGACACCGCGCAAGCTTAGGAGAACGGCACCAGGCTTGGCCTCGGATGGAACGGGTTGGATAATCTCTTCCCCGACCATAAGCTCAGCAAGGGCATGAGGTGTCGTTTCGTCCGTACGCGTTTCCCCGACCAGCTTGCCATGGCGCAGCACAAGAACCCGGTCCGAGATTGCCATAACCTCGTGCAGCTTATGGGAAATAAAGATGACGGAAAGGCCCTGATCGACAGCCCGGCGCAGCGTCTCGAACAGCGCGTCAGCTTCCTGTGGTGTCAGCACCGCTGTCGGCTCATCCAAAATCAAGATGCGGGCATCGCGATACAGTGCCTTCAGGATTTCCACGCGCTGCCGCTCGCCGACCGACAACTGCCCTGTCTTGGCCGATGGGTCGACGGCCAGCCCGAATTCTTCGGCCAGTTTCATCACGCGTGACTGCGCCTTCTGGCGGCCACGGCCCAACGACCAAAGGGAAGAAGTGCCCAGAAGGATATTTTCGAGAACAGTAAGGTTATTGGCAAGCGTGAAATGCTGGTGAACCATGCCGACACCGGCCCGCAGCGCTGCACCGGTTGCACCGGCAGGCAAGACTTGACCAAACACCTCTACGGTTCCTTCGTCCGCAGTGTAGTGCCCGAACAGGATGTTCATGAGCGTCGTCTTGCCAGCGCCGTTCTCACCAAGAAGCGCGATGACCTCGCCCCGGTGAAGCGTCACGTCAACCGAGTCATTGGCCGTTAAATTGCCAAATCGCTTGGTGATGCCATTAAGGCGCAGGACAACCTCCTGCGCCGAACTACCGTTGGACATCAGGAGGACACAGGCTCTGAATCGTCCACTTCCACAACATAAGTACCCGCCCGAATTGCAGCCTCTCGTTCAGCAACAAGCGCCATCGCATCGGCAGGCACCTTGCCCTCGAATGTGCCCAGAGGCGCGAGCGAGCAGCCGCCTTCCTTCATGTAGGAGTAAAGCCCGTAATTGGCCGCCGAAAAGCTGCCGTCGGCGACCGCCGCAAGAGCCGCTTGCATCGTAGGTTCAAAATGCCAGAGCGCCGAGGCAACCACCGTATCCGGATAGTCCGCCTGAGTGTCGATGACATTGCCGATCGCCAGAACGCCGCGCTCCTGCGCCGCGTCGGAAACGCCGAAGCGTTCGGCATACATCACGTCTGCACCGTTTTCGATCATCGCAAAAGCCGTCTCTTTCGCTTTGGGCGGATCGAACCACGAGCCAATGAACGAAACCTGGAAGGTCGCGTCGGGTTTCATTTCACGCACGCCAGCCATAAACGCGTGCATGAGCCGGTTGACCTCTGGTATCGGGAAACCGCCAACCATTCCGATATTGCCAGACTCGCTCATGGCGCCGGCAATGATACCGGTAAGATAGGCAGCGTCCTGAATATAGTTGTCGAAAACGGCCAGATTGGGATGGGCCGGATCTTCAAGGAAAGACGAACCCAACAGGAACGCAGTTTCGGGGTAATCCAGAACCACTTCCCGTGCTTCTGCCTCGACCCCGAAAATCTCACCCACGATCAGCTTGGCGCCGCCTTCGGCGTATTCCCGCATGACCCGGGTATAATCGGTATTGGCCGTGTTCTCGGTAAAGGCATAAGTTATCTGGCCCGCATCTTTCGCCGCTTCCGCCGCAATGTGGATGCGGCTGACCCATTGCTGTTCAACTGGAACGGTATAAATACCCGCAACGCTCAATGGCTCTTGCGCAATGAGGCGTTTGGGAAATGTCGCGAGGCTGGCTGCGGCGCTCGCGCCCAAAAGCAGGCTCCGACGATCAATTCCAGAGTAAAGCAGTTCGGCGCGTTTCATGACATATTCCCCCTATCGACTTTGTTGTCAGCCGACAGTAGCAAGAACGTCGTGTAACGCAAAGAAAACGTGCCGAATATTGGGCGAGTGATCTCGGCATTGGTCTTGAATCAAGCAAATGCGCTGGGTTTGATCATTGAACGAGGTGGTCAAAGACACCCGCCCTCCTCAGCCCAAGGCCTTCAGAAATGACGCTGCTGACTATTCGTCTTTTTCGTAGACAATGAATGGCGTTCGTTTTGCCACTTCGTCGTATAGCATTCGGCCCTTGTAGTTGAACTCCTGAGTGGTCCAGTAAGTTGTTGGAACACCATGCTGCTTTGCGGTTTGAAAAACGGCCTCGATCAGAGCACGGCCGACACCCTTTCCTCGGACCTCGGGGTCTGCAAACAGATCCATCAGATAGCAGGTATCCTCGACGGACCACATAAACCTGTGAAACAGGTAATGTGCCAATCCAACCGGTTGTCCGTCCAGTTCAGCAATGAGGCAGTTGTATTCACCTGTATCTGTTGACAACAGCCTGCTGAAAGAAATCTCGTAGACTTCTTCCGGGACGGTGGTCTCGTAGAACTCCAGATAGGCAGTCCACAAGCGGCGCCACTCTTCCTTGTCTTTCGACTCAAGCGGGCGGATAACCAGTCCTTCCGGCATCACAGATTTCTCCTGCATTTCAAGGTGCTTATCGAGATGGCCGCACCGAGCGGTCAAATGAGCTGTTGCCCGACATCGACACGATCGTGTTTGAGCGGCACGTCCACATCCACGGAACCATCCAATTCCTGGGCGTATCTATGCCCGGCATAGACTGCCGCCGCGATAATCGCTGGTGCATCGCAATCGCCAATGCGGCGGAGGCTGAATGGCAATTCCGCAGTTTTCGTCCGACTGCTCAATTCCCGATACAAGCCGTCATTTGGTTTCCGGGCTGTCACCATCACAATGTTGGCAACGGGCAAGGTTTTACCTGATCCGCCGTAGAGACAATCCAAATGCGCCAATTCGCCATCGAATTGACTCAGGGTCTTTGACGGCATGATCTCGATCCCCAGGCGAAGCAAATGTGTTCGGATGCGCCAACGCTCGGACGTTTTTCCAGCCCAATCAGCCACACTGTCGGACGGTGTGACAAACGTTACGGCGTGACCTCGCGCCCTAATTTTTTCGGCAATGACGCTGGCCATGTAGTAGCCATCACTGTCAAAAACGAGAGTTGGCCCATCGGGAATCCTTCCATCCATGATGTCATCGGGAGTGTAAACGCAGTTCAAGGCGGCTCCTTCCGCGACCGGGACGAAACGTTCCTCATCATGGTAATCATTTCGCCAGGTCGCGCCCGTGGCGATTGCAACGTGGTCAGCTTCAACCGCAAATATATCGTCAACTGTCAGCGGGCTTTCCCGGTAGATTTCAACATTAGGCATTTCGATCAATTGCTGCTCGCGATAGTCCCTGACGCGAATGTACTCGCTCATGCCCGGAAGTGCCGCTTCGCGCACAACCCGACCGCCTATTTCACGAGAAGCCTCTGCCAGCAGGACATCATACCCACGCGCCCCAAGCGCCCGCGCGGCTTCAAGACCAGCCGCCCCTGCCCCGACAATCAGAGCGCGTGCATCTGAAGCTTTCTTTCGAATGATTTCGGGATGCCAGTCCTTGCGCCATTCCTCTCCCATTGTCGGGTTTTGCGTGCAACGAATTGGCACGCCAATCGTGTCGCTGGCATAGCAGACATTGCACCCGATGCATTCGCGGATCGCAGACAGGCGTCCTTCTTCGATTTTCCTGGGAAGGTAAGGATCAGCGATTGACGGGCGCGCGGCACCGATAAAATCCGTAATTCTGCGCCTGACCTGCGAGACCATTGTATCGGGTGACGTGAAGCGACCCACAGTCACGACGGGCTTATCCGTCACGGACTTGACCCAATGCATGTAGGGTTCAAGAGCTGCCTCTTTGGTAAAACGGGAAACGCCCATCTCGACCGAGTAATCTGCGATGTTGATATCCCACAAATCCGGAAGATCAGACAGCATCTCGAACATCTCGCGACGCTCACCATAGATGGGCTGGCCATCCTCGCCGATCTCTTCGTCTGCCGAGAAACGGACCGCCACGGCGCACCGGTCCCCAACGGCGTCCTTGGTTTCCTGAATCAGTTCACGGGCCAGGCGCACCCTGTTTTCCAGGTTGCCGCCATATTCGTCGCTGCGCGTGTTCACCCGTGGATGCAAAAAGTTCGAGATAAGGTATCCGTGCGTCGCGTAGACATAGACAATGTCAAAGCCCGCGTCTCGCGCCCGCAAGGCGGCCTTGCGGTGCCACCGGCGCAAATCCCGGATGTCCTGCTTGTCCATCGCGCGGGTTTGATACGGATGCCCTTTGACGTTGGGCAGGCTGTCGACGTCCATGCTCGGCAACCGGGAAAACAGGTTGTTCGAGTTGGCGCCTCCGTACCATAGCTCAGCACCCGCAAGGCTGCCATATTCGTGCACCGCGTCCGTCATCAAAGCGTGCGCCCGAATATCGCTGTCATCCCAAAGGGACGCATAGGGATGCGGCAGGTCGTCAGATGATGGATGGATCGAGTTGTATTCCGTACATATGACCCCCCATCCACCTTGCGCTTTCACCTTGCGCATGGCCGCAAGGGTACGAGGGTATTGCCAGCCCATGCCTGTGCAGTGCGGAACCTGGTAGAATCGGTTTGGCGCAGTGACTGGTCCGATTTGCACTGGTTCGAAAAGGATGTCGTAGCGAGGATCCCTGCTCATTCGTGTGCCTTTTGTTTGCTGCGCAGTGCGCAGGCCCGTCTTGTCTGTAAAACCGGAAATTTGACCCGCACTGTCTCAACTGCCGCTCTTGAACTCTGGCATTCGAAAATGACCCGGGTAGACCTTGGACAGGAAGGCGACGATGTGATCCCGGGCTTCGGTACGTCGAAAGTTCTCCGGATAGGTTAAAAGCTCTAACCAGATTCCGTCGTACAGAGCCTCCAGGATATTGGCGACTTGCCTTGGCGGCATGTCGTTATACCCGCCATCCTCGGCAATTTCCGAACACAGGCGCAGCGCGATGCTGTAACGCTCCAGATCAATGTCATTGATCAGTTTGCGGTAAACTTTGCGCCGCCCTGCCTCTCCAAAAAACGCAAACCAGACGGCCAGTTTCTTCGGCGAGCAAATCCGCGGGTGAAAATGCGCATCGACGATGGCCAACAGCTTTTCGGGCGCCGACAAACCTGCATTGTCAAAAGCGTCCAACCACTGTTCATGGTGTTCCTTTGCAAGAAACAACAGCGTTTCTTCCAGCAAGTTCTGTTTGCTTTTGAAGTGGAAGTTGACGATGCCCAGCGACAAGCCGGCTATCTCGGTCACGGTGGACATGGTTGTTCCACCAATTCCGTTTTGTGAGATCGAGTCGATTGTGGCGTTGATCAGCTGTTGGCGCCGCACCTCCTTGGACTCGGTTCGCCGGCGCCCTGTCGGTTTTGTATTATCGCTTGGCGCCTGACTCACCGGCATTCTTCCCATCTTCTCAAGTTCGTTATCGGCTTTGCCCCCCCAGCCCCGCTTTATCAGGAAGAGGCTGATTGACATTCTCAAAGTTTATGCCATTGACTGAATAATCATTCAATGACGAAGATAAATGATGTGAAAACAATAGGAATGTTTGCAATCATGGATCTAGAGCTCCGACCAAAAGGTGAAAACCGGGTCGTGCACCATAGAAATAACACTGCGATGCAATTCTCCCAGTGGCTCAATGCGATCCTCGATGGCGGACCAAGCCGCGTCGGCCTGCATTTGATCCCTGAACTCGATCACAGCCATAAGCGAATGGTCACGTTGTTCGTCGGTATCGTAACCGCTTGCTGGAATGCGTTTACACAAAGGCGTCCCGTTCGTTGCCAGACCCGTCGCGACCAAATGTCCGACAAACGCGTTCCAGGCCTGCTCGAACGCGTCGAGGTTGACGGCTGGTTTCAGTTCGAATTGGTTCAAAAGTCTAGGCATTCTTCACATACTGTCCGGAAAGGCGTCACCCGCCAAACCTATGCAATTCCCCCCGCAAGGCAAGCGCGCGAGGCCAATAGATGATCCGCAACGAAAACCCCGTCATTGCAAACAGCCTGTGGTCAGCAACGGCAGGCTATTCAACCGAATACCCGCCACTCACTGGCGAGCGACAATCAGACGTAGCGGTGATTGGTGCCGGATTCACTGGCCTTTCGGCAGCCCTTCACCTGGCCGAGGAAGGCATCAAAGTTGTTCTGATCGACGCCCAACACCCGGGCTGGGGCGCGTCTGGGCGCAACGGTGGGCAGATCAATGTAGGCCTCAAGGACGGGCCAACCGGCATCAAGGCCAAGTTTGGAGATTTCTGGGGAAACAGAATGATCCGAATGGCCGGTGACGCGGCCGATCTTGTTTTCGATTTGATCGCTCGGCACGACATTAGGTGCGATGCAAACCGCCCGGGATGGCTGCGCGCGGCGCATACGACCAAAACACTCAACGAATTGCACAAACTTGCTGAGGATTGGGACAATCACGGCGGCGGCATGGTTCAGCTTGATCAAGGCGGAATGCAGCGTCTGACCGGGACAGAAGCCTATCTGGGTGGAGTTCTGGACCGACGCAGCGGAGTTTTGCACCCACTGAACTATGCACTTGGACTGGCCGAAGCAGCCCGTCGCATTGGCGTGGAAATCTTCGGAGAAACGCCCGCCAACCGGCTCTCGTCAGAGGGCAGTCGCTTTCGGGTTGAGACACCTAACGGAGCTGTCTTTTCGGACAAGGTCCTGATTTGCACGAACGCCTATTCTGGTGATCTGCATCCGCGCCTGGCGCAATCCGTCCTGCCCGTTCGGTCAGTTCAGGTGGCGACGGCGCCATTGTCCGACAATATCCGCCAAACAATTCTGCCAGAAGGCAACGCCTTGTCCGACGCAAGACGCCTTCTTTTGTACTTCAGGCAAGATGCAGACGGCCGGTTCCTGATGGGCGGTCGCGGCACCTACTATGACAATTCCACCATCAAACAAATTGAGCGACTGAAACCCATTTCCGTTGAACTTTTCCCCCAATTGTCCGGAGTTCAGTGGGAATATGAGTGGGGCGGGTATGTGGCGCTGACGAGGGATCACTATCCCCACCTGCATGAACTCACCCCGGGCGTAATGACAGGTCTGGGTTACAACGGTCGCGGCGTTGCCATCGCCACCGCAATGGGGCGGGTCCTGGCCCGGTGGGCGGCCGGGATCAAAGTCGATGAGCTTGAGTTTCCGGTTACCCCCCTCAAACCTCTACCTTTTTCGTTTGCCCGAGAGACCCTTGTCGAAGCAGAAATCCTGCGCCTGAAACTCCTGGACAAGTTGGGTCTTTGAGACAGAAAACCGCGTTGGTTAACGGTTTTTGGAGAAGAAGCGATAGGTCAATGCGATCGCGGCCAGTGAGAGGCCCGTGCCGTACCCAATCCAAACACCGTTGGGTCCGAACCCGAGCCAAAAGCCCAATCCATATCCAAGCGGCAAAGCAACGATCCAATAGGCAATCAGGGTAATGGCAACCGGAACATGATTGTCCATCATGCCCCGAAATGCGCCCAGCATTGTCCCCTGAACGCCATCTGCGATCTGCATTGCGGCGATCACAAGGAACATCGAAATCGCGAGAGAAACGACATTCGGATCATCTGACAAGCTGTTCGCCAGAGGAATACGGCCAACCAAAATACCCAGGATAACGACTGTCATCCAACTCACAACGACCAGAAGCGACGCTAATACAATTGGCTTCAGCCTGTCCTTATCACCGGCACCGATTGTCTGAGCCACGCGTATTGAGATTGCAATCGAAACGCCCAACGGCACCATGTAAATAACGTCGCTGACCGCAGAAACGATTTGATGTGCTGCAAGCGCGGCGGCGCTGAACCACCCAAGCATCAGGCCTGCTACGGCGTAAGCGGCCCCCTCCCCCAGGTAACCGACGGAGATGACGATCCCTTCTTTGATCTGCGCCTTGAACTCAGACCAGTCAAAACCTTCGGTCCTCAGAAGGTCCCATTTCCGTTTCCTTGCGCCCAAAATCACAAATGCCGCAATCAAAGGCACCGTCTGAGACAACAGACTTGCGATCCCTGCCCCAACAAGACCCAGACCAGGCCAGCCAGCAACACCGTGGATCAACACATAATTCGAAGGAATGTTGAAACCGACCGCAAGAAACGCAAGCCCAACGCCAATCCAAGGTTGGTTCATGGCGTCAAACAGGGCTTTCAACGCATAGAAAACAGTGAATGGGACTAGAAGAAGGCTCATCGCGTTCCAGTAGCCGCCAAGCAGGCCTACGACTTCCGGGGGCTGTCCAATCCAGGAAAGAGCCGGTTTCAGGCAGATCATTACGCTCGCACCGACAACCCCGACGAGCAGAGAAACCAAAAGCCCGGCAGTTGTGGCCGAAGCAAGCCCTTCCTCGCTGGACTTGCCGAAGGCTTCCGCCATTCGCACGCCAATTGCGGACACAAAACCATAAAGCGCAGAGTAAAAGATGATCAGTACCGAGGCCGTGATCGACACTGCTGCCAGAGGAAGCGTTCCCAATGGGGCCACCATCACGGTATCCACAACGCCGATCAAAGCAGCGGCGGCAAGGGAAATGACTATTGGCAGGGCAAGTCGCGCAACATCACGCGCTTCCTGCACTATCGCAGCCCTGGGCGGCAGCGGCTGTTGTGAGATCCGCACTCGCGTCATGACATCGGGGCCTCTCAGCCGAAAGTGGCTATGGCGTTTCAGTCAGCAGGCCCGGAACCAAGCGCACGAGGCATCCCCACGCAGCTTGTTCCGCCTCTTCTCGGCTCAGGTTTTCCGGCGCAAGATGCAGGCGCTGCCAATAACCATCCGTCAGCGTCTCCATCCATTCCGTCATTTGACCCGGAGAGGCAACATCATCCTCGGCCAGCAATTCTTGCCAGATCGCATACAAAGTTTCGCGCCGCCGCGCTTCAAAGTGTTCCGCAACCTCATCATAGTGCTGCTGGAATCTGAGTTCCCCCCAAAACGCATACCACAAAGGCAGGACGTTCGGACCACATGCATCAGGGTGGAAGTCCGCTTTGATGAGTGCCCTTATCTTTTCCGCTGGCTTATCCCCTGCCTGTTCCAGAGAGACCGTCCAGTGCTCCTCATAGCGTCGGTACAAGTCGCGAAGCGCTTCGGTCAGAAGGCCTCCCTTTGATTTGAAATAAAAGGCTGCAACGCCCTGAGACAGCTCGGCTTCGGACGCGACCGTCGCAAGTGTCGTTTTCGCCAATCCATGCGCCAGTATGGAACGGCACGCCGCGTCCAGCAACTGCCGGCGGCGGCGATCTGCGTTTTCCTTCCGCTCTTTGCGGGGGCGTTTCCGCTCTGCGTCGACCAATTGCCGCTCCTCCTACAATTACCGCCATCTACAGTGCGCGAAAAACACGCGTCAATGGTCTAAAATTTATTTGAGCGCTCAAATAAACTTTACGGAATCATGTCCGGTCTGTAAACGGATAGGAAAGGGATGAAAAATTTGACGACTGAGAACAGATACGACGTGATTGTGGCCGGTGCCGGTCACAACGGATTGACAGCCGCCGCTTATTTGTCCCGTGCGGGCATGCGTGTTTTGGTCGTCGAAAAGAATGACTGGATTGGTGGTGCAGCAGTCAGCCGTTCGCTGCACGAAGGCTGGACTTATTCGAACTGCTCTTATGTCTGCTCTCTTTTGCGGCGCGAAATCGCCAGAGACCTCGAACTCCCGAAATACGGGCTTCAGGTTATCCCCTACGAAGGTGGTGCGAGCTTCACACGCGACGGAGATTACTTCGCCTATTACTCCGATCACAACGCCCTGAAGCGCGAGATGGCGCGCCATTCTGCACGTGATGCAGACGCCTATCGCGGCTATTCACAAGCCATTATGCGGCAATGCCGTTTTATCCGCCCGTTTCTGCTTCTAGACGCACCGGACCCTGCTTCGCTCCGCCCACGTGACCTGGGTGAAATGGCGTACCTAGTCAAAAAGGCCCACGGACTGGGACGTCGCGAACTTGGAGAAACGCTGAAATTCTGGACGATGTCCATTGGCGACTTTCTGGATGAGCATTTCGAGAACGACCTGATCAAGGCACATTTGGCTGGATCGGGTATTATCGGCACTGGTCTTGGGGTATATTCGCCCGGAACCGCCTATGTTCTGCTGCACCACTACATGGGCGATATCGATGGTGGCATCGGAGCCTGGGGTTTCGCCCGCGGCGGCATGGGCGCGATTTCGAATGCCATTGCGGCCTCATTCAAAGATCACGGCGGTACGATCCACACGGGTGCAGGGGTCGAGAGAATCCTGAGCAAAGATGGACGCGTGGAAGGCGTGGCGCTGGAAGACGGCAAGGTTTTCCATGCCCCCGTCGTCGCATCCAACATGGATATCAAGCGCACCATTTTACACCACGTTGATGCGGCCGATCTGCCGGATGAATTCACCAAAGCGGTGCGGAACTTCAAAATTCGCGGGTCTTCGGCGAAACTCAACATCGCCCTTGACCGCTTTCCAAACTTCCCCGCTGCACCAAAGCACACCAGTTTTCTGAGGGGCGATCTGCATGTGTCGCAGAACCTCTTTGAACTGGAAAAGGCTTATGATGATTGGAAGGTAGGCCGCTGGTCGGAAAAGCCGTACATCGACATGCTGATCCCCAGCCAGATCGACCCAACGATGGCTCCGACAGGTGCGCATATGATGACGGTGTTTGTTCAGTATGCCCCGTATGATCTGGACGTGGACGGCGTCCGGTCGGCAGACAATTGGGACGACCTGCAGCGCAAGGCAATGTCTGAAACTGTACTGGACCAGATGGCTGTGGCTTGCCCTGACATTCGCGAGCGCGTTGTGCACATGGAAGTCCGTTCACCGCTGGAAATCGAACGCGAGGTCGGTCTGACCGAAGGCAACATTTTCCAAGGCGAACTGACCTTTGACCAGCTTTTCTTCAATCGCCCGGTCCCGGGGTGGTCTCAGTACAACCTGCCAATCAAGGGGCTGTATCTGTGCGGTTCGTCCGCACATCCGGGTGGCGGAGTTATGGGTGCGCCCGGCGCCAACGCGGCCCGCGCAATCCTGAGGAACGAAACACGGCATGGCCGAATGAAGGGGTATGCCGCATGAACCAGTTTGATGCAATTGTCGTGGGTGGTGGTGTCAACGGTTTGATTGCCGGAACGCTTCTCGGTCGGCGCGGCAAGAATGTCTGCATCATTGAAAAATCTGACAGTTTTGGCGGAATGGCGTCCTACTCCGTGGACGGGGGCCCAACATTGGCCCACTCGCTTTACAACCTCAGCCCGCGCGCCCTGAGTGACATCGGTTTGGACCTGCAACACCCTGTTTTGGCCGGGAAACCGACCTCCTGGGTCTCATTGGCTGAAGATGGTCGGCACATCGTCTTCAGTGACGAAGGCGTCTGCTGGAGTGACGGGACAGCGCACCCGGACTCCAAAGCCTGGTCTGATCTGACGCAACAGTTGATTACGTATGGGGGCTTGCTACGCCAACTCGCCGAAGCCCCACCACCCGGCGGTCACAAAGTTGTGCTTTCGCGGGGCGGAATGGCTGAGGTTCTGCGCCTGGCGAAACTGGGCATCGGACTGAAAAGGCTGGGTAAATCGGAAATGCGGCGCTTCCTGCAGGTCGTTCTGTCCAATGTCTATGACATTGTCCTTGATGACTTGTCGGACGGACCGGTGGCTGGGATGCTTGCTGCTGATGCAATCTGGGGGGCAGCCGCCGGTCCAAGATCTCCGGGAACCGTGTTCAACCTGATCTACC
The DNA here is from genome assembly GCF_059610965.1 of Ruegeria sp. CDSB136. Taxonomy (NCBI): domain Bacteria; kingdom Pseudomonadati; phylum Pseudomonadota; class Alphaproteobacteria; order Rhodobacterales; family Roseobacteraceae; genus Ruegeria; species Ruegeria sp. CDSB136. The sequence goes on from NZ_JBXWOP010000018.1 coordinate 25,554, forward strand.
GGATGGGTCACGGGGGCACCATCACCCAACCTGCGGGCGGAGTGTCTGCGCTGACAGATTTAATCGTTGAAGCAGCGCTAAAGACGGGGTGCGTCCTGATGCCGGGAACCGAGGTTTCCCGCGTTCTCGTGGACAAGGATGCCGTCTCTGGCGTCATAACCACTGATGGGCAAACTTTGAACGCACCTCTCGTGCTGAGCAACCTCGCACCTAAGCCAACAAGCCGTATGACCGGGCCATCTGTTTTTGACATCGAAACGATGCGGCGCATTCGGAACATCCGGGCACGAGGAACAGCAGCCAAGGTCAACCTAAAATTAAAGGACAACATGCCACTGCCCGGCTTGCCTGAAGGGTTGGCAAATAGTCGTCTGATCTATGCCCCCTCCGCAGAATACGTGGAAGCTGCGTTCAATCCAGCAAAATATCGACAAATGTCCAAGGCCCCGGTGATCGAAGCCTTCAAGATGCAGACAGCCGATGGATCAGGCTGGTTGTCGACCATAGTGCAATACGCGCCATCCGACCTCGAAGGCGGCTGGACTGAAGCCGCGAAAGATCAGCTTGCGCAAATCACCGTAGATACACTGGGCCGCGCCCTGCCCGGCCTGAAGGATCACATCGCAGGCAGACAAGTCATAACACCGGATCAAATCGAAAGCGCAACCGGAGCGCCCGGGGGCCACTGGCACCATGCGGAAATGTCTCTGGACCAGCTTCTGACACTTCGCCCCGCAAACGGAATGTGCCGCTACTCCATGGGCCCCAAGGGGCTGTACCTGTGCGGCGCTGGAACCCACCCCGGAGGCGATGTCATGGGCCTCGCCGGTCGCAATGCGGCCCTGGCGGCGCTGGAGGAGCAGCCATGAGCATCTTCACCGACCCGAAACTTGGCTTAATCCCCGCCGCCTTTCACAAGAAGCTCGAAGAGCAGAATCGCGCTCAAAACTGGTATGACTGGGCGGGTTACGCTGCCCCCGGAGTTCTCGACATTGTCGAGTTCGAGTATTTCGCGCTGCGCAATCAGTCCTCTGTGTTCGATATCTCACCGATGCACAAATACAGGCTGACAGGTCCTGACACGACCGCAATGCTCAATCGCCTGGTCACGCGTGACGTCCGCAAGATCGCAGCGGGCCGCGTTGGATACGCAATCTGGTGCGATGAAGAGGGCATGGTCATCGATGACGGGACTCTTTTCCATCTCGGCGACAACGATTGGCGCTTGTGCTGTCAGGAACCGATGCTGACGTGGTTGCTGGACGCGGCATGGGGTTTCGATGTTGCGGTTCGGGATGAAACTCACAGTGTTGCCGGCCTTTCGTTGCAAGGTCCGACATCCTATGCGGTGTTGGAGGCTGCGGGACTAGATGTTGGCGCGCTGAAACCTTTCGATCTGGTCCAGATCGAACCTGACCTCATGATTTCACGGACGGGCTTTACCGGTGACCTCGGCTATGAGCTTTGGTGCGACTGGGACAAGGCAGAAGATCTCTGGGACAGAATTTGGAAAGGTGGCTTGCATCAGGGGCTGCGCGCCATTGGGTACGAAGCTGTCAATATCGCACGCATCGAGGCGGGATTTCTGACCGCAGGGGTGGACTTTCAGCCCGTTCATGCGACCGAGCGGTTGCACCGGGGCCAAACGCCATTCGAACTCGGCCTAGGACGGCTGGTCGACTTCGAGAAAGACCACTTCAATGGTCGCCGTGCGTTGCTGTCGAAACGCGATGCTCCCAGAAGCCTCCTCATGCGTTTCGATGTCGAAGGCTTCAAACCCTCGGAAGGGTCATTGATCTACAACCGACGCAAAAAAGAGGTTGGGCATGTGACCTCCGGAATTTGGTCCCCCACCGCCAAACGTAACATCGCACTGGCACATGTTCGTATGCCGGATGCAAGCCGCTCATCCAGTTTGATGGCGGAAATCTACACACTGCAGGAAGGCAAATGGGATACCAGAATGGCGCGTCTCACGCCCGTCACCAAAGCCTTTTTCGCACCGCCGCGCGCACGTGCGACACCGCCCGCCCGCACCTAAAGGAGAAGAAGACGTGAACACACTTGGCAACACTCCAACCGATGGCGATCTTGTCACCTGGGATCGCGACCATCACCTACACCCCTGGGCAGGGACCGAAGGCTTTGGGTCCGATGAGTACATGCGGATCAACACAGCGGATGGTATCTACCTTTGGGACGCTGCCGGAAAGCGCTATATCGATGGCCCGGGCGGTATGTGGTGCACACAGATCGGTTACGGCCGCCGGGAGATGGCCGATGCCATTTCGCAGCAGGTCATGACGATGCCCTACGCGTCGCCCTGGTCATTTACGACTGAGCCCGCGGCCGTTTTGGCCCGGATGATCGCCGAGCGCACTCCAGGCGACCTGAATACAGTGCACTTTACAACCGGCGGATCCACGGCTGTCGATACCGCGCTCAGAACCGCGCTTTTCATGAACAAGAGGCTTGGCCGACCAGAAAAGAAAATCGTGATCGGCCGGGAAAAAGGCTATCACGGGTCGACTTTTCTGGCTGCAACGGTCACCGGGAAAGAACGCTTCGAAACAAGCTTTGAAAAGGCGCAGGATTTGGTGCGTTTCCTACCCGACGTGAACCCTTACCACCGGCCCGAGGGAATGAGTGTCGATGCCTGGTGCGACGCCAAGGTCGCGGACCTTGAAAACCTGATTGCCGAGGTCGGTGCTGACCATATTGCCGCCTTTATCGCCGAACCGATCCTCTGTTCTGGCGGCGTGATTGTCCCGCCTCCGGGCTACCACAAGCGCACACTCGAAATATGCCGTGCAAACGACATTCTATACATCTCGGATGAGGTCGTAACCGGCTTTGGCAGGCTGGGCCATTGGTTCGCATCAGAAGACGTTTTTGGCATCGTCCCTGACATTATTACATGCGCAAAAGGCCTGACCTCCGGGTATCTGCCACTTGGCGCTTGCATCATCTCGGACGCAGTAATGCAACGCATCTCTGACGCTCCGGGCGGCGATGTCTTCTACAATGGCTATACCTATTCAGGGCACCCGGTGAGCTGTGTTGCAGCGATCAAAAACATCGAGATCATGGAGCGCGAGGATATTCTTGGGCACGTTCAACGCGTAACACCGCAATTTCAAGAACGCCTGCGCCAGATCAAGGAAAAGTTCCCGATCGTCGGGGACGTGCGCGGCGACGGTCTACTGGGGTGTATCGAATGCCGCCCCGGGCTGAAGGTCGAAAGCTATGAAGCACACGTCAAGTTTGGGCAGAAACTGGACGACGCGTGCGAAGAGTTGGGTTTGCTATTGCGACCATTCGGAAACATGGCCGTGTTCTCTCCTCCTCTGATCATCACCCCTTCCCAGATCGACGACATGTTCGACATCATGGAGGCAGGAATGGTGCAGGTCAGCAAGGACTACTGCGAATAGCGGCCACGTCGCCAGGACTTGGCGCCGGCCAAGTCATGCTGGCTTTCGACCTCGGATGTGATGCGGGCAGTGCTCTCCGGATTTCAGCACAGGCTGCATCGCGTCCCAGATCTCGATTTGGTGTTCGATAAACTCGGCACCATGCTGGGCTTCCCAGCTAGCGCGGTTCGGCCCGGTCAAATCCGCAAGTTCCCCAGCAGAAACTTCCGCATACCATGGATTGCGGTTGACCAATTCCACGCCTTCGAAGCCCGCCGCCTCCATCGCGGTGCGATACTTGGAAGGCGACGCCATTTGAAATTCCAAAGCTTCCATCTTCACATAATGCGCCATCTCAGGTGACATGTCCCCGTCATGATTGGTCAGCCAGTCAGAAGCGGCAAACCGACCACCCGGCTTCAACACCCGAAAGGCCTCGGCAGCCATCGCGGCCTTGTCGGGAATGTGGATGATCGAGTCTTTTGAGAACACGACGTCAAAAGTATCATCTTCGAAAGGCATTGGGCCCGGAGTGACCTCAAGGATTTCCACCTTTTCCTCCAAACCGGCCCGCTTCACTCGCTCTCTCGCCGCCGCGCAAACGGGAGCCTCCACATCTATGCCTGTCACTTTCCCCGCGCCGAACTCCTGCGCCATCAGCACTGCAATTGCCCCTGAACCACATCCAATATCAAGGATATGCTTGCCTTTGAGATCGATACCCTCAACAACGCGAGCGACTTCCTCAGGGCCTCCTGGCGAAAGGAACCCCTCCCCCCAAAGCTCTTCCAGGAAGTTGATCACCTGACGGTCGTAAAGGATATCGTCTGACATAAGCTTCCCCCGCATCTGATTGCCAGTTCACCGCCACAGTGAAGCCTGATCGCGCTGCCCTGACAAGCCTTTTTCCAGATAGGAAGGCGATGCTCAAAATCAACTATTGAATGATCATTCAGTCAGTAGACATTGAACGCCATGAATGATATGCGAGGAAATGAACGCCCAGAAAGGACATTCTCGCCATGGCTGACACCCTGCCGACGCACGCCCGGACCGTCATCATCGGGGGAGGTTCCATTGGCGCGAATACGGCCTATCACCTGACCAAACTTGGCCATACCGATGTTGTGGTTCTTGAGCAGGGGCAACTGACATCCGGAACGACTTGGCACGCCGCGGGCCTGATCGTGGCCGGCCTGCTCAAGTCGGAAGCGGAATGTGCAATCTACACGCATGGACGCGATCTATACGCCAACCTTGAGAAAGAAACCGGTATTTCCACAGGTTTCCGGGACGTTGGATATTTGCAGATTGCGACCAACAAAGAACGCCTGCATGAAATGCGCCGTGTCGCAGCCTTCATGCGCCGCTTCGGGATAAACAATCACGAAGTTTCAGTAAGAGAAGCGCAGGATTTGTTCCCTATTGGTGACCTGTCGGACGTCGTTGGTGCGTTCCTGATACCCGAGGACGGGCGCGCCAACCCGGTGGACGTGACAATGTCGCTGGCAAAGGGGGCCAGAAGCAGAGGCGCCCGCTTCTTCGAAGGTGTTCGGGTCGAAGAGATTCTGGTCAAGAACGGCACCGCGACTGGAATCCGCACTGCGAACGGTCACGCCATCACGGCTGAAAACGTTGTGATATGCGGTGGCATGTGGTCTCGCCAGTTGGGGGCCAAGCACGGCGTCAACCTGCCCCTTCAGGCGGCTGAGCACTACTACCTGATTACCGAGAGCATCCCGGGCTTGCCCCGCGATCTGCCCGTTCTCGAAGACCCTTCCACGTACACTTATTACCGCGAAGAAGTTGGGGGGATGATGTTGGGTCTTTTCGAACCAGGTGCTGCGGCGTGGAAGCTGGGTGGTATCCCCGACGAATGGCAATTCGGAGAGATCGAGCCAGACTGGGAACGTGTTGGCCCCGACCTCGAAAAAGCCTATTCGCGCGTGCCGGACACGATGAATTATGGCGTCAAGAAACTGTTCTGCGGACCGGAGAGCTTTACGCCCGATCTTGCACCGCTTGTTGGCCCGACACCGGAACTTCGCAACCTCTGGGTTGCATGCGGGATGAACTCTTTGGGCATCCTCAATGGCGCCGGTACGGGTATGGTTCTGGCCCATTGGATTGTGGATGGCTTGCCCCCAATCGATGTCACGGGCATCAACGTCAATCGCTTTTCGCGTGAAATGGCCACACCGGCGTTCCGGCGCGACAGAACGCCGGAGCTGCTGGGCAAGCTCTTTGGCCAGCACTACCACAATGAGAATTACAAGACGGCCAGAAACGTAAAGCGTTCCGTGCTGTATGACCGCCTGAAGGATGCAGGGGCGTTTTTCGGCGAAGGAAGTGGTTGGGAACAACCTGATTGGTTTGCCCCGACACCGGAACAGGCCAAGGTCGAGAAATACAGTTGGTATCGCCAAAACTGGTTTGAATGGCACGCCGAAGAACACAAGGCAGCTCGCGAGGATGTCATCGTCATGGACATGACATCAATGGCGTGTTTCAGCGTCGAAGGTCCAGATGCATGCGCACTTCTCTCGCGCCTTTCCTGCAATGAAGTTGATTTTGAACCCGGCCGCGTGGTCTACACTGCCTGGGTGAATGAACAAGGTGGGTTTGAGGCCGATCTTACGGTTACTCGACTGTCCGAGCGGAAGTACTGGATTATTGTCGGCGAAAACTCGGCAGGTCATACCGAAATGCGCATGCGGCGGCACATTCTGGACGATGAGAATGTGGTCATCACAGACATCACTGCCGCGCGCTGCCAAATCAACGTTCACGGCCCAAAGTCACGCGATCTTCTGAGCAGAATATCCGGCGCTGATTTGTCGGACGAAGGTTTCCCATTCATGACGGCCCGAGAGATTGACGTCGGGTATGCCGTTGTTCTGGCCTTTCGCGTGACCTTTATCGGCGAACTGGGCTGGGAGCTTCATGTGCCTGCCACTCAGGCCGTTCAGACATACGATCTGATAATGGAAACGGGTCGTGACTTGGGGGTTCGAAACGCGGGCATGCAAACCCTAAACTCCCTGCGACTCGAGAAGGCCTATCGTGATTTCGGAATCGATGTGGACAACACGGACAACCCCATTGAGGCCGGGCTTGGTTTTGCCATCAAGCTGGACAAACCCGGAGGCTTCATCGGCAGGGAAGCGCTGGCTGCGATAAATGCAAAAGGCACACCCAAAAACCGAATGCTGCAGTTTCTGCTGAAAGACGCTGAGCCCCTGATGTATGGCAACGAGATGATTTATCTGAACGGCAAGGAAGTCGGGTACATTCAGGTTGGCGGGTATGGACACACGCTTGGCGCGGCTGTCGGGATTGGTTTTGCCGAGACTGAAGAACCGCTGACGGCAGACATCGTCGCAAAGGGACACTGGCAGATCGAAATTGCCGACGAGAAATTCGACGCCATTGCTTCGCTAAAGCCGCTCTACGACCCCCAAATGAAGAAGATAAAGTGCTGAAGCACAATTACAGGGTATTGCGGTTTAAACCGGAAAGTGTTTTGGAAAGAACCGCGACAGCGAAAGTAGGCAAACATCCCTGAACTCTCGCCGGTCAGCCACCTTGGGATACAACATCAGGCTGAGCCAGGCGCCGTCAGACATTGCCTCAACAGCTCGGGCTGTTTTTTCGGCCGCAAGATCGTCGTAATCGCCGTCGGCGATCAACTCTCCACATAGATGCAGAATTCGATCGTATCTCTCGTTGTCAAATTTATTGTGAATCTTCAGGTAATTAGGACGGTACTTTGCTTGCCCCCAGAACGCAAACCAAACCGCTAGGCGCTTGTGTGTGCAGATGCTTTTGTCAAAATCCGCGCGGATAATAGCCGCGAGCCGATGCGCGGCCGTAGGTTCCGCGTCGTCATAATACCTTAGCCAGTTTTCGTAGTGCTCTTGTGCCAGAAAACCCAGCGCGGCGTCATACAATGCTTCCTTGCTGTCGAAATGGTAATTCACAACCCCATGGGACAGATTGGCAGCTTCGGTCACGTGTTTCAGCGTTGTGTCAGAAAACCCGCGCCTCGAAATCGAGTCTATGGCCGCCATTATCAACTGCAGGCGGCGAACTTCCGGAGGTTCGGTGCGTCGTTTTTTCTGAAGCTCGTGCGACTCCAATTTATCCTTCCTCTCGTTCAGCCATTTGTCTGTCCAGCAGATCCGCCCTTTGTTGCCGGAACATAACGATAGCTGCGATAGCGACGCAAATAGCGATCACGAGGATCATTATAGTCGCAAGCGCATTGATATCCGGCCTGAGGCCCAGTCGAATGCGCGAAAAGATCAGGATTGGCAAGGTATTTGCCCCCGGACCTGTAACAAAACTGGCTATGACCAGGTCATCGAGAGACAAAGTAAACGCCAGCAGCCAACCTGAAATAAGGGCCGGTGTCAGCTGAGGAATGGTGATTGCAGTCAAGACTTTAAAAGGCTTGGCACCGAGATCAGCAGCAGCTTCTTCCAGAGTTTGCCCCACGCCGGTCAATCGCGCCTGTATTGTCACAGCGACATAGGCCATCGAAAAAGTAATATGCGCGATCGTAATCGTCGCGAACCCGCGCTCGGCGGGCCATCCGATTAGCTGGTTCAGTGAAATAAAGAAAACCAGCAAGGACAATCCGGTTATCACTTCGGGCATCACCAAGGGCGCAACCAACATGCCGCCAAACAAAGTCCGACCTTTGAACCGGCCAAATCGCACCATCGCAAGACCTGCAAGCGTACCAAGCGCTGTTGCAAAGGTTGCATTTACAACGGCGATCTGAAGGCTAAGGGAAACCGCGCTCCAGACTTCTGCAGATTGAAATAGCTCCTTGTACCATCGTAAGGACCATCCCCCCCAGACCGGAACCAGCTTGGAGTAGTTGAACGAATAAATGATCAGCAAAATCATCGGGATATAGAAAAATGCCAAACCCAGTGTCAGCATGATCGTCAGGAATCGGGAGCGTTTGCTGTACATCTATTGCTCCTCCGACGCTTTGCCCTGGTAGTGTTGGAACACCATGATGGGCAGCACCAGAATAACCAGCAGAACAATTGCAACCGCAGCAGCAACCGGCCAATCACTGTTTCTGGAGAACTCGTTGTAGAGAACCCGGCCAATCATTTGTACGTTTCCACCCCCTAAAAGATCGGGAATAACGTACTCCCCGGTCGCAGGAATGAAGACCATCAATGAGCCCGCGATGATGCCGGGCATCGTCAAAGGCAACGTGATTTTGAAGAACGTGTTCGTTGGCCGGGATCCAAGGTCCGCTGCAGCTTCATTCAGGCTGTCATCCAGCTTTTCCATGTTCGCGTAGAGCGGCAGGATCATGAAGGGCATGTAGGTGTAGACGATGCCAATATAGACAGCGAATTCCGTGTACAGCATCCGGATCGGTTCGTCGATTATACCAATTGCGATCAACAGGTTATTGATTGTACCTTGATCTGCAAGCAATCCCATCCACGCGTAGACGCGCAGCAGGAACGACGTCCAGAACGGCAGGATTATTGCGAAAAGCAATAGCGGCTTGGCGACTGGGCCTGATCGCACGATTGCATAGGCAATGGGGTAGCCAAACAACAGGCACAGGAACGTCGATGTCACCGAAATCTTGAGCGAGTTGACGTAGGTGTCAAAATAAAGGCTGTCTTCCCAGATGTAGATAAAATTGTCGAACACCAGACGGATCGTCATGATCCCGCTGTCCGACCACTCGATCAAACTGGTGAATGGAGGGCTTGCAATGGCAAGTTCAGCCAAGCTGATTTTGGCGACAATAAAGAACGGTGCCAGGAAGAAAACCAGAAGCCAGAAGAACGGTATGACGGTAACGATCTGTCGCCACTTGCTTTGCAAGCGCCGCATAAAGAGACCAAGCATCGGCTGTCGTTCAACCTGTAACGGTTCAGACCTATCTCCCGTGAAGTCCGTCATGAGTGGAGCAACATGGCACTGGACGGATCCCAGCTGATATTCACCTTGTCCTCCCACGTAATGCGCTGCGTGGCATGCGTTGGGCGTGACTGGTTGGGCCTGGTGACATCAAATATCTCCCCATTGGGAAGCCTCACCTTGTAGATCGACGTCTCTCCTAAATAACCCACGTCGTCGATGATGGCTGATGTCTGGTTGGGGCCTGGAGCAACTTCATCGGATTTCGAAAGACGGATTTTTTCGGGCCTCAAAGCCACCCAGATCTTGCTGCCAACTTTCACGGAGTGACCGTGATCTATGAAAACCTCGCAGAATTCAGTCTCGACCCGAACATGATCTGCACCTTCCTCGGTTACCCTGCCCTCAAAAATATTGGCTGACCCGATGAAGTCGGCGACAAAGCGAGACGCGGGAAACTCGTATATTTCTGTCGGCGTTCCAATCTGCTTGAACCGCCCGGCGTCCATGACCGCCATACGCGACGACAACGTCATCGCTTCTTCCTGATCGTGGGTCACCACAATAAACGTGACACCGACCTTGTCCTGAATATTGGCAAGCTCAAACTGCGTTTGCTTGCGCAGCTTCTTGTCAAGCGCAGCCAGAGGCTCATCCAAAAGCAGCAGCTTTGGGCGTTTGACCAACGCACGAGCCAGCGCAACGCGCTGGCGTTGCCCGCCTGACAATTGCTTGGGTTTTCTCTTTTTGAAGTCTTCCAGTTCGACAAGCTTGAGGATGTCGTGCACCCTGTCGGCTATGTCTAATTTTGGGACATGGTCTTGTTCCAACCCGAAAGATACGTTCTTTTCGACAGACATATGCGGAAACAGCGCATAGCTTTGGAACATCATGTTGGTTGGGCGTTCGTAGGCAGGAACGTCAGCCATATCGACGCCATCAATGATGATCGAGCCGGCGTTCAAATCCTCAAATCCCGCGAGCATTCGCAGCAGAGTGGACTTTCCGCACCCTGATCCGCCCAGCAGACAGAACAACTCACCCTTGTAGATATCCAGATCGACGTTATCGACGGCCGTTACTTCACCGTACTTCTTTGTCACACCTCTGATCTGAACCAATGGTTGTTGTTCTGTTTGGTCTAGCCAAGGTGCTGCACTGACAGCTTTGGAAACGGTCAATTTGGGCCTCGCAGTCTGCCTGTATGGATCCGAAGTGCAGTAGCGATCCGAATAGGTTCGCTACTGCACTTGCCGGTGAGAGTGGATTAGTTACCGGCTTTGAAGTCCGTCCAGGTACGGGTCTGCAAACGCTCGACCTTGGGAGGAAGAACCGCAGTTGTGTACATCTTGGCAACCTGATCAGACGTCGGGAATGCGGCCGGGCTGGATGTGACGGCTTCGTCAACCATTGGCTTGGCTGACAGGTTGGCAGTCGCATACCAGGTGAAGTTACTGTCATTGGCCGCAACTTCTGGGCGCATCATGTAGTTCAAGAACAGATGCGCGTCTTCCTTGTTGGCTGCGTCTTCCGGGATCAGCCAACCATCAATCCACAACTGCGCGGTGCGTTCGCCTTCAGGCAGGAAGAAGTCCAGCACAACCCCAGTGTCGGCTTCGGCTGCCCCGGACATCGCAAGAAGGCCATCCGGTCCCCAAGTCGTTGAGACGCAGAACTCTTTCTGAGGCATTCTTTGGTACGCGTAGTTGTCGAAGGTTTTGATGTACGGGCGGATTGCGGCCAGCATTTCTCCGACCTTTTCATAGTCTTCTGCGTTCGTGGAATTCGGATCCAACCCCATGTGCGCCAAAGCCATCGGTATGATGTCGCCCGGAGAATCCAGGAAAGAAACACCGCACTTGGACAGCTCTTTCATGTGCACGGGATCAAACACCATGTCCATCGAACCGATGGGCGCGTCCGGATACGTCTCTTTCACCAATTCTTCGTTATAAGTGACCCCGTGCGTTCCCCACATATACGGAATGAAATGCTTGTTGCCTGGATCCCACTCACTGGCCAGTTGCTCCATGATAGCCGGATCAATGTGCTGAACGTTGTCCAGCTTCGATAAATCAAGCTCCGCGACAATACCGGCCTTAATCAGCCGCGCTGTATCACTGCCTGCATGGCTGACCACATCATAGCCGCTGTTTCCTGCCAGCAGCTTGGCGTCGATTGCTTCAGCCGAGTCGTACGGATCGTAAATTACCTTGATGCCGTACTCTTTCTCGAAGTTCTCGATCGTGTCTTCAGCGATGTATTCCCCCCAGTTTGTGACTTTCAAAACGCGCTCTTGCGCAAGTACCGATCCGGAAATTGCAGTAGCCGTTACTGCGAGAACGGTAACCCCGGCGACTTTCCTGATTGAGTTCATAATTTCGCTTCCTCTCCCTGAGTGGTGGCTGCAGCAATTTTGCTTACTTTGTCTGCTGAACACTGTTTGTATGAGCACCCCCTTTTGACAGGTTTGCTCATCTTGCACCCCATTCCCCTCCAATCATCATGAATTTATCTGACTGGCCATTCAAAACGGTAGTCTGATGAAATCGCCGCTGTCAAGCAAAGCTAATCCAATTTTGATCAAAAGCCTACAAGTCGCTTAATCAACAGAAAACTTTCTAACTTTCCGCGCGTGCATCAAACTCAATTGGGTCGCGGGGAACCATTTTGAATCTTATTTTGAATGACTATTCAGTCAGAAATGATTGACGAACGGACCAAATTGGGCAAAATCTACAATCAATCGAACGATGGCTGATCCTACTGAAAACCAAGATCGCAGGCTTGGTTTGGCCGAACTGACCAAAACACTGGCTGATCAAGTCAAAACTACGCGGATTGAACTGATGCATGACGAACCCCGGAACATCGAAGTTCCAGCCAATTGGGACAGACGTGGACTGCCGGGCTGGTGCTATCACAGCACCGCTCTTCTGGACCTTGAAAAGAGCAACCTGTTCAAAACCCATTGGCAAATAGCATGTCACGTTTCGGACGTTCCGGAATCCGGCAGCTTTATTTGTTTCGACATGTGCGGCGAGCGTGCACTGATCGTACGAGACAACAATTCGGACATTCGAGCGTTTCTCAATGTTTGCCGTCATCGCGGATCACGGCTCGTGCCCAAAGATCAAGGAAAGTGTGAAAACGCCTTGGTTTGCCCATTCCATGGCTGGGTTTACAATCTTGATGGAACGCTGCGTGGTGCCGCCCGGCCAGAGTCCTTTCCGGACCTGGACAAGCAAAAGTTCGGCCTGAAAGAACTCGAAATGGAGATCTGGCACGGCCTTGTGTTTATCCGCTTCAAACCGGGCCCCCAGCCATCCGTGGCGGAACTTCTGGCCCCGATTGAACAGGAAATCTCAGCCTACAAAATGGCCGAACATGTTCCGACAGACGGGATTTGGACAGAGGAGACACCGGTCAATTGGAAATCAATCAGAGACGTGGACAACGAAGGGTACCATGTTCCGCTTGCGCACCCTGCCCTGCAGGATTTGTACGGTTCAACCTATTCCGACGAACCATATGTCGATGGAGTCTCACGCTCTGATGCAAGTTTCACACCGACAAAAGGGCGTAGATGGGCTGTTCGCAACTACAAGAAGTTCACAAAGCCCCAGCCCCACCTGCCCGAACACTTGCACAAAACCTGGCTCTACTATGGCATTTTCCCTAACGCAGTAATTGCTGTCACTCCCGAGACAATGTTGTTTTATCAGGAGTTTCCAATCACGACGAAAAAGTCCGTGCTGCGGAGCGCAACATATCGAAATCCGCACGAAGATCGCCAACAAAGGGCAGCCCGGTATCTCGCCGCCCGGATTGATCGCGAAACCGTGGAGGAAGATATTCAACTGACGATCTGGTCGAACGAATCCATGGCTTCGGAATCGTTCGAGGGTTTCTACCTTTCGGATCTCGAATATGGTGTCCGGTCACATCACGACCACCTCCGCAAAATACTGCCCGTCTACAATTCAGAAACCGCGCCAGGTGAAGATGAGGTAATGTCGCTCAATACCGCCATGTCGGCTGTGCCCAATACGTGATCAAGGGCGCGTTCTATGTCGGAAGCAGAACTTCAAAAGCAACTTCTTGTGACGGAAGTCGGAGTCCAAGGCTCCGGTGCCACAAGGTATGCGGCCGCAATGTACTTTTATCAGAACGGCAGAATCTCTGCCGAGATGCTGGAAATTTACCGGAGGTGCAGCAAGTTTGACGCCGAAGACCCGCTTGATCTGGCCCGTTACGAGGGGGTTTCAGTACCAGAAATGCTTGGCGTTTTAGATGGATGCACTGAGGCATGATAACGCCTGCGATTAAGATCTCACCTCAGAAAGATTCTGATGATTGGTGGGCGTCGCAACGGCGAGCAATCGAAGTGCAATCTTTGAATTCAGCCTACAAGCCACTCAATCCGCCGGAGGAAACAAAGTGAACGCGTTTGACTATGACGTCGTCGTTGTGGGCGCTGGCGCAGCGGGAATCGCAGCGACCCGGGCCCTGATGTCGGCAGGTTTGTCAGTTATCTGTGTCGAGGCATCGAACCGCGTCGGGGGGCGCACCCACACGGATACTGAAATCTTTGGCGTCCCTTTCGACGTGGGGGCGCATTGGATGCACGCCGAACATGCCAACGCTCTGAAAGCGCCGGGTCTTGCGCTTGGCCTTGACCTTTATGCAGCCCCGGATAACGCAATGACATACGGGCTGAAAAATGATGCCGTCCTTTGGAACGAAGTGGAGGACATCCACAAAGACATAGCTGAAGCGGCGCGCATCGATGCGGAAATTGAAACAAGTACCGGAGTTCCAACCGACCGGTCTTTGGCTGACATCTGGGAAGACAAGGGACCTTGGTCATTTACGGCAGCCATGACATTCGCGCTGTCGCTTGCCAGGGATTTGCCGGACACTTCCCTGCGAGACATCGTTGCCTGGGAGGGGGGCGACGACTGGTTTTGCCGTGAAGGTTTCGGGCACCTCATCGCGTGCACGGCGCAGGGTCTTCCGATCAAACTGTCCAGTCCGGTCACAGAAATCGAAGCCCTGAGTGACGGTGTGCAGGTAACGACGGCGACTGGCAAAACCAAAGCGCGCACCGTCGTCGTAACAGTATCCGTCGGGGTGCTGGCCGAAGACGTCATCCGTTTTGATCCTCCCCTTGAATCCGACCGGCGCGCAGCGCTCGAACTCATTACAATGGGAGACTACAATCACGCAGGCCTTCTTTTTCACCCCGGTGCATTACCCGTGCAACCCGACACATGGCTGACCTACCACTTAGAACCCGACGCGTCCGGAGTGGCCCGCGGTGGCGGCTTTCTTTGCAACATCTCAAGCACCGGCCTCACCAGCTTTGAAAGTTCCGGAAGCCTTTCCAGAGACTTGCAGAACGCAGGACCTGAAAGCGCCATCGAACATGCACTTGAGACGCTGGTTGGTTTCTTCGGCTCGGCCATCAGAGAAAAATTCATAAAGGGACACGCAACCGCCTGGCGACATGAACCATACGTGCTTGGGTCTTACGCAGGATCCCAGCCGGGGGGCTATGGCCAACGTGCCGTTTTGCGACAACCCCATGCAGAATGGGTCCACTTTGCTGGCGAAGCGACACATCCCAACCAACAATGCTCTGTCAGTGGCGCCCACCTGGAAGGTTTGCGAGCGGCGGAAGATGTGGTGGCTCAGTTGCTTTGACAAGCCGGGAACCATTCTGGCCCAGCAAGCGCAATAGTTATGCCTCTCAAACATCCCATCGCCGGGAACGGTTTCTGGAAAGCGCCAAGCGGCACGTCACTGAAGGCTTCACTTTTCCTCCGGCCCCAACAGCGCGTCGATGAACCGTGAAAACAACTCTCCCTGAGACCGGATTCTAAGCTTGGAGTATATGTTCCGGCGGTGAATACGAACCGTTCCCGGAGAAATACCCAGTATTCGGCCAACGGCGTCAGCGGAATGGCCTTTGAGAGTAAACTCGACAACCTCCTTTTCGCGAGGCGTCAGCAGGCCTTCGTCAAACTTTTCAAAGGCCTCGTCCACATTCAGCACCCGCCCCCTGCGGCGCGTGTTTGCCGGTTTCTGCCCGAACTCTCCGGCCAGTCCGTTCCAGTGATGCCTGCAGGTTTCACTGACCACCGGCCAAGCCTTTCCAAGTTCCCGAAAGTCTTTGGCACTGAAAGCCTTTTCGGCCCGCATCAACGAAACACAAACGGTTGCCTCGTCAGGCAGGTCAACTACATAGCAAATCTCTTCGGCCAAACCGGTCTGAACATAGTAATTTCGAAAGTACTCACCCTGATAAAACCGATCTGGTGCCAGATCACGTAACCGGTACAGACCTGGATCAATGGAATTTGCGCTGGCCAGGTAAAACGGATCCAGAAGATATGGACCCTCCTGATAATCCTCGACCATGATCTTCCGCTTCGATTTTGGGAAATCGTCAAACAGGTCGATCGGGCGCGCTGATCCGAGATACCCAAATATGACAGTATAGTCGAACCCACTGATTTCCTGCAGAGATTTCGAAAGCGTCTGGGCGAAATCGTCTGTTCCGATAGCAGCTATGACTGCGCCCGCTTCGGTCAACCAATCTGTCACGGCCGCCTCCTACTCAAATTTGAATACCACATTCGTGATATATACAAGAATCGACAAACTTTTTACCGTTTACCTGAAACAAGTGGTATTTTAAAAATGAGGATATGTCCCGAAAAAATGCCAAACGGTGAATATACCCAACAACCGGACAGATCGACAGGAAGCACTATCGCCGAGCTTCGCGGCGTGTCCAAAAGGTTTGGGGACGTGTTGGCGGCCAATGATCTAAACCTTAAAATCGCAGAAGGAGAGTTTCTGTCGTTTCTAGGTCCGTCCGGGTGCGGCAAGACAACGGCTCTTAGAATGCTGGCAGGTTTTGAAAGCCCGTCGGAAGGCGATGTTTTGCTGGACGGAGAGGTGGTGAACTCGCTGGATGCCCATCTGCGTCCGGTCAACATGGTGTTTCAGCATTACGCACTGTTCCCGCACCTGACCGTTGCACAGAATATTGGATACGGTCTGAAACAGCGGCGCCCGAAGCTGCCCAAAGCGACGATCGCGCAAAAGGTCAGCAAGGCATTGGAAATTGTTCGGCTCGAAGGGTACGAAGCGCGCCGAATTTGGGAAATGTCCGGTGGACAGCAACAACGCGTAGCACTTGCCCGAGCTATCGTGAACGAACCCAAGCTGCTGCTGCTTGATGAACCGCTGGCGGCGCTGGACAGAAAATTGCGCAAGGAAATGCAGATCGAGCTGCAAAACATCCAGCGCCGCCTGGGCATCACCTTTGTCCTAGTAACCCACGATCAGGAAGAAGCGTTGTCGATGAGTGACAGGATCTGCATCATGCGCGACGGCCGGATCGAGCAGGTTGGCAGCCCACAGGACCTGTACGACCGGCCAGCAAACCGATATGTGGCTGGTTTTGTTGGCACGACCAACATCTTCAACGGTTCGATCACTGCAACAAGTAACCAAAATGCCGATGTGCAGCTGGTTACCGGGCAATCCGTCACGGGACAGAACCCATTCAATCTGAATTTGGGAGAAGCCGTCGGCCTGAGCGTTCGGCCTGAACAAATCCACCTCAGCAGGACATCAAAGGCAGAAACCGACCTTGGGGTCACAGTCCTCAATCGCATCTTTCTGGGGGAACATACCGAATACCTGGTCAGGCATGACACACTGGGAGAGTTCCTGGTGTTGTCGCCACGCCAGTCAGAATTGAACGAGGGATCGTTCAAAGTGGATGAGCCGCTCTTTGCGTCCTGGAACGCCAGCGGAGCGCTCATCCTTTCCGGAGACTAACCTAACGGATCCAGCCAACAGGGGAAAACTCATGACAAAAACACCGGATCACATCTCGAAGCAGAAATTCATGGAAGAGCTGTACCGCTACAAGCGCGGTTCGGTCACACGCCGGCACTTTCTCGGTGTGACGGGTCTGGGGGCGGCGACGGCTGTGCTTGGCTCGGCCGTGCCGGGTCTTCGGCCAGGTCCCGCATGGGCATCCGGCGATATTGGGGATCGCGTGGTTCTCGCCACCTGGCCGAACTACCACGACACCGCCAATTTTGACGCCTTTGCCGAAGCGACCGGTGCCAATGTTCAGGTCAACGTCTTTGGGTCGAACGAAGAGATGTTGGCCAAGCTTCAGGCCGGGGCAACCGGCTGGGACGTGTACGTCCCGACCAATTACACCATCACCACCTATGTCAGTGAAGACCTGATCGAACCGCTTGATACATCGCGGCTGCCGAACTACGACGCGTCCGCCTATGACCCGCGTTATGCCGAGGCCGGCTCGGTCGATGGCAAGCTCTACGCCGTTCCCAAAAACTGGGGCTCGACCGGTTTTGTCGCCAATACCAGCCAACTCAACGGTGCGCCCACGCCGTCGAGCTGGAAAGAGTTCTTTGATTTGACGATGGGAGATCTGTCTGGCGGTACAATCGTACATGACTATCAGCTGACAACGATCGGGAACGCGCTCAAGTACTTTGGCTATTCCTTCAACTCGGTCGACGAGAAAGAGCTGGCCGACGCCGAGAAACTGCTCATTGACGCAAAGCCGCACCTGTTTGCAATTTCATCGGACATCCAGCCGTCCATGCGCAGCGGAGACGCGACACTGGCGATGGCCTGGTCTGGTGACGGCAAACAGCTTAACACCGACATGCCCGAGATCATGTACATCCTCGGCAAGGAAGGCGGCGAGTTGTGGAGCGATTACTACGCCATTCCGAAAGGGGCGCCCCACATGGATGCAGCCTATGCGCTGATCAACTACCTGCTGGATCCCGCCGTGAACGTCAAAGAGGTGCTGGCGCACGGCTACCCGACAGCAGATGCGAAATCGATCGCGATGTTGCCGGAGGAGTTGCAGAATGACCCGATCCTTTATCCGGCGCAGGAACTTCTGGACGCGCTTGAATTCGGTGCGGCGGTAACGCTGACCGATCCGAACCGCGCTGAACTTATGGCCCGGTTCAAATCTGCCTAAAGTCCGCAAACCGGAGATAAGAACGACATGAATGCGAGAACGCGCAACTGGCTCTTGCTGGCCCCGGCCGGGACCTGGTTCCTGGTGATGCTTGTGCTGCCGCTGACGGTCGTTCTTATCTTCAGCTTTGGGGAACGCGGCCCGGCTGGCGGCTATGTGCCGGCTTTCACGCTGGAACAATACGCCAACCTTCCGGCACGTTGGACGGCGTTCAAAAACACGATGGTGCTGGCCCCGGTCGGCACCATTGCCGCCTTGTTCATAGCCTATCCGCTGGCGTATTTTCTGGCCGTCAGGGCTGATCCTAAATGGAAAACCGTCCTGCTGGTTCTGGTGATCGTTCCGTTCTGGACCTCGATCCTGATCCGCAGCTATGCGTGGATATTCCTGCTGGGCGGGCGCGGTATTCCAGAACTGATCGACTTTATCGGGTTCGCAAAGCCACGTCTTATCAATACACCTTTCGCGGTCCTGATTGGCATCATCTATGGCTACCTTCCGCTGATGGTGTTTCCGATCTTCGTCAGTCTCGACCGGCTGGACAAGCGTCTGCTCGAAGCCTCTTCAGACCTTGGTGCCACACCTGTGCGGACCTTCCTGCAAGTGACTTTGCCGCTGTCGGTACCCGGCGTCGCCACGGGCTGTCTGCTCGTATTTATCCTCCTGATGGGGGAATTCCTGATCCCGGCGCTGCTGGGCGGAGGCAAAGTGTTCTTTGTTGGCAACGCGCTGGTCGATCTGTTCCTGCAATCGCGCAACTGGGCTTATGGATCGGCGGTGGCGGCAACGCTGGTATTCATCATGCTGATCTCGGTCACGATCTACATGCGCCTGATCTCGCGACTGGGGACCCAGCGCGAAGACGTATCGTTGATGTAGGGGGATAAGATGCGACTGTATGCTCTGTGCGTTTATTTGTTTCTCTACATCCCGATCGGGGTCATAGCGCTGTTCAGTTTTAATGCCGGACGCCATGCCAGCCAGCTGCAGGGTTTGTCCACGCAATGGTACGGCAAGGCGCTGAACAACCCGTTCGTCATGGATGCGTTGGAAACCAGCCTTATCGTGGCACTTGTATCGGCCACTCTGGCCTCTTTGTTCGGAACAATGGCGGCTGTGGGTTTGCAAGGTATCCGCGGGCCGATGCGCACGGCCTTCGACGGTTTGATCTACGTGGCCATCATGATCCCCGGCATCGTCATCGGAATTGCGACCCTGATCGCACTTGTCACCGTGTTCAACTTCGTGAACCCGGGTATTGCAGCGCTCTGGCCCGAAGGGGCTGAGCCCCCAAAGCTCAACATGGGTATGGGCTCTCTCATTGCGGCGCACACCATGTTCACGATGGCACTGGTCGTGATCATTGTTCGCGCAAGACTTTCCGGCATGGACGCCACCCTGACCGAGGCGTCGTCGGACCTCTATGCGACGCCATTTGGCACCTTCAGACAGGTCACCTTGCCATTAATCTTTCCAGCGATATTGGCCGGGTTTCTATTAAGCTTCACCTTCAGCTTTGACGATTTCATCATCGCATTCTTTGTCGCCGGGTCCGAGACAACGCTTCCAATCTACGTGTTTTCGTCAATCCGCCGCGGTGTCACGCCAGAGATCAACGCCATAGGCACAATGGTTCTGGCCGCGTCATTGGTCCTATTGATCACAGCCCAGGTCCTTCTGCGGAGGGGAGACAAGAAGAAATGACAGCCGTTAAGCTTATGAAGACACGTTCTGAAATGACCTCTCTCGACGGTCGCATTGCCTTTGTGACCGGGGCTGGATCCGGTATCGGAAGGGCCAGTGCCATCTCGATGGCTGAGTGTGGAGCGCACGTTGTCGTAACCGATCTTGTCGGTGAACTGGCCGAAGCGACCGCCCAAAAAATCATGGAAAATGGCGGCAGTGCCGACAGCATTGCGCTGGACATGACGGATGACAGCGCCGTTGTTGGCTCACTCCGGACGACAATCGAAAAACTAGGCCGACTGGACATACTGCATTCGCACGCAGGTATTCAGGTCGAGGGCACGTTGGAACAGGTCAGCCCCGAAGGCATGGATGAAAGCTGGAGGTTAAACGTAAGGGCGCATTTCATTGCGGCACGGGCGGTGGTCGGGCAGATGCGTACTCAGGGCGGCGGCAGCGTCATTATCACTTCTTCCAATTCTGGGGTGCAGTACGACCGCGAAATGATTGCCTATGCGACCACGAAGCACGCAGTTGTGGCGATGGTGCGCCAGATGGCTGCGGACTATGCCAAGGACAATATCAGGTTCAATGCGCTGTGCCCCGGTTGGGTCGACACACCATTCAACGCTGGCTTTGAAACCCAGATGGGCGGGCGGGTGGCTTTGGAAAGTTATATCGCGAACAGCATCCCCATGGGGCGTTGGGCAAAGGCCGATGAAATCGCCGACGCGGTCGTGTTTTTGGCCTCTGACATGTCCACCTTCATAACGGGCCACGCGTTGGTGATCGACGGGGGTGAGTGTATCTGAAAAACGGGAGGGATTGATGGCACACCGGGCAAGACTGGAAGGAAAGACGGCTGTCATCACCGGCGGAGCAACAGGGATGGGGCGTGCAACGGCCCTGTTGTTCGCGCAGGAAGGCGCAACTGTTTCGATCTTCGATATCAACGATGACGAGGGTCAGAAAACAGCTCAGATGATCCGTGATCAGGGCGGCAAAGCTAAGTTCTTTCACTGCGACGTCACCAGCGCCCGTGATATCGACACCGCATTTGATGCCAGCGTCGCCGAGTTCGGGGCATACAATGTGTTGTTCAATCATGCAGGCTCGATCATCGTAAAATCACTGCATGAGACATCGGAAGAAGAATACGATTGGCTGATGGACCTGAACGTGAAATCTGCTTTCCTTGTTTGCAGACGCGCGGTGAAAGAGATGGCCGAGAACGGCGGTGGTTCGATCGTCATCACCTCGTCGATCGCTGCCGAGTTGGGGTACGCGCTGGAGTCCGTCTACTGCATGTCCAAGGCCGCCGTCCTGCAACTGTCCCGCACGATCTCGACCGAGTATCGGGACGCCGGAATACGCTGCAATGCGGTCTGTCCCGGATTTGTTGAAACAGCACATGGGCTGAAGGAAATTGCTGAACTGGACGCCGCCGGCCAGGAATGGGAGGACAGCGGCATGGCCGCAACGCAAGGGCGCATCTGCTACCCTGAAGAAGTGGCCAGAACCGTGGTCTTCCTTGCGTCGGATGACGCGAGTTTCGTTAATGGAACAGCCACCTATGTCGACAACGGCTGGCACGCGAAGGGTTGAAGACTGGAGAGCGGGTGGAAACTGATTTCCGAAGGCTTGGCATTCCTAGAAGGACGGCCGCCCTGCCCGCGTCTGGCTGACTAAGTCTACATTTCGTGGGAATTTCGACTTTCGGGAAATCTCCATACGTCGAAAACCGGAACACTATTATTGCCGAAGTTTGCCTGCTCGGCGCGCATCCCAAAAAAGGGTGGAGCCAAAGCTCCACCCCATTGATCATCAGGCACCGATAATGTTGTGACCCGGTCCGTATGGGAAACCGGTGATGTTTTCGGCCCCGTCTTCACCCACCACCAGAATATCGTGTTCCCGGTAACCGCCCGCACCGGGCTGGCCTTCGGGAATCCACAGCATCGGCTCAATCGAAACGACCATGCCGGGTTCCAGCACGGTGTCGATATCCTCACGCAATTCCAGACCGGCCTCACGACCATAGTAATGGCTCAGAACGCCGAACGAGTGGCCGTAGCCGAAAGAACGATACTGAAGCAGGCCTTCGTCGGCGAAGAACCGGTTGATCTCAGCAGTGATGCCGGAACAGGTGGCACCCGGCTTGATCAGGCTGAGGCCAAGTTCGTGCGCTGCCACGTTTGCCTTCCATAGGCGCAGGCTGTCGGCATCCGGCTCGCCCAGAAACAGGGTCCGTTCCAGTGCGGTATAATAGCCCGAGATCATCGGGAAGGTGTTCAGGGACAGGATATCGCCCTTTTGCAGCGCGCGTTTTGTCACCGGGTTATGTGCGCCATCGGTGTTCAGACCGGACTGGAACCAAACCCAGGTGTCGCGGTATTCGGCATCCGGATAGGCACGCGCGATTTCCTCTTCCATCGCGTCTCGACCCGCCATTGCAACTTCGATCTCGGTTACGCCTTCGCGGATGGCCGCGTGAATGGCCGCACCGCCAACATCCGCAGTGCGCGCGCCGCCCTTGATCAGTTCAATTTCCTCTGCGGATTTGACCATACGAGCCGCCATCGTATCGGGCGCGACATCGACCAACTCGGGGGCACCCAGCATGCGCAGGGCAGTTTCACGCGCCGCAATGGTCATGTGGTCGCATTCTACACCGACTCGCTTGGCGTTTCCGATCAGACTTGCAACGGCACGCCAGTAGTTGTCGCGCTTCCAGTCGGTGTAGATCACGTTGTCTTCAACCGACCGGCGCCACGGTTGCCCGGCATCGATATTGGCGGACACGGTGGTGCAGTTGTCTTGGGTCACAACGCAGCCATACGGGCGACCGAAGGAACAATACAGAAAGCCCGAGTAGTAGGCGATGTTCTGCATCGACGTCAGCAGCACGACGGGGATATCCCGCTTGGCCATGATGGCGCGCAGCTTGCCAAGACGGCGGTCATACTCGGCCTTGCTGAACGGCAACGGGGCCTTGTCACCATTGTGGCAGGTGAAGAACTCGGGGCGGTTTGAAATGTCAGTCATCTTTGGTCTCTCATCCTTGCCGGGTGTGCAATCCCCGGCCACATGTCCCGGCGTTCAGGACAGGCGGTCTCGGGGTCCGAGAGCCGATCACCTCCTTAGACGCCGCGACGCCATCGCGGCGGAGATGAACAGGTGAATCGATAGATCAGACTGTTTGCTACGTCAAGCGGGCGAAAGACCCCGCAACCGTTCGGAACGGCGCCGCAACAGTTCGACCGTGGTCAACAGGGCAATCGACAAGACCACCAGGATTGTCGCAACCGCCAGAATGGTCGGGCTGATCTGCTCACGCAGGCCGGTGAACATCTGCCACGGCAAGGTCTTCTGGCTGGCGGAACCGACAAACAGTACCACGACCACTTCGTCGAATGACGTGATGAAGGCAAACAGACCACCCGAGATGACGCCGGGCAGGATCAGCGGCATCTGGATCTTGAAGAAGGTCCGCACCGGCCCCGCGCCCATATTGGCCGCAGCCCGGGTCAGGGACCGGTCAAAACCGACCAGAGTCGCCGTCACGGTTATGATCACAAAGGGAATACCCAGCACGGCGTGGGCCAAAATCACTTTCAGATAGCCCACGAAGTTCTTGTTCATGCCCAGCGTGCCTTCAAGGAACCGTCCGATATCGCTGTAGAAAAAGAACATGCCCGTCGCCGAGATGATCAGCGGGACAATCATCGGAGAAATCAGAATTCCCATGATCGCGCGGCGCCCGGGAACGTGGGACTGGCTAAGACCAATGGCGGCCAGAGTTCCCAGCGATACCGAAATAACCGTCGCAATCGGCGCAATGATGAGCGAGTTCTTGAAGCTGCGCTGCCATTCGTTGTTGGTGAAGAAGTCCCGATAGTGCTTGAGCGAATAGCCTTCCGGGTCCAGACGCAGCATCTCGGGCGTAAAGGTGAAGAAGTCCTGCGCGTTGAACGACAGCGGCAGCACCACAAGGATCGGCGTGATCAGGAAGACGAAGATCGCACCACAGATCACGCGAAACAGATAGTGGTAAAACACCTGTTGCGCTGTCAGGTACGGCAACAGCTTGCGCCGATAGCGCCCCTCGTACAGCCAGTAGATAAACCAGACAAAAAACCAGCCGCCGAGTAAACCCAACACGCCGCCCATCAGGCCGGCCACCAAAAACCCTACGACGCCGAATCCGACTATGTTGATCCACCGTGCGAGTTTTTCATTCTTAACTAGATTTATGTAGACCCAGGCCAGCCCCGTAATCAGGACAGCTCCGCCCAGAATTCCAAGAAGGACCGAGCCGTTTCCAGCGCCGATGAAGATGCCGGCAAATGCTCCTGCCAGTGCGACACTTGGCAGAACCATGGACATGGGTTTGCGGGATATCGGTGTCAGTGCAGCCATCTTGATTATCCCAACTTCACGTTATCGATGCCCACGATCTTGTCGTAGACCCAGTAGAGCAGCAGCACGACCCCCAAAAGGATCGTACCCAAGGCCGCGGCAAGCCCCCAGTTCAATGAGGACGAGATGTGATAGGCGATCCGGTTCGAAATAAAGACGCCTTTGGTTCCGCCCACGATCTCGGGCGTGATGTAGTAACCGATCGCCAGAATAAAGACGAGGATCGAACCGGCGCCGATCCCCGGAATGGATTGCGGGAAGTAGATACGCCAGAAAGTCGTCCAGTTCGTCGCACCCATGGATTTGGCCGCGCGTGTGTAAGTGGCCGGAATGGTTTGCATCACTGAATACATTGGCAGGATCATGAACGGCAGCAGGATATGCGTCATTGCGACGATTGTGCCGATCTGGTTGTTGATGATGATCAGTCGAGAATCGTCCGCTACCAGCCCCAACCAAACAAGTGTGTCGTTTATGACCCCCTGTTGTTGCAACATGACTTTCCAGGCCGATGTCCGAACCAGAAGGGATGTCCAGAATGGCAGCAGCACCAGGATCATCAACAGGTTCGACACCCGCATCGGAAGCGTCGCCAATAGATAGCTGACAGGGTACGCAAGCAAGATACAGGCACCGGTTATGACGAGCGACATGAACAGCGTGCGTCCGAAAAGCTTGATGAGGATCTGCTTGTCTTCCGGTTGGGCCTGCGCCCCTTCCGGCGTTCTGCGCATATCGACGGCATTCAGGAAGTAACCGTTGGTGATCGTCGGTGAATGGGTTTTCATCACCCGCCAGGTTTGCGGATCCCCCCAGCCGTCGTGAATCTCGATCAACTTCTCCTTGAACGGCCCGTCCGTTTCAGGATCCAGTTTTTTGATCTGACGCCCGGATTTGCGGAACATCGAGGACATACCAGTCTCTTCATAGTTCAAACGCGTGCCAAGCTTTGTGTGCTCTTTGTTGTCAATCGCAACAATCATGTCGCGCACGAATGCGTCATACACATCCTCGCCCGGCAACTCTCCTGATTGTTCGTCCCAGTTGTTCAGGGCCTCAACAGTCAATGGAAGAGTGTCGGACACGATGCTGTTTTCCACTGACCGGAACAGCATCGATGCAATGGGAACAAGGAATGAAAACAGGACAAACAGAAGAAGCGGCGCAACCAACATCAACGCCCGGAGCTTTTGCCGTCGTAGCGAACGCGCCAGCGACTGCTTAAGCGGTGTTCCATCAGCGGCCAGCATGGGGCCCGCGTTTTGGGTTGCGTCAGTCATTGTTGTCCCTTGGCTTTTTCTGGGTCAGGGGCAGGAATCCGCCCCTGACAGTGTCACCAATTCAACGGCTGCTTATTGCGCCAGCCACGCCTGGAATTTGGCGTCGATATCGTCGCGGTAGTCAGCCCAGAACTCGTAGTTGTAAAGGAACGTGTTCTTGGCGTTCTCCGGATCGGTCGGCATGTGCGGTGCCATGTCGATACCCAGATCGGCGTGCTGACCAACCAACGGAGCCGACGAAGCGCGTGCCGGGCCGTAAGAGATGTACTTGGCCTGATCCGCCAGACGCTGCGTATCGGTCGCGAACATAATGTAGTCCAGCGCACGCTGCTGACGCTCTTCGCTCAGGCCGGCCGGGATGATCCAACCGTCCAGATCGAACACCTGCGCGTCCCAAAGCATGGCGACAGGCTGCTTCTGCTCTTCGATCACGCTGAACAAACGGCCGTTATAGGTCGAACCCATGACAACCTCACCATCGGCCAGCAACTGCGGTGTGTCCGCACCGGCGGACCACCAGACAACGCTGTCTTTAATGGTGTCCAGCTTGGCCAGCGCCTGGTCCTGACCCTCGGCTGTGGCCAAGACGTCATAGACGTCATCCTTGGCCACGCCATCACAAAGCAGCGCCCATTCCATATTGTTGATCGGGCGTTTTTCCAGCGAACGCTTGCCGGGATAGGATTCCAGATCGAACACGGCGCAGATGTCGGTCGGTGGCGTATCGCCCACCAGATCGGTGCGGTAACCGAAGGTGGTGGAGTAGACGATCTGCGGGATAAAGCAGTCGCTGACCAGCAGGTCGCCGAAATCCTCGGAGGCCGGTGTGCCATCGGGCGCCGGAGCGAGTTGGGTGTCAAAGTCGATTTCAAGCGCAAGCCCTTCATCGCACAGACGAATCGCATCCGCAGCGACCACGTCAACCACATCCCAGGTGATGTTGCCCGCTTCGTTCATCGCACGCAGCTTGGCCACAGCTTCGTTCGAGCTGTCATCGTTCAGGATGGTCACCCCGGTCTTCTCGGAATAGGGCTCGTGATAGGCCTTCAGCTGCGACTTGGAATAGGCCCCGCCCCAGGAAACAATGGTCATTTCCTGTGCGAAGGCACCGCCAGCAACCGCCCCGAGCGCCGCTGCTGTCAACAATGTTTTGGTTGTTTTCATGTATAACTCCCAGTTCTTCCCGTTTATGTGTGTGGTCGGCTGATGCACGGGTATTCACCAGCCAGTCCCTCAGTGAGGTCGCTCTTGTTCCGCGCGACTTGGTCTATGCGTCGAGCGCACGACAATCCTGAGCCAGCCAACCAATCTCGATCTCCTGCCCCGGGGACAGGCGGATTGCGTCTGGTGCGTTCCGGGTTTTGACGATGAAGTCATCGTTCCCTGCGACGGACATCCGGAACCGGAAAACGTCGCCCATATAAATGAACTCTTCGACGGTTGCCTTCAGCGTATGCGCATCCGCGTGCAGGCGATTCTTGTTGAATTCTACCCGCTCAGGCCGGATCGACACCTTGGTCCGTTCACCCGGTTTGTGAACATTGATCGGAACCGCGTCGATTTCAGAGCCATCATCCAGTTGGACAACACATGTGCCGCCACCAATCGATTTAACGACACCTTCCAAGGTGTTGTTTTCCCCGATGAATTGCGCAACAAAGCTGTTTTCCGGTTCTTCGTACAGCTGATCAGGCGGCGCAAGCTGCTGAATGCGGCCATCGTCAAACACGGCAACACGATCTGACATGGTCAGGGCCTCGGTCTGGTCGTGGGTAACGTAGACCGTGGTGATTCCCAGTTCATGCGCAAGGCGCGTGATTTCGAACTGCATATGCTCACGCAGCTGTTTGTCCAATGCGCCCAGGGGTTCGTCCATCAAAACCAGTTCGGGTTCGAAAACCAGGGCGCGCGCCAAGGCGATCCGCTGTTGTTGGCCACCGGACAACTGAGCCGGACGTCGACCTCCAAATTGGCCCATCTGAACCATATCCAAAGCGCGCTGAACCTTTTCCTCCCGCTCGGACTTGCCCAGCTTGCGGACCTCCAACGGGAACGAAAGGTTTTCGGCCACTGTCATGTGCGGAAACAGAGCATAGTTCTGGAAAACCATACCGATTCCGCGCTTGTGCGGTGGAATATTGTTGATGGGCTTGCCATCAAGCAGGATTTCACCGTGGGTGGCGGTTTCAAACCCTGCGAGCATCATAAGACATGTCGTCTTACCCGAACCTGACGGCCCGAGCATTGTCAGAAACTCACCCTTGGGCATCGCAAGATTTAGATCTTTAACGACGAGGTTCTCGCCATCATAAGACTTCTGAACGCGTTGGAATTCGACAAACGCGGCGTCGTTCAATGTACCGGTCACAAGACCCCCTGTTTCGTCAAATGATTATCCGAGAGTATCGGATTTCATTGATCTGTAAGCAGCAGTTAAGACCATGCAGTAGGCACTTGGCAACAATATATAGCGCATTTCCGCATTTTGAATTTAACCTTACCGCTCAGTGAACACCGTTGAGGCGACGCATATGCCATGCAAGGCTTTGATTACTCGAAAGAACCGGCTTGCCGATCTGCTCACGAATCTCGGGGATAGCATCAAGGGTGCGAAGGTTCGTGCAGCTAAGGAAGACGGCTTCAACCGACGGATCAGATCCCAGTTCAGTTGCGGCTTCAACCACGGATTGGACCGAAATCCGCGCAACCTTTGCCTCTTCGGCCTGCCCGAAGGTTCCAAATACATCCATGGTTATTCCGTTTTCCGAGAACGCGTTTCGCAGCGGTGCGTTGACCTCCTCGATGTAAGGGGAAAGCAGCGCGAACTTCGAAACACCCAGGTCCGCTGCGCAGGCCGTGGCGGCACGCAATGGGTTTGTCACTTCGTCGGTATTGCACGCCTGCTTTACAAGCTCTGCCACACGCTCTGATCCAATGACCGAACTGGCCGACGTGCAGCCATATCCAACCACCCGAAAAGGCCGCGCGCCTGGCAACAACCTCGCCGCCGCCGGCAGGGCTTTCTCCATTTCCGCGAGGCTTTCGGTTGTTACCTCGATTCCACTGGGTATTCGCGTTATGTAAAGCGGGTTCTTCCGGTCTGAGAAATACGCACTGAATTCCGGCTCAATCGTTTCGTCGACTTGCAGAACAATCAACCCAAGCGGCGAAGCCTGCGGGTCGTCGTCGTCAAGTGTGTAGGGAACGTGGGTCATAGTTCGATCATCTCCGGCCCGATGCGCGGGCTGATAAACCGCGGGGCGTCGGCTGTTACAACGATGTTTTCTTCGTGAACCAAAATTTTGTCACCAACCGCAATACCCGGCTCCAACGTCAGCACCATACCAGGTTCAAGAACGGTTTGGTCCATCGGGATAAGAGACGGCCATTCGGTCAGCGACATCCCCAACCCGTGCCCCAGTCGCCCTGCATCCGTGCCTTCAGAGTCCTTGGTCAGCACCGTATTCATGGCATGAAACAAGTCCGCCGCGGTCGCACCGGGTCGCGCGATTTCGAACGCAGCGTCGGACGCTTCAATCAGCCTAGCGTAAGCAGATTTCACGTCGGGATTTGCAGGACCCACAGACCAGTTGCGGTCGAAATCGTTGAAATACCCATCCCAGACCAGGCCGGTGTCAAGCATCAGTACATCGCCAATCGCCAAAGGCGACGAAGAGGCAGGCGAAATCACGTCAGAGTAACCGCCCTGCTCTGCCCCACCCGCGAGATACGGCACCCAGTCGGCACCTTCCTCCAGACAGAGTATCTGGAAACGACGAAAAACCTCATCCAAAGGCACGCCGACCCGGGCAATCTCGGGAACTCGGGCGAATGCCCGACCGGCTATGCCGCATGCGGTTTCGATTTTGGTGATCTCTGCCTCGGATTTGACCGTGCGCAGTTGGCGCAAAATACCGTGGTCTCCTGTGACACGGCGCGAGCCAAGACTGATACGCAGACGTTCAATATCCGACATGGGCATACGCGCGTGGGTCTCGTGACCATCGGGCATTCCGATACGACCGTCGGCTGGCGTCAACTCCCTCAGGGCATCGGCCAGAAGCGAGACGCCGTCGTCCTGCAGGTCGGGTGAACTCCACGTTCGGATATCATCAATCCAAGTCTGCCCCATCAGCGAAGCACCGATGGAGGGAATAACAGCGACAGGTTTACCGGCCGCAGGCAAGATCAGGAACCAGGGGCGGGTCGGGCTTTCCCAGAACCTGGTCAGGTATCCGGTAAAGTACCGCACGTCGGTTTCCGTGGTAAGCAACAGCGCGGACAAACCTGCGTCATCCATCAACGCCTGCGCGTGTTTGGTACGAGTCGCGAATTCCGTTGGCTCGAACCCCCTCATTCGGCGACCACAGCGCTGGTGCCCCACGCGCAGGCCGAAACGTTGGAACGATACGGCACAGATGGCGCAGTTCTTCGGTCCAATCGGTGTGGATTGATATCGGTCTTCATGCCCCCCCCCAATTTTGGTTCGTTGACGTGAGCCGATCGGTAGGGTTCTGTCAACCAAAGTCTGTTGCTAACTGGAGACGCCAATGACCCATTCCGATCCAGCCTTCAGTCAGGCCGAGTATGATCGCCGTCTTGCCAAGACCCGAGAGGCGATGGTTGCAAAGGGAATAGACTGCCTGTTTGTCGAAGATCCCTCGAACATCGGGTGGCTCACCGGGTACGAGGGTTGGTCTTTTTACGTTCACCAGGGCGTCCTGATTTTTCTGGACGCGGACCCGATCTGGTGGGGACGCCGTCAGGACACAAACGGCGCGCTGCGCACAGTGTGGATGGAGGACGATCGAGTTTTCGGATACGCGGATCATTTCGTGCAATCGACCACACGGCATCCGATGCAGGATTTGGCGCAGCTGATTGTCAGATGCGGGCATGGCGCTAGCCGAATTGGGGTGGAACTGGACAACTACTACTACTCGGCCAAAGCCCATATTGCGCTGACGTCTGAATTGCCTGAGGCAACAGTGATTGATGCAACGGCTTTGGTAAACTGGCAACGAGCCGTGAAATCCGACGAAGAAATCACCCTGATGCGCAAGGCGGCCCGAATATCGGAGTTTGTTACTGACGGCGTCCTTGAACGCGTTGAACCCGGGTTGCGAAAGAATGAACTGGTCGCGCAGATATACCATGATGCGATAACGGGCGTAGGTGATGATTGGGGGGACTACGCCGCCATCGTGCCACTTCTGCCGTCAGGGTCCGACGCCGCCGCGCCGCATCTGACTTGGAATGGTGATGTTTTCAAGTCGGGTGAATGCACGTTCTTTGAGCTTTCAGGGTGCTATCGCCGCTATCACGCGCCTTTCTGTCGATCGATATTTCTGGGTCAGCCACCTGATCACCTCAAAAGAGCCGAGGAAGCTTTGGTTGAAGGGCTGGAAGCAGGTCTGGAGGCCGCAAGGCCCGGCAATCGTGCAAGTGATATCGCCAAGGCGCTGGCCGCACCGCTCGAACGCGCCGGGATCGAACGCGGTGCTCGCTGCGGCTATCCCATCGGCCTCAGCTATCCTCCGGATTGGGGTGAACGCACGATTTCGCTGCGGGACGAAGACAATACGATCCTCGAAGCTGGCATGACGTTTCATTTTATGCCGGGACTTTGGATGGATGATTGGGGTCTTGCGATTACCGAGTCGATCCTGATCAGGGAAAGCGGGCCTGCAGAGTGTTTGTGCCAACGACCACGAAAAATGATTGTGAAACCCTGAAAACGGCACGGACTATTAAGTGTCGATGCCTGATCAATCGCTAATCTGTTCAAGCAACCAGTCATGAAACAACACGGCTGCGGGATTGGAGGTATCGGCGGAAAGGTAATATCCTTCGTTGCATTCGACAGAGCAGCTATGCGCGCGTTCGACCAGACCGGACGCAATCGCGTGTTTCGCCAGCAATTCGCTGACCAGAGCGACCCCGCTGCCATGAACGGCCAGTTGTAGCGCCATGCCGAATGTATCGACAAAAACGGTTGGCTGACGCCGCACGTCCTGCTTTTCGAACCATGTATTCCAACCGCTTGACGTACCGACTGCCTCAATCAGGGGAAGGTCAAACGGGTCTCCGGCAAGTGTCGGCGCCTTGAACGCAACCAGGCCGTCCGGCCTTAAGCGCTCGGACCCCTGCCCCACTTGTTTTTCTGACCCAAACCGGACCTGAACGTCAGCCTGGGACGCGTGAAAATCGTCAGGCCAGATTGCGCTTAACAGCCGTACGCTAATTTCGGGATGGCGCGTGGCGAAGTCCGAAAGATGTGGGGCGATGACCCATTGTGCGATGCTGACAGATGTCGCCACCGTCAAAACATTGCCCGGTGCGCTGGCATCGGCCCTTCCGGCGGCGGCAGCCAGGACTTCAAGCGCGCTGCCAACTTCGGGCAACAGTTTTCGCCCGGCATCTGTCAGGGCCAGACTGCGCGGATGCCGGACAAAAAGTGCGGTCCCCAATCGCATCTCAAGAGATTTCACCTGCTGACTAACTGCCGATTGTGTCAGCCCGATTTCTTCTGCAGCCGCCGTAAAGCTCAGGGTGCGCGCCGCGGCCTCAAAGGATCGGAACCAGGTCAGAGGTGGAAGTGATTTTCCCATTGGTCAAGCTGGCCATTAGTCTTTTTAATGTGAAAGCACATAATTCAATCATTTGTCAAAATCCACGCTCGTTTCTAACCTCTGCCGGCGCGACAGGAGGGGTAAGATGCAGCCAGAGATACGCAAAATTGTAACCTACGATGAGGAGGTTCTTGTCGAAGGATTTCGCCCCGTGGAAACCCCGTGGCGCATGTTTGCCGTGGCCGCAATAGTCACCAATCCATGGGCCGGTCGGTACATCGAAGACCTTAAACCTGAAATCCAGGCCTATGGCCCCGTTCTTGGCAAGATGATGACAGACCGCATGATTGCATTGGCCGGGAGTGGTGACGCAATCGAAGCCTATGGCAAGGCAGCCGTCGTCGGGCTGAATGGCGAGGTCGAGCATGCTTCGGGCCTTATTCATACTCTGCGGTTCGGCAATCATTACCGGCAGGCGGTTGCCGCTAAATCCTATCTGGCGTTTACAAACACACGTGGCCCGGCGAATGCGCCGATCATGGTGCCATTGATGGACAAGAACGATGCCGGTCGGCGTTCTCACTACCTGACCATTCAATTCTCGATCCCGGACGCGCCGCGCGACGACGAGATTGTCGTTGTACTGGGCGCGGCAACCTCGGGCAGACCGCATCACCGCATCGGCGACCGCTATCAGGACCTTAAGGACTTGGGCCATGACGTGGACAACCCGGCCGCGGTCTGAGGTCGGCGGGCTGGCCGCAATTCAAGCTGGCTCAGGACCGGACGTTC
The DNA here is from genome assembly GCF_059610965.1 of Ruegeria sp. CDSB136. Taxonomy (NCBI): domain Bacteria; kingdom Pseudomonadati; phylum Pseudomonadota; class Alphaproteobacteria; order Rhodobacterales; family Roseobacteraceae; genus Ruegeria; species Ruegeria sp. CDSB136. Next base: position 58,672 of record NZ_JBXWOP010000018.1, read on the forward strand.
TGTTGCTGCATGGCGTTGGCCTGCGGGCTGAAGCCTGGGGCGCTCAGTTGGACGCACTTGCCTCTGCGAATCACCTGACCGCTCCGGATATGCCCGGTCACGGAGAAAGCCCGCTTGGTGATTCAGGCGGCGAGCTGTCGGACTACATCATTGCGGCATTGAGTGTTCTGGGTTGTCTGAAAGGGCCGGTCGTTTTAGTGGGCCACTCGATGGGCGCCATGATCGCGCTGGAACTTGCCGCCAAAGCACCGGATCAGGTCCGTGGTGTCGTGGCTTTGAACGCCATTTTTGAACGCACTGCAAAAGCAGCGCAGGCGGTACAGGATCGGGCCTCGGAACTGGACGGCGAAACACGTGCCGATCCGACGGGCACGTTGCGCCGGTGGTTCGGCGATGCCGCCTCACCTGAACGCGATGCCTGTCGTGAGTGGCTGAAGGCCATGGATCCAGCAGCCTACAAGTTGGCCTATACGGTTTTTGCCCAAAGCCAAAGTCCGCGGCGCGACGAGTTGGAGAAACTCGCCTGCCCCGCGCTTTTTCTGACCGGCAGTCTGGAGCCGAACTCCACCCCCGACATGTCCCGCGACATGGCAGATGCCACTCCGAACGGGCGGGCGCAGGTCATTGACGGGGCGGCACATATGATGCCGATGACACATGCAATTCAGGTCAACGCCGCCATTTCCAGCTTTCTGAGCGAGGTGCAACCATGACCAAACTCGACCCCCGTGAACTCCGGCGCGCTTTTGGCAGCTTCATGACCGGCGTGACAGTCGTTACCACACGAAATGCCTCTGGCGCTGCCGTGGGCTTCACGGCAAATTCCTTCACATCGGTTTCGCTTGACCCGCCGCTAATCTTGGTCTGCCCCGGCAAAAGCCTGTCTTCATACAACGAGTTCTCAGCCTGCGACCATTTTGCAGTGAACATTCTGGCCGAGGGGCAAGAAGAAGTGTCCAACACATTCGCCGGCTTCAAAGGTGATCGTTTTGCCAAAGCTGGCCACACCCTCGACACGCGCGGCATTCCACTGATCGACGGCGCGGTCGCGACGTTCTCCTGCCGGACCCATCAGGTGGTCGAGGCAGGCGACCACTGCGTTTTGATCGGGCAGGTCGAGGCGTATTCCCACAACGAAACCCCAGCGCTTGGCTTTGCGAACGGACGGTATTTCAGTCTCGGTCTGGAACGCGGTGCGCTTGAACCCACAGGGCGAAAGGTCGTCTGCGGCGCAATCATCGAACATGAAGGGCATGTGTTGCTGGAGAAAAACGATGCTGGTTTCAGACCGCCCCAGGTCACGCTTTCAGACCGGAGCCAATTGCGAAACGGCCTTCGGCAAGACCTGCACGCTCGTGGAATAGACGCGCGTCTGGGCGTTGCCTACTCGGTCTATGACGATGCCACGACGCACCATGTCTACATACTTGCCAATGCGGCGGAACTTCCACGGCACGGCAATCTCGAGGCGGTCGCAATCAAGGATTTGGCGACCCTTTCTTACGCGACGCCTCCAATCGCCACCATGATGTCTCGTTATGCACTGGAAAGCCGAACCCGCGACTTCTCACTTTACCTCGGCAACGCGCAACAGGGCGACACGCACAGCCTCTCCGAAAGGACCTGAATGATGGAGTTTTCTCTATTTGCACACATGGAGCGGCTGAGCCCCGATCAGCCCCATGAGAAGCTGTATGAAGAGTTCATTGAGCTGTGCAAGATGGCCGATGAGGCCGGAATGCGCGCTGTCTGGACTGGCGAGCACCATGGCATGGACTTCACCATCGCGCCCAACCCGCTGATGTCACTGGTGGATATTGCACATCACACCAAAAACGTGCGGCTTGGCACCGGTACAGTGATTGCGCCATTCTGGCATCCGATAAAGCTGGCCGGCGAAGCGGCAGCGGCCGACCTTATGACGGGCGGTCGAATTGAGCTGGGCATCGCGCGCGGTGCCTATTCCTACGAGTATGAACGGATGATGCCCGGCATGGATGCGTGGGAAGCCGGCCAGCGTATGCGCGAAATCGCCCCCCTCCTGCCCAAGCTTTGGGACGGTGACTGTGCGCATGAGGGAGTGTTCTTTCAATTCCCGGCCACAACCTCGGCCCCCAAGCCCGTACAACCCGGCGGACCGCCCATCTGGATCGCGGCGCGGGATCCAAACAGCCATGAGTTCGGCGTACAGAACGGCTTTAACATCCAGGTTACGCCGCTGTGGCAGGGCATGGAGGAAATAGAAACGCTGATGGGTCGCTTTGAAGACGCCTGCACAAATTACGAAGGCCCGCGCCCCAAGATCATGCTGCTGCACCACACCTATGTCGGCCGCGACGATGCTGACCTGGGCCGGGCCGCAAAGGATTTGTCCCGCTTCTACAATTACTTCGGGGCCTGGTTCCAAAACAAGCGGCCAGTCCAACAGGGCTTGATCCAGGATTTGACGGACGAAGAGATGGCGGCCAACGCTATGATGGCCCCGGAAAACCTGGCTCGTGATCTGACCGCCGGTACCGCGGATGGGGTCACGGATCGTCTGAAACGCTACGAAGACCTTGGCTATGATGAGTATTCGTACTGGATCGACAGCGGCATGAGCTTCGAGCGCAAGCGCGCATCGCTGGCGCGTTTCATTGACGACGTAATGCCAAAGTTTCAGTGAGGCTCGATCATGAACCAGAAACCACACTTTCAGCTCTATATTGACGGCGAATGGACCGAAGGATCGCGCGGACAGGTGATGAGTTCGCAAAACCCCGCGACGGGTGAGGAATGGTCCAGTTTCGCCTGCGCTTCTGAAGATGACGTGGGCCGCGCCGTTTCTGCGGCGCGCCGGTCCCTTGATGACCCGACGTGGCGCGACATGACGCAAACCGCTCGCGGCAAACTCCTGTACAGGCTTGCGGACCTGATCGAACAGCACGCCAAGCTCCTGGGCGAGCTCGAGACAAAGGACAGCGGAAAACTACTGGCCGAAACCGCAAGCCAGACAGCCTATGTCGGTGACTATTATCGATACTATGCAGGGCTCGCAGACAAGATCGAAGGTGCGGTCCTTCCGATCGACAAACCGGATATGCATGTCTTTACCAGGCGCGAACCTATTGGCGTGGTGGTCGCGATCGTGCCCTGGAATGCACAAATGTTCCTGACCGCAACCAAGCTTGGACCGGCTCTTGCGGCGGGTTGTTCGGTCGTGCTGAAAGCATCAGAAATTGCACCCGCTCCGATGCTGGAGTTTGCGCGGCTGATCGATGAAGCGGGTTTTCCGCCCGGTGTTGTTTCCGTCATTACAGGCGATGCCGAGAATTGTTCGATCCCCCTCACCCGGCATCCCGAGGTCGACCGGATCGCGTTCACTGGCGGACCGCAGACAGCACGCCACGTGGTACGCAACTCGGCTGAAAACTTTGCGGTAACCACGTTGGAGTTGGGCGGCAAGTCTCCGATCATAGTTTTTGATGATGCCAACCTGGATGGCGCTGCAAACGGCCTGATTGCAGGAAACTTTGGCGCCTCAGGCCAAAGCTGCGTGGCTGGGTCACGCGGGCTGATACATCGTCCGGTGATGGATGCCCTGGCCGAAAAGATCGAAGAGAAGATAAAGGGCGTCGTTATCGGGGATCCTTTGGAACAAGCCACCCATATCGGCCCGCTTTGTACCGACGCCCAGATTGCCAGAATTCAGGCGACTTTGGCAAAGGCCACAGAACAAGGCGCGCGCATCCGTTTTGGTGGTACGCCACTGGACCGGCCAGGAAACTACATGGCCCCGACGCTGGTTGAATGCACAAGTGCCGAGACAGAGACCCTGAAGGTCGAAATGTTCGGTCCTGTGATGTCCCTGTTGGCTTTCGAAACGGAAGATGAAGCCATCGCATTGGCCAACGACTCGCAGTTTGGGCTTGGGTCTGGCGTCTTCACCGAAAATGTCGCCCGTGCCCATCGTGTGTCATCGCGATTGAAATCGGGAATCTGCTGGATCAACACCTACCGCGCCGTGTCCCCAATCGCGCCCTTCGGTGGCTTTAATCAATCCGGTTATGGCAGGGAGGCGGGCGTCGAGGCTATTCACGATTACACGCGGACCAAAACCGTCTGGCTGAATACGTCAGACCGGCCAATGTCGAACCCATTTGTCATGCGCTGACCAGACCCTGCTTCACGTTTTGGTCGAAGGGATCCTTCTTTTTGCTTTTCCTGCGCACCGAGTACTCAGAGGGCCGTTTGATATGACGCGAAGCCGAACGATCTTGGGACCGGCGTTGAGGCACATGAATGGTGACTTCCAAATCATCGATAGAGGCTACGAAAGACCCCACCCCCAGAGCAAACAAAACAATAAGAAGGATTCGCAGAGCAATTCCGAGTTATAACCTGTTCTGGTGGCGGAGCTGTCAGACGAATTCGAACGCGACTCTGATAAGCCGGTGACACTGTCTTTTATCTCGCGCCAATTTCGCGCCACTCGGCCAGAGCGGCGGCGCGCGTCAGCATGAAGGTGTCACGGCTGGCTAGCGATTTTTCCGGGTTGAAGTGGTTATAGATGCAGGAGTGGACGGAGGCGCATTTCTGTAAGCTTCGCATGCGCCTGAAACGTTGCATGGCGCGTTCGCGTCGTTGAAACGGGAGAAGTGATTTCTCGACGCAGTTGTTGGGCCACCTGCCCGTCCTTTGTTTTTGAGAGCACCCAATTGTCTGAGCGCAGCCTAATAGGGTGCAAAACAGTCGGTCACGATCTCATCGACACAACTATGGCGCTTCAATAACTTCTTGAGGAATATCAATGCTGCAGCTTTGTTTCGGCGTTTGGTGAAAGCGGCTTCCAGCACCTTGCCTTCGTGATAAACGGCCCGCCAAAGGTTGTGTCTCTTGCCATTCACCTTCACAAAGACCTCATCCACGTGCTGCTTCTGTTTCGAGAATGCGAGCAGTTGCTGGGCTCGCTCTTGCCTGGTCTCGGAGGCAAACATCGGGCCGAACTTGTTCCACTAAAATCGGACGGTTTCGTGGCTCACCTCAATTCCCTGTACACGCACTAGATCTTTCACGTTTTGAAGCGGCAATGGGAACCGAACGTATAGCATTACAGCCAAACGAATGACCTCTGGACTGGTCTTGAAGTAATTGAATGGCGACTGTTTAATCATGCGCGAAAGCTACGAGAGCACCCTACCCACCACAACCCAAGTTATTCTGACAAGACGCTAGGAGCTTCTCGACAAGGGCCGGTATAACCTTCTGCTATACTGTGTCTTTCGTGGTTTGCCGCAAAACCAAGCGCGTTGAAGTGCGCGTGTGCCGCGCTGGCGCGACTCCATCCTGCAGCCACAGCAAAACAGTGTCCGCGACTTTTTCTCCAAACTCGGATACGCCGCAACGTACTGTAGATAAAGCTGGCCAGCATTCTGATGCTTCCTTGATGTCGTCGAAACCGACAATCTGAAACTCCGTGCCAATCTTCACTTGAGCTTCATGGCAGGCATTAATCATCCCAAAAGCAACAAGATCATTGAAACAAACTGCGGCATCGCACGCCGGTTGCTCCTTGAAGAGGCTGACTGTTGCCTTATGTCCAAATGATCGGCTGGATTCCCCTGTTTTAACAACAGGCTGCAAGTGGTTGTCTTTCATTGCTCTGATATAGCCGGACAGTCTTTCCTGAGTGACTTCGGCGCCATCCAGACCACCGATGAAGGCGATGTTCCGCGCGCCCGATTCGATCAGGTACTGTGTTGCCGCGCGCCCACCCTCTGCGTAATCAGGGGCGATAAAGGGAAATCTGCCCGTTTCGCTTTCAACCTGTCGCAAGACCTGCATCAAAGGGATGCCAGCTCGCTCGACCGCGGAAAGGGTGTTTGAGACATCGCCGTAAGCAGGCGATAGGATCAAGGCGGAAACCCCATGCTCCAGCATCGCGCCCACCACCTGATCCTGAAGCTCGGGGTCTTCGTTTGTATTAGCCACAACAACCGCATAGCCTCGGGACCCCAGTGCCATCTGCAAGGAAGTCGCAAACTCAGTAAAAAATGGGTTGTTCAGGTCGTTGATAACCAAGCCTATGAGCGCCGTTCCCGTGGATCGCAGATTTGCCGCCGACCGGTTGTAGACATACCCAATCTCTTTCATGGCGGCATGAACCAGCTTGCGTGTCTCTGGCTTCACCTGCGGACTGCCCTGCAAAACAAGGCTGACCGTCGACTTGGAAACGCCCGCCGAGTTGGCGACATCTATGATCGTGGGTCTGCGCATTTAGGCTATTGTTCAACTCCATGCAGGTTGAGAAGCGTGGTCATCCGTGCTTTAGCCAGTTCCGGATCCGAGAGCAAACCGGCCTGATCCGCCAGCCTGAAGACCTGCGCGTAGTGGCAGATGTCGCGGCTGGATTGGAAGCCACCCGGCATGATGAAATGGGACTGCGACCCGTTCAGCCACGCCAAGTACGTAATACCGGCCTTGTAGAACCGGGTTGGTGCGCGGAAAATCTCACGGCTGAGTGGCACCGTCGGCGCGAACAGAGCACTGTAGCGATCCATGTCATTCATCGCAAGCGCCTCAAGCGCTTGGCTGGCGGCTGGAGCGATAGCAGCGAAAATCCCAAGAAGAGCATGGGAAAAATGTGTTCCATCCCCGACAATTAGGTCCGCATAGTTAAAATCGTCCCCGGTATAAAGGCGTACACCTTCCGGCAGCCGAGCGCGGAAGGCTTCTTCGTGCGCTTGGTCCAGCAAAGAGATCTTGATTCCGTCAACTTTGGCAGGGTTTTCCTTGATCAAGGACAGCACAAAATCACTGGCCGTATCAACATCCGCACTGCCCCAATAGCCCTTAAGCGCAGGATCGAACATGTCCCCCAACCAATGGAGAATTATGGGTACCGCAGCCCCATCGATCAGCGTGCGATAAACATCATGGTAGGTGTCCGGACCCGCATCGATAGCTGGGAAGGCGCGTGACGCCATAAGGATCAATTGCCCTCCGACGGCTTCAATCGCCTCGGCCTGATGCTCGTAGGCTGACAGGATTTCACCCGCTGTGTTCAACGCGCTCAGCGGCAAGTGATCGGTCCCTGCCCCACAAGCCACCCGAGGCGACAACGGGTGTGCCTGCGCAGCCTTCATCGTGCGTTGGATCAATTCCAACGCGGTCTCCCAATCGACCCCCATACCCCGTTGCGCGGTATCCATCGCCTCGGCCAGGCCCAGCCCCTGATCCCAAAGCCCCTGACGAAAACTCAAGGTCGCGTCCCAGTCAACGGCCGGGCGTCCATCCCAAGGGCTACGTTCTGCCAGCGGGTCTGAAACCACATGCGCTGCTGCAAAGGCCGTCCGCGTCAGAGGCACTTGCGGCGCACGCGGCACCAATGGCGTCCCAGTCAGCGCATAGGGTTCAAGCTTCCCTTCGGGATTTGGCAAAATCAGTTTCATTGTTTCAAACCTCCAAATCCAGAACCAGAATACCGTCGATACCGCCTACGGCGTTCTCGACAAGTTGCGCGCCCAACGCCTTGTGTGTTTCGTTGTTCTGATACGTCTCCAGCGCCGCCCAATCGTCGAAATCGATTACGAACCCATGCATGTATCCGCGTTCGATCTGCTCGGGACTTTTACTGCGCCCCCCGGTGAACCCGCTGGCGCCGGGAAGGGCCTCAGATACTGCTGCGAGGCCCTTGTAGATGACTCCGATGGTCTTTTCGGTCACGTCGGGGCGAAATTTGGTCAGTACGATGTGGCGGATCATTTTCAGAAGCCTTGATCTTTTTTGATCATGTCAGCAGCCTTTTCGCCGATCATAATTGTCGGTGCGTTGGTATTCGATGAATTGACCGTCGGCATGATCGACGCGTCCGCGACGCGCAGCCTTTCGATCCCGTTGAAGCGCAGACGCGGATCCAGCACCGCTTCGGCATCACTGCCCATTCGGCAGGTTCCAGCGCAGTGGTGCGATGTTTTGGAATGCACGCAGATAAAGTCGAAATACTCCTGCTCGGTCTTCACATCCGGACCCGGCAAGCGTTCGGCCAAGATGTACGGCTTCAGCGCATCCTGTGCGAGGATGTTCTGCACCAGCTTTAGACCCCGAATGGACATCTCGCGATCATAAGAATCCGCCAGATAGTTGGGATCGATCAGCGGCATGACCGCGGGGTCTGAGCTTTGCAACCGGACGGTTCCGCGTGACCTTGGGCGCAGGAAACAGGCGTTCAGGGTAACTCCACCATTGGGCATCGCCTCGACCCCTGCCTCGATTCCGGTGCCAAGCCCCAGATGCATTTGAAGGTCAGGTGAGCGCGCATCCGGATCGGCGTACCAGAACCCACCCGTTTCAAACAGACTGGACGCGACCGGTCCCTTGCGGGTGAAAAGATATTGCAGGCCTGCGAAGGCTGAAAGGTGCAGCTTAGCGTAACGGTCGTAGGTGTGCGGGCCGGTCACTTCGCAGATCGAGTACAAGTCCAAATGGTCTTGCAGGTTCGCGCCGACCTGAGGTTGATGATAAACCGCGTCGATACCAAGACTGTCCAAATGATCCGCTGGCCCAATGCCCGATAGTTGCAACAAGCGCGGTGAACCGATGGCACCCGAGGAAAGAATGACTTCTTTCGCGGCGGAGATCTTGTCCCCGTTCACCATCTCGACTCCAGTCGCCCTGCCCTTGTCCACAATGATGCGGCGGACTTGTGCTCCGGTGCGCACCGTCAGGTTCGGGCGGCTGCGGTTGGGCGCAATAAACGCCATCGCGGTAGATGAGCGCCGCGCGTTGCGCTGGGTCAACTGATAGTACCCCGCGCCATCCTGTTTCGCGCCATTCACATCGCGTGTTTCAGGAATCCCCAATTCCCCGGCGGCCTTAATATAGGCGTCGCAGATTGGCAGAGGTGCTGCGGGCATGGACACGCCCAGCGGTCCGCCCTTGCCGTGGAATTCGTCTTCATAAGTGTCATTGTCTTCGGACTTTTTGAAATAGGGCAGCACGTCAGCATAGCTCCACCCCTCGCACCCCATCTGTCGCCAGTCATCGTAGTCCTGCGCCGCGCCTCGTGTGTAGATCTGCGCGTTAATTGCCGACCCGCCGCCAATCACCTTGGCCTGCGTGTAGGTGAAAACCTTGTTCTGCATATGCTTTTGCGGAACCGTGGACCAACCCCAGCTGCCGATGCCCTTGGTCATTTTTGCAAACCCGGCGGGCAGGTGAAAGAACGGGTGGCGGTCGGTTGAGCCGGCCTCTAACAACAGCACTTTCGCCGACGGTTCTTCGGAAAGGCGCGCGGCGATAACCGAACCTGCCGAGCCGCCTCCGACAACAATGAAATCAAATCCTTCAGACATTCTGATGTGCCCTGCGTTAAAGACGTGAGATCGACAGACCGCCGTCCACCGGGATGGCGGCGCCGTTGGCAAAATGCATCTGCCCCTGAACCAGCGGGACAACGACGGCCCCGATGTCCTCGGGCTTACCCCAGCGTGCTGCGGGAACAAGACCGCCTTCGATACGGTCGGTGTACTTGTCGCGCACGCCCGCCGTCATCTCAGTCGCGATGATGCCCGGTCGCAGTTCAAAAACGCCGATGCCATGGGGGGCCATGCGCACCGCGAATAGCTGGGCCATCATCGCCGCGGCCGCTTTGGACACGCAGTACTCGGCCCGTTCAATCGACACCATCGTGGCACTGACTGAGGTTACAAAGGTTATCGAACGATAGGTGGCTTGCGGCTGCTCCAACATGCGCCGGGCCACATCCTGCGCCAGAAAGAACGCGCCGCGCAGGTTGATATTTTGCACGAAGTCCCAGTTTTCAGGCGTCAGATCCAGCATGTCGCCACGTACCGGTGCCCCGACACCAGCATTGTTGATCAGGGCTGTGATCGGCCCCAACTCGGCTTCGATCTGGTCCAGCAACACCGGTACGTGATCAATGTCAGACACGTCGTGCTGCACATAAATCGCGTTTGGGCCAAGCTCGGCCAAAGCCGCCTGCACAGCCGGTTTTTCAGGTGCCGATCTAGAGGCCACCGCGACCCTGTACCCCGCCGCAATCAAAGCGCGGGCCACCCCAAGGCCAATACCCTGCTGTCCTCCGGTCACCAATGCTGTTCCGGTCATACGGAAAACTCCGTTTCAATAATGTGACGACCCGCCCTGAGCGCCAGCGCGGCTATCGTAAGGGCCGGGTTAACCGCAGCAGACGTCGGAAGGACAGAAGCGTCGACAATGAATAGGTTCTTGTGGTCGTGGCTTCGGCAAAACGTGTCGACGACACTGCTATCCGGGTCGTTGCCCATCCGGGCCGTGCCGCATTGATGCGACGGTGTGCGCCGATCAAATGGTCGAGAAAGTATCACAGGAAACCCTGCCTGTTTCAGATGCGCCTTTAACCGTGCGACAAGGGCCTCGTGCGCTGCCCAATTCGAGCGTTTCCAGTCCAGTGTGATCTGGTCTCCTTCGACCGTAACCCGGCTGTCCGGGTTCGGCAGGTCCTCGGACATGGCATAGAAATCAAAACTGCGATCGGCGATTAGCGCTGCAATCGGCCCCGGTAGGTGAGATTGCGACGAAAGGATCGGCCCGGTGATCTTTCCCAGCATCTGAATATTGCCCAATGGCAAACCACCCTGCCCGTCGCTGTTGTAATAATCGTTAAACATCAACGTTTTCTGATAGACTGCTCTGTTTCGACGCAACGGATGAAGGGCCAGCACCGCCGAACAATTGTGGTTCATAAAATTCCGCCCGACTTGATCGGACCGATTGGCAAGACCGGTTGGGCAATTGTCATTCGCGGACTGCAGCAACAGGACCGAGGACTGAACCGCGCCTGCTGCAAGCGCGATGACCGGCGCGCGCAGGGTACCGTGGCCGTCAACCTCGACACTCGTAACGCGACCATCGGCACCAACCGTTAGTTTTCGGACACGCGCACCAGTCAACAGTTCGACATTCCCGTGCTTCATTGCCTTGGCGATCGCACAGGTTTCGGCATCCATTTTGCCACTGCATGTATTGGGAAACGCATCCCAAGTCGTTTGCCCGGCCTGCAACCAGGTATCGATATCCACGCCCAACGGTACTGAGGATGGCGTCAGGCCTGTGTGGCTTAGCCGGTTTCTCAGGTCTGCAATATCAACCTCATCCGGCACAGGTGGGTGCGGGTAACCCCTACTGTGCGGCGGTTCGGTGGGGTCTTCTTTAGTGGTGCCACGCGCGTCGTAAAGCTGTTCTGCGGTGGAGTAATCCGTCTCCAGCACTTCGTAGGAAATGGGCCAGCCGAGCGAATGCCCCCCCATGTGCTGACGCGGCGCAAAATCCTCTTTCCGATAGCGGATCAAAGCTGCGCCGTAGAACTTGGAATTGCCACCAACGCAGTAGTAGTTTCCGGGGTTGAAAGGCTTGCCTGCTCCATCCAGCCATGTTTCATCGGGGCGGAAGTGCCCATTGGCAAAGATCGCCCTTGGGTCTCGATCCTGAGGTGAGGGCTGCAACCGCTCTCCCCTTTCAAGGATCAGAATACGACGGCCAGACGGAGCCAACGCTGCAGCCAGCGTTGCCCCCCCGATACCCGACCCAATGATTATAACGTCAGCCCTTTTCATGGAAGGATCCGCATCTCGCTTTCCGGATCAAAGGCCACTGCCTTTTCCATGTTCACCGCAAAGTTGAAATCCTGTCCCGGTGCAACCTCGGCATCCGAGCGCATGCGCGCGATCACATCTCGGCCGCCCAATTGCATCGAGACGAAGGTGTCCGATCCGGCAGGTTCTGTCACCACGATACGGTTGGTCATCTGCGCGATGTTCGACGACTTTCTGTCCGCACCATCCATGTCAGTGATCGTCTCAGGCCGGATGCCCAGCAGGATATCACGACCGTCCCAAGCGGCCAGATTGTCCTGACTGAACGGCAATTGCGCCATAGATCCGTCGTGAACGGCGACCTCTGCGTGAGGGCGACCATTCAATACCGTGACCTTGGCCGGTACCACGTTCATTGCGGGCGAGCCCATAAACGTCGCGACGAAGATATTCGCGGGCGTGTCATAGATTTCCTGCGGCGTGCCCAGTTGCTGCACGTAGCCGCCGTTCATCACAGCGATGCGGCTTGAAAGAGTCATCGCCTCGATCTGGTCGTGGGTCACGTAGACGATGGTGGTCCCGAGGTTCTGATGCAGCTTCTTGATCTCAGTTCGCATGTCGACCCGAAGCTTGGCATCAAGGTTCGAAAGCGGCTCATCGAACAGGAAGACATCAGGGTTTCGCACCAGCGCGCGACCCATTGCAACCCGCTGACGCTGACCACCCGACAACTGCCCGGGCTTGCGATCCAGCAATTGCTCGATTTGCAACAGCTTGGCGACTTCTTGCATCGCTTTCTCGCGCTCAGACTTGGGCACCCCGTGCATCTCAAGCCCGAAGGTGATGTTTTGCCCCACAGTCATGTTGGGGTAAAGCGCATAGCTTTGGAAAACCATAGCGATGTTGCGGTTCGACGGGTGCACCCCGTTCATAACTTGATCTTTGATACGGATTTCGCCGCTGGTGATCTCTTCCAGCCCCGCGATCATGTTCAGCAGGGTCGACTTGCCGCAGCCCGACGGACCGACCAGCACCAGGAACTCACCCTCCTGCACCGAAATATCGACCTTGTGCAGAACCTCGACCGCCCCGTAGGATTTGGTCGCGTTGTCTATGTCCAGAAAACCCATGAGGCCTTATCCTTTCACGGAACCCGCCATCAGGCCGCGGACGAAGTACCGTCCGGCCACGATGTAGACGAGCAGAGTTGGCATGGCGGCCAGAATGGCGCCTGCAAAATGAACGTTGTATTCCTTCACGCCGGTGGAAGACTGCACGAGGTTGTTCAGCGCAACGGTCATCGGTTGGCTGTTGGCATCGGCAAAGGATGCACCGAACAGGAAGTCATTCCAGATGTTGGTGAACTGCCAGATGATCGACACCACTGCGATCGGCCCGGAACTGGGCAGAAGGATGCGCCAGAAGATCTGGAAGAACCCGGCCCCATCAATCTGGGCAGCCCGGATAAGCTCGGTCGGGAACACGGCGTAGTAGTTGCGGAAATACAGCGTGGTGAAGCCAATCCCATAGACCACGTGCACCAGTGCCAGACCCCAAGTGGTACCCGCCAGCCCGATGATACCCAGCATCCGCGCCATCGGGATCAGCACGATCTGGAACGGAATGAAGCAGGCAAACAGCATCAGACCGAATAGGATGGTGTCATATTTGAAGCGCCACTTGGTCAGTACATAGCCGTTCAGCGCGCCAAGGATGGTCGAAACGATCACCGCCGGAACAACCATCTTGATCGAGTTCCAGAAGTAGGGCTTCAACCCCGTAGGATCGACACCGATCTGAGCCGAGGACCATGCCTTGAACCAAGGCTCCAACGTGAACACCTGTGGCAGGTTCATCATGCCACCGCCGGTGATCTCCTCCAGCGGTTTCACCGAGTTTACCAGCATGACGTAAAGCGGCAGCAGGTAGAACAGACCGAACAGCAGCAGCACCAGATAGATCAAGGTGCGCGTGACGCGGCCAGTGCGGATTGCGGTATCCTGAGTTGCTTGGGACATCAGCGTTTCTCCCGCAATTCGGCATAAAGATAGGGGATCATGATCGCCGCGATGGTCATCAGCATGATCGTGGCCGAGGCCGCGCCGATCCCCATCTGGTTCCGCGTAAAGGTGTAGGAATACATAAAGGTCGCGGGCAGTTCGGTCGCACGGCCCGGTCCGCCTCCCGTCAACGCAATCACAAGGTCAAAGGTCTTGATCGCCAGGTGGCTGAGGATCACGAAGGCTGACAAGAATGCAGGGCGCAGTTGCGGGATGATGATCCGGCGATAGAGGTTCCAGTTCGAGGCCCCATCCATCTGCGCGGCCCGAAGGATTTCATTGTCGATACCACGCAGGCCGGCCAGAAACATCGCCATCACGAAACCGCTGGTCTGCCATACGGCCGCCAGAACAACCGTGTAGATTGCGTAATCCCGGTTCTTGATCCAGTCGAACTCGAAGCTGGTCCAACCCCAGGTGTGCATCACATTCTCAAGGCCGATACCCGGGTCAAGAAACCATTTCCAGGCGGTACCCGTGACAATGAAACTTAGCGCCATCGGATACAGGTAGATCGGGCGCAACAGCCCCTCGCCGCGGATTTTCTGATCAAGGACGATTGCCAAACCCAGCCCGAGGCAGGTGCAGATCACGATATACAGGCTGGCGTAGATGCCCATATTGATCAGCGATGTTTCCCAGTGGCTGAGCCGCCACAGCTTATCGTAGTTTTCCCACCCGACCCAACCAAAGGTCGGCAGAATGCGGCTGTCAGTAAAGGACAGGTAGACCGAAAACAGAATGAAACCGTAGACAAAGACCGTCATCATCGCGATCGATGGGGACAGGACCAGCTTGGGAATCCAGTTCTGAAGGCGTGTCTTGAAATCCGCGTCGGCTGAACCAGCCATGGCGCGCCCTCCTCGTTCGGGTAGTTGTAGGTCGGAGCGATTGCGCCCACTTGGTGACAGGGCGGCCAACCTGCCGCCCCATCGGGAGGATCACGATAAGATCACTTGGCGATCGAAACTGCGTCGACCAGTTCAACCACTGCAGTCTCGCTGTCATACTCGCCATTGAAATGGGCTGTGACGACGTCATAGACCGCATTCTTCACTGATGCCGGCGCGGCATGGCCGTGCGCCATCGAACCAAACAAGTTGCCCGACGAAGCCGCTGCTGCCAGATCCTTCATGCCCTGTTGGCCGCAAGCATCCAGATCACTGCCATCCACGTCAGTACGAGCCGGGACAGAGCCCTTCACCTTGTTGAAAGCAATCTGGAAGGATGGTGAAAGGATCGCGCTGGCCAGCGCGGCCTGTTCAGCCGACACCGAACCGCCCTGATCGAACATCATGAACTGGTCAGCATTGAAGGTGACCTGATCCTGAGTACCCGGGAAGCGGAAGCACAAAAAGTCCTCACCCGGCACTTTGCCCGCGTTCAGGAATTCGCCTTTGGCCCAGTCACCCATCATCTGGAAACCGGCTTCACCGTTGATGACCATTGCAGTCGCCAAGTTCCAGTCGCGGCCCGAGAAATTCTCATCCACGTTGTCGCGAATGAACGCCATACGGTCGAACGCTTCCTTCATGGCGTCGCCACCAAGTGTTTCCTCGTCCAGGTCAACGAAGGCTGCTTTGTAGCCATCGGGCCCAAGTGTCGACATCGCCACAGCATCGAAGATGGTCGCATCCTGCCAGGCCTGACCACCATGCGCGATCGGTGTGACACCGGCAGCTTTCAACGCCTCAACCGCCGCGACGAATTCGTCCCAGTTGGTGGGCTGTGCAATACCGTTGGCGTCCAGCACCGCTTTGTTCGCCCAGACCCAGTTGGTCGAGTGCACATTGACTGGTGCCGAGACCCATTTGCCGTCATGCTTGGCAAAGGCCTTCAAAGCATCCGGGACGACATCATCCCATCCTTCTTTCGCTGCGACCTCATTCAGATCAGCCAGCGCGCCCTGATTGGCCCAGTCCAGAATGTCGAAGCCCAAAGCCTGAACAGCAGTCGGCGCGTTACCGGCAGTCACACGAGCCCTCAGAACGGTCATCGCCTGTTCGCCACCACCACCCGCAACGGGCATATCGGTCCAACCGATTCCCTGCCCGGACAGGTCTTCCTTGAGAACATTCAACGCTGCGGCCTCACCACCTGAAGTCCACCAGTGCAGAACTTCCACGTCTTCCGCGTGCGCAAGGCTGGTCGTGCAGAGCAGACCGGCCACAAACAGCGATTTTGTCTTCAGCAGTTTACGCATTCTTGTTTCCTCCCTTAATGCGTTCTTCTTATTCGGGACCAATCCGGTGCCCGGTCTTAATCTTGCGGAACCCATGGCGCTCGGCTGTTGCCGAAGCGCATGACTACTGATTTCACTTCGAAGAATTCCTCGAACCCGTAACGTCCGATTTCCCGCCCCTGCCCGGATTGTTTGAACCCACCGAAGGCGACCTCCGGGAATCCGTCCATCCAGGTGTTGGTCCAGACCGTTCCCGTTTCTGCACGACGGGCGAACTCAAGGCAGGTGTGAACGTTTTCGCTCCAGACCCCTGCCGACAGACCGTAAGCGCTATCATTGGTTAGCGCGATTGCTTCGTCCAGTGTTTTGAAGGTCAAAACGGACAGAACCGGTCCAAATACCTCATCGCGGGCGATGGGCATTTCTGGCGAGACGCCAGAAATCACTGTCGGCTGGTAGAACTGATCACCCAGGCCATCGACCTCTAGCGGCTTACCACCCAAGTCTATAGTCGCGCCGCACGCTTTCGCTTGTTTGACATAAGCGTCTATCTTTGAGTTGTGCTCGGGCGTTACGATAGCTCCGACTTGCGTCGTCGGGTCCAATGGATCGCCAAATTTGACCTTGCGCGACAAGGCAACGACACGCCCTCGGAAATCGTCGGCGATGTCTTCGTGCACAATGATGCGACTGCTTGAATTGCAGCACTGGCCGACATTGAAATAGATGCCAAACACAACGGCATCCGCCGCTGCATCCAGATCGGCATCGGGAAAGATGACCTGCGGGTTTTTGCCCCCAAGCTCGAGCGCGACCTTTTTGAGCGTGCCAGACGCAACTGCGCTGATCGTCTTGCCCACGGCTGTCGATCCGGTAAAGCTGACCATATCCACGCTCTTGTGACCGGACATCACGCTCCCGACGGGAACGCCATAACCAAGCACGATATTGCAGACACCGGCGGGCAATCCTGCTTCGACCAGCAACTCGCCCAGCATCAAGGTCGTCGACGGCGTCATCTCGGATGGCTTCACGACGACAGTACAGCCTGCGGCCAGTGCAAATGGCAGTTTCTGGCTGAGGATCCAGAACGGAAAGTTCCAAGGCGTGATGATCGACACGACACCGATGGGTTCTTTCAACACAACACCCATCATGTCCATGCCAAGAGTATTGTGACTGTCGCCGTGGGTGCTGCGTGCCAATGAGGCCGCATAGCGCCACAGATCTGCGGCACCGCCAACTTCGCCCTTGGATTGACTGATCGGCTTGCCGCTTTCCAGTGTTTCGATCAGGGCAATCCGGTCAACGTCCTGCTCGATCAAATCGGCGACTTTCAGCAAGACGGAGGCGCGTTCCTTGCCCGAAGCACGGCTCCAGGCACCGCTGTCGAACGCCTTGCGCGCCGCCTGGATCGCGGCCTGGGTCTCAACCTCTCCCCCCATGGCCGAACGGCTGACGATGTGGCCGTGCGAAGGAGAGCGGCGCTCGAACGTCTCACCCGAGGCGCTGTCCTGCCATATGCCATTGATGAGGTGCCGGCCTTCAAACAGAGGCGGCAGCTCGAACGGGATGGCAGGGTTGATTGCGATGTCTTTCATAATTTCAAAGGCCCGAAAATGTTGGGTTTCGTTTTTCCATGAACGCCGCGACGCCTTCTACGCGGTCCGCCGAGGCGGCAATTGCTGCACTGCCGAGGGCTTCGACCGCAGCATGGCTGTCCTCACCGACCGCAGCGTGGATCATGTTTTTCGAGATTTCGGTGGCGCGGGGCGACAGGTCGCTAAGATCGGCGGTGATCTCAAGCGCGCGCGCCAGAACCTCGTCAATCACCTCGGTCGCATAGCCTAAAGCCAGCGCACGGTCGGCACCAATACGGCGCCCGAAGAGTGCCATCTCCTTCACCGCAGCCTCGGGGATCAGCCGGGTCAACCGTTGCGTCCCGGACCAGCCCGGCACGATTCCAACCTTGGCTTCGGGCAAGGCCAGCGTGGCGCGCGGGGTCATCAGACGCAGATCACAACAACTGGCCAGCTCCAGCCCGCCGCCAAAGGCGTGGCCATTGATCGCAGCAATCGTCGGTTTGCCGATCCGTGCCAGACGGTCAAAGATCCGATGGCCGTCACGGACCCAATGGCGCGCGAATTCGGCGGGACTCAGACCACCCCATGCGCCAATATCGGCCCCGCAACAGAACGCTTTTTCCCCTGCACCGGTCAGAACAAGCGCACGAATGGATGCGTCACGCTCGACCTCTTGCAGACGAGCCTCCAGCGCATTCAGCATGTCCACCGTCAGAGCATTGAGCTTGGACACGTTGTCCAATGTCAGCACAGCGGTCGCACCCTCGATATGAAACCCAAGCTTGCTCACAGCGTCATCCCCATCGGGCCAACTGCGAACAGAGATTTGGACATCTGAACCGCGTTCTCCGCGACTTTGACGCGACCGCCCGAAGCTTCAACAATGTCGCGCTGCGCCTCAATTCCGGGCATGATTTCCGTCGCAACCAGACCTTGATCTGACAGGCGAATAACGCAGCGCTCGGTTACATACAGCGCGTCCTGACCGGTTTCCCGGGCACGGCGGCCGGAGAATGTGACATGCTCGACCTGATCCACCATCTTGGTGAATTTTCCGGGGGCCTTCACACGGATACCGTCATTCGCCAGATCAATCTTGGCGCCGGCTTCGAACCAGCCCGAGAACACGATCTTCTTGGCGCGCGCGGTAATATCGACAAAGCCACCGCACCCTGCAGTCAGATAGGGCTTCTTACCAAGTTTGGAGACGTTCACATTGCCTTCGACATCGACCTCAAGGAAAGAAAGGAACGACATGTCGAAGCCGCCGCCCTGGAAATAGATGAATTGCTGTGGGGATGGCACGAAAGCATGTGCGTTGGACGCGCAGCCAAAGGCAAAGCCGGTCAATGGGACGCCTCCAACGGCCCCTTGCTCGATCGCCCATGTCACAGCCTGAGGATGCCCCTCTTCCAACAAGACACGCGGGACCATGGCGCTGATTCCAAAGCCCAGATTGGCGCTCATGCCTGTGCGCAGCTCTTGCGCGGCGCGGCGGGCGATGACCTTTTCGACGCCATGCTCGGCCAGTGAAAAGCTGTCCCAAGGGCGCATAATCTGGCCAGAGATCGCAGGGTCGTACGACGTTTCCGTCGTTTGCATCTGCTTCGGGTCTTCAACGATCAGATCGACCAGATGCCCCGGCACGCGCACGTCATGGGGGCGCAAGCTTCCGGCGGCAGTCACACGTTGAACCTGTGCGATCACGATCCCACCGTGGTTGCGTACACAGATCGCTTGCTCCAGCCCGCCCAGATAAGCACCTTCGTGTTCATAGGTCAGGTTGCCGAACTCATCCGCCGTTGTTGCGCGCAAAACACATACGTTCGGGTTGATGTTCGGAAAGTGCAGCCAGGTCTGACCGTCGAACTCTCTCCGGTGCACGATAGGTGCTGCCGCGCCACGCGCATTCATCGCGCACCCTTCGCGGACAGGGTCCACGAAGGTCTCAAGCCCGACCTGCGTCAGAACACCGGGCCGATGCGCTGCGGCCTCGCGATGCATGTCGAACAGAATTCCCGAAGGCACGTTATATGCGGCGACCCGATCCTCGACGATCATTTTCCAGATTTCCGGCATCTCAAGGCTGGAAGGGCCCGACGGGTATGATCCGGCGAGAACGCGGTTTAGCAATCCATCCTGCGCCAGATAATCCATGCCCTTCACGCCATACATATCCCCGGCGGCGATAGGGTGCAGCGTTGTAATGTTGCGCGGATGCCCCTCCGCGCGAAACCGCTCTCCAAGTGCCTTCAGCACAAGGTCAGGGCACCCCAATGCCGAGGACGACGAAACGGTTACCACCGCATTGTCAGGAATGCGAGAAACGGCCTCGGAAACGGAAACGAGCTTGGTCATCAGAAGCCACCATAGTCTACGTTGATGCGCTTACCTGACGCTGCGGCCTCACGAACGCTCAGCGCGACGGACAGCGATTTCACTCCATCAGTTCCATCCGCAGCTGGACGGCCCTGACCCGCTGCTGCGGCGACAAATTCGGAAACGCCCTGAATGTAGAGCGAATGCTCCGAAAACGGGATTTCTTCGCTTCCGGCTTCTGTCACCAGTTTTATTGCCCCGACTGGGCGCTGCGTCATGACGCCATCCGCAAAAATCGAGCCCTTGGTCCCGTGCACTTGCAGGCCCGAACCTGCAAATGGGTGCGTAAAGCTCTCGTGCGTCATGACCATCGCGCCCGAAGGCATCGTCCAGACGGACATGCACGAGTCTTCGACCCCCTGCCCCATCCCAGAGCTGGCCATTTGCGCAACGACAGAAACCGGGTCCTCATTAAGCAGGAACCGCGTGACATCCGCATCATGAACGACGATGTCGGGGATCACGCCGCCGCCGGCATCTGCTGAGTTGATGCGCCACCCCTGTAGGTTTCCCGGCAAATGTACCGCGTGATGTATACGCAGCGAAAGAACGTCGCCGACGCGCCCGTCTGCAATGAGGTCACGAATGGCACGATGGCTGACAGAGCATCGCAGGTGGTGATTTGTACCAAAAGTTACGCCAGCCGCTTCGGCTGCGCGCACCATTTCGACACCTTCCTCCTGAGTCATCCCAAGCGGCTTTTCACATAGAACATGCTTACCAGCCAAAATGGCTGCCATGGCCTGACCGTGGTGCTTCTCATTGGTCGAGGAAACATAAACAGCCTGAATGTTCTCGTCAGAAAGCGCAGCGTCCACGTCCGTCGTTGCGTTGGGAATTCCGTGTTCCTTGGCCCAGGTCTGAACCCGATCTGGAGAATGACTGACGACCCAGGTCACGTTGTTGCCTGCCTGCCGGCGCACCGCGTCTAACATGTATTGCGAAGCTATTGTGCTCGCTCCGACAAATGCCCAATTCATCCTCTTACTCCGCAATTGGAACGTTCCAAAATCTTTAATGGAACGTTCCAATTGTGACAAGAGAAAATTCGACAGGCATTATATGCACAAGAAAATAAACAGAAATTTCGATACCGATCGCCCTTTTTTTAAATAGTGCACCGGGAATCGAGGGGGGGGGTGTTACAGCGTCGTCGCGCCCAAACTGAGTCGCAGAGGTCCGCCTTGTGCCACTTGCCTCACGGCTTCAAGGCAATCCCTTCAACCGTCACCCGGTGCATAAGGCGTCGAAAACCGTAGTAGTCGTTGATTGCCTTGTGCCACGTGGCTCGGTTATCCCAAATGGCGATATCCCCTGCCTGCCAACGGAGGCGGCATTGGAATTCGGGCTGCTTGCAATGATCATAGAGCATCCCAAGCACGGCCGCAGACTCATCTGCGCTCAACCCCTTGATTTCGGTGGTGAACACAGGATTGACGAACAGCCCACGCCTGCCACTAAGCGGATGCGTGATGACAACGGGGTGCAAGGCGTCTTGCGTGGCAGCTTCGGCATTACCCAGCCTGCCGCTTTTTGCGGCCTCTGATTCCATGTTGCTGGAGCCAAAGACATGGCGAGAGGAATGCACCGCCCACAGGCCATTCAGAAAACCACGCATCGTGGGCGACAGAGCCTCATAGGCAGCAGCCATTGACACAAACAGCGTGTCGCCGCCGTGCGGCGGGACTTCCAAGGCGTGCAGAATTGAGCCCATGGCCGGTTCCTGATCATAGGAGTGGTCGGTATGCCAGCCCTCTCCCACAGCCTCTTTCTGATCTTTCTCTTTCAAAACTGTGGCGATCTCGGGATAGCCGTCGACAGGTTTGAAAAAGCGGTTCACGTTAATCGGGCCGAACCTTCGCGCAAAGGACAGATGCTCTTGCGGTCTAACGTTTTGGCCCCTCAGTACGACTACGGAATACTTTGCGAAGGCTGACTTAATCGCGTCGAATTGATCTTCATGCCGGATGTCCGCCCCGACGATTTCAGCACCCAATCCACCGGTGAGAGGTTTTACTTCCATGCGCATTCCTCCCTGCTTCGCTCAGCCTAAAGAACGGGAAACATCACTTCAACGCAGTCGGCGCGGCTTCATACAATTCCAAAGGAAGATCGTCCGGATCACTGAAAAAGGTAAAACGGCGTCCGGTATATTCATCGACACGGATGTCTTCGACGGGAACACCCTTCTGTTCCAATCTGTCTTTCAACTTCTCGATATCGTCTACAACAAACGCAAGATGCCGCAGACCCAGCGCCTCGGGGCGGGACGTGCGTTTGGGCGGGTTGGGAAAGGAAAACAACTCAATCTGAGTACCATCCGGCAAAGCCAAGTCCAGCTTCCAAGATTGCCGCTCGGCCCGGAAATTTTCCGCAACTATCTCCAACCCAAGCGTTTCTGAATAAAATGCCTTGGACTGCTCATAGTCCGAACAAATGACCGCAGCATGGTGGATTGCTTTCAAACTACCCACAGACTCATTCCCTCATATTATCAAATGGTTCGATCCAACTCTTGAGGTAATTCTTCGCTCCACTTTCGAAGCTCTTCAAGAAAACCAAGAGCTGTCTGGCCAAATTCGGTAACCGAATATTGCACGGAAACAGGAGCGGTATCCATTACCTGCCGGCGAACCAGACCCTGCCCCTCAAGTTGACGTAGTCTTTCAGTGATCATCTTCTTGCTGGCACCGCCGATCATGCGCGACAGATCGTTGAAGCGCACTGGGCCATCTCTAAGGTGCCACAAGATCGACCCCGTCCACTTTCCGCCAATGATCCGCATACCGCGTTCGATTGCACATGGTTCCTGACAGGCCTCTGAGACCTTTCGGCGCCCTTTGGCATCCTCATCAATTCGCGCCCGCATCGTCGTCCCTTCGCTCAGACATCTAGGTTACCAAAAGTATACTAGTTGAATTATCACACCATCGCAATCAAATGCTCTCTGAACTCGCTGAAAGTCAAGGGTTCAGAGATAGTACATATAGGATATGGACATGAGCAAAATCCTGATCGTCAACGGCACCCAGCCCTACGAATTCGCCCCCGGACAGTTGAACGCCAGCCTCGCCAAACGCGCACGTGACACGCTGACCGCAATGGGTCACGACGTGCGTGTGACCACCGTCGCCGACGGCTATGATGCAAATGCTGAGGTCGAGACGCATCTGTGGGCCGATACAGTCATCATGCAGTTCCCGGTGAACTGGATGGGGGTACCGTGGATATTCAAAAAATACATGGATGAGGTATATACGGCTGGCATGGATGGCCGCATGTGCGCAGGTGACGGTCGAACGACCGACGCGCCCAAAGCCAATTACGGTACCGGGGGCACACTAAACGGTAAGAAATACATGCTGTCGGTTACGTTCAACGCCCCAAAAGAAGCGTTCGATGATGCGTCCGAGCCTTTCTTTGCGGGCTCCAGCGTCGACGACCTGTTAGCGCCGATGCACCTGAACGCAAAGTTCTTTGCCATGCAACCCCTTCCGACTTTTGCTGCATTCGATGTTATGAAGGACCCGGAAATCGAGGCCGATTTCGCTCGATTTGACGCGCATCTAAAAACCACATTTGCCGAGCTTGAACATGTCCCAGCCTGATATCCATCTCTACACCGCTGGAACGATGAACGGGTACAAGCCGGTTATCTTCCTGGAGGAGGCAGGCGTCCCCTACGACCTGACACATATCAATTTTTCCAAGCAGGAACAGAAGGCGCCGGATTATCTGGCGCTGAACCCAAATGGAAAGATCCCGACAATCGAGGATCGTTCGGAGAGGCGCGCCATCTTCGAATCCGGTGCGATCCTGTGGCATCTCGCCGAAAAATACGGAAAATTCCTGCCTTGGGATCCGGTCAAACGGTCAGAGGTCATGCAGTGGATGTTCTTTCAGGTCGGCCATATAGGCCCAATGATGGGACAGGCGATGTACTTCCAGCACATCGCCGCACCAAACGGCCACGAAGAGCCGTTCTCAATCCGCCGCTACGTGGACGAAAGCCGCCGCTTGATGGAAGTGATGAACACGCGCCTGGATGGGCGTGAATGGATCGCCGCGGACGAATACACCATCGCTGACATGATGCTGTACCCATGGGCACGCGCTTATGTCTGGGCGCGGGTAGGAGTGTCGGACTTGCCGCATCTGAATTCGTGGTTCCACCGTATTGATGCCCGGCCCGCCGTGCAGCGCGCGCTGACGATACCCAAGGCAAACCCGCAGTTCTGGGATGCCGACGCGGATGCCAGCGCCTTTGCAAAGGAAAACGCGGCGCGGTTCTCCAGTGATGTGAAAGGAACCTGAACCGGTAAGAGACGTTGTCAGACAATTTCGAACCAGTCTCAACTGGGTCAGTAGAACTGCTCTTTACACTGCGCCAGGTTCGCGCCACTCAGCGAGAGCGGCGGTGTGTGTCAGCTTGAAGGTGTCACGGCTGGTCAGCGATCTTGCCCGGTTGAAGTGGTTGCAAACGGAGGAATGGACGGAGGCGCATTTCTGTAAGCTTCGCATGCGCCTGAAACGTTGCATGGCGCGTTCGCGTCGTTGAAACGGGCGGTGCGCATCCTCAACCCGGTTGTTGGGCCACCTGCCCGTCCTTTGTTTTTCGAGAACACCCAATTGTCTGAGCGCAGCCTTACAGGATGCGAAACGATCCGTGTCACTTCATCATTTTCTTAAGGAGTTTCAATACCGCCTGCTTGTTTCGACGTTTGGTGACAACGGCTTCCAGCACCTCGCCTTCGTGATCAACAGCCCGCCAAAGAAAATTCCGCATGCTATTCACCTTCGCGAAAACCTCGTCCACGTGCCAATTCCATTTGGAGAACGCGCAGTTGCTGCACACGCCTCCGTCTTTTCTCAGCAGCAAACATCGGGCCAAACCTGTTCCACCAATATCGGACAGTTTCGTGGCTCACGTCGATGCCTCGCTCGTGCAACAGATCTTCGACATTTCGAAGTGAGAGCGGGAAACGGATGTACAGCATCACAGCAAGGCGGATGATCTCGGGGCTGGTTTTGAAATACTGGGGGATCATCTTTGTATGAGTAAAAGCCACGAAAGCTCCCTGACTCGCTCAAGCAAAGCTCTTCTGACAAGAACGATGAAACAATTCCCTGTTCCCACAAGAAAATTCCCTGCTCCAACATCCAGGGATGTGTGCGACATAAGCCGCTGAAAAACATACAATTCTGACACGAAAAATGCCTGTACTCGAACCCATCTCACGATAATTTCCTGTAAATTGCAGACTATCAGGGAAATCCAGCCCAAAGCGACCCCACCAAAATGCGGCACTGAGACTGAGGCTTGAATCGTGCTCCGAGTGTACGGTCTGCTCCCTCTCAGATTGAAAACGCATGCGCCAACTCGCGGGAATTGCGTCACAATTCCGGATCAGAAAACACGACTGAAGTGAGACAGGTATGAGTGGCGGTGCTGTCAGACGAATTCGAACCAGTCTCAGTTTGCCGCGGAAACCGCGAACCTATCCGGAACAAAGTTGACGCCACTCGCTAAGAGCGGCGGCGCGGGTCAGCTTGAAGGTGTCTCGACTGGCTAGCGATCTTTCCTGGTTGAAGTGGTTGTATACGGAGGAATGGACGGAGGCGAATTTCTGCAAACTTCGCATGCGCCTGAAACGCTGCATCGCGCGCTCACGTCGTCGAAACGGCAGGTGCGAATTCTCGACGCGGTTATTGAGCCACCTGCCCGTCTGCTGTTTTCCGGTAGCGCCGAGTTCTCTGAGAGCAGCCCGATACGACGCGAAACGATCGGTGACTACTTCTTCAGCTTTACCGTGCCGCTTCATAAATTTCCTGAGGAATTTCAGTGCTGCAGCCTTGTTTCGGCGATTGGTGACAATGGCTTCCAGCACCTCGCCCTCATGATCAACGGCCCGCCAAAGATAATGCCGCTTGCCATTCACCTTCACGAAAACCTCGTCCACGTGCCACTTCCATTTGGAGTATGCTCTCAATTGCTGAACACGCTTTCTTCGGATCTCAGCAGCAAAAATTGGACCAAACCTGTTCCACCAATACCGGACAGTTTCGTGGCTCACGTCGATGCCTCGCTCGTGCAACAAATCTTCGACATCCCGAAGCGAGAGCGGGAAACGGATGTACAGCACTACCGCCAAGCGGATGATCTCGGGGCTGGTTTTGAAATACTTGAAAGAGGCAGATTTGGTCATGAGCAAAAGCTACGAAAGCCCCCTGCCCGTCTCAACCCAAGTTCTTCTGACAAGACCGTTCTGAGCTTATGAAGGGATTCACTTCACTCCGGCGAAGAGTATTTGTTTTTTGCGGTCTGCATCCCTTTGACACACAACGAAATCCTCCTCATGCAAAAAGCCCTGTGGGGAGGACGCAACTAAAAAATGCCCAAAATCGTCTCGCCCTGCGACTAGCGCAACCAAAGTTTTCACGCCGTTTTGCTGTTTCATTGAGGGCTTTATGAAACGCAACGCCGCACCAATGCGTCTATCGTCTGTGTTATTGGGTCCTGATGCGTGGAAAAGATGCCCGTGATGCATAGATGCTTGCCCCGCACGCAATTCGGCAGCGACTGCATCTCTTTCGTTCACATCGACTGCGATTTCCTGCCCACGTGACAACAGATTGTTTTCGCTGAAGGTGTCCACGTGAGGCACGATACGGCTTTTGTGGCTGCCAGGAACAAATTTCATACACCCGCTTTGCTCAGACGCTTCTGAAATCGCAACCCAGCACGTAACCTCTTCAGCATCATCCAATCCCCAATAGGTCAAGTCTTGGTGCCACGAGACTATCTTCGATGATCGCGCTTCTTTTACGAAAAGTGCACCGCTCCAAACCATGAGGTCCGACCCCAACACAGTTGAAGCAGCCTCAATCAGCTTCGGATGGCGAAGAAGTGCATCGAATGATGGTATCAGCCTGTCCGGATAAGAATATAGAAGCTTGAGTTTCTCTGGGTCGTCTCTGAGAATGCGCTCTGCTTTCTCAAAATCATCGCGCAGCGTTTGGACCTCAGAAGCTGTCAGGATATCCAGCGGAGCTACGAAACCATCTCGTTCATAAGTCTTTGCAATATCGCGCGTGCGTCTATCCATCGTCATTATCCGGAAAAGTCAACTGCACCTTCATTGATTGGCTTCGATCAGACGCGACCTCGAAAGCAGTGACGGCCTCGCCAACCTCGAAGGAATGCGTCACCAACTGGTCGACATTTATTAGTCCACTTCGCATCATCTCGACTGCGACTGAGAACTCGGAATGGAAACGGAAAGACCCGCGAAGCAGTATCTCTTTTGCAGTCAACGCCTGCATCGGCACTGTCATATCTCCGCCCAGACCAAGCTGAACCAATGTTCCACCCGGTCGCAAGCAAGCGACACCAGAAGCCAGAGCCGATTGAGCCCCGGAACACTCCAGTTGGACATCAACTTGGCCCTTGTCCTTTTCAAACTGCTCCAGTTTTTGCGGATCGGCGTAGGTGTTGATGACATCGTCTGCCCCGCATTCAAGCGCTAGAGCGAGGGTCTGGTCCGAGATATCTGTCGCCACTATTCTGGCCGCCCCAGAACGACGCACCGCCAAGATCGTGAGGCATCCGATCGGACCACATCCCGTGATAAGTACCGTTTTACCTAGGAGGCTCCCGGCTTGTTTAATCGCGTGCAAACAGACCGCCAGAGGTTCGGCCGTGGCGGCCTGGGCAGGACTCAACCCATCTGCCGGAACGCATTGACCGGCTTGTGCCACGAGTTTGCTTTGAAATGCGCCTTGGATATGCGGAAACGGCATCGCGCTGCCATAGAACTTCATATCAAGACAGTGGTTTTGCTGCCCGATCAGACAATAAATGCAGGCTTGGCAAGGGCGGGATGGAGAAACTGCAACGAGTTGACCTAGGTGTAGCCCATCTACACTTGACCCAACTTTCACGATTTCCCCGGCGACTTCGTGTCCTAGCACCATCGGCTGACGCAACTTTATCGCACCGAAACCACCGTGGTTAAAATAATGCAGGTCAGAGCCGCAAATCCCACCCGCGCGCATGGCAATCAAGACTTCGTCTGGCCCCACGTCTTGAACGTCCCGGTTTTCCAACCTCAGATCTTTTGCGGCATGGATAACAACAGCAACACTGGCCGAAGACATTGCACGGACTCCCTATACAGATTGCCAAAAGATACGGATAGTCGGTGCTGACAACCAAGGGATTTTTGCATGACGCTTGAAATGTTCAACCTAAAGGGAACGCGCGCACTGGTAACAGGCTCTAGCCAAGGCATTGGATTTGCGTTGGCTCGTGGCTTGGCTGCCGCCGGCGCGCAGGTCGTTTTGAACGGGCGCGACACCGCGAAATTAGCGGCAGCAGCATCCGAGTTGAGTGAAACAGGCGCCTCGATACGTGAACTTTCGTTCGATGCAACCGATCATGAAGGTGTCCGATCTGCCGTGGACAACTTTGAAGAGAACGTCGGCCCCATAGACATCTTGGTAAACAACGCCGGCATGCAACACAGGACTGAGTTACAGGATTTCCCTGCTGATGCCTTCGAGCGCCTATTGCAGACAAATGTCGCGTCCGTCTTTCACGTCGGTCAGGCTGTAGCACGGCACATGATTGAAAGAAAGTCAGGTAAGATCATCAACATTGCGTCGGTGCAATCCGCATTGGCACGACCAGGTATTGCGCCCTACACGGCAACAAAAGGTGCCGTAACGAACCTGACAAAAGGTATGGCAACTGATTGGGCCAAGTATGGTCTAAACTGCAATGCCATTGCGCCTGGATATTTCGATACACCTTTGAACGCCGCATTGGTTGCTGACCCAGAGTTCAGTGCATGGCTGGAGAAACGTACCCCGGCCGGTCGCTGGGGCAATGTAGAAGAACTTGTCGGTGCCGCCATTTTCCTTGCGTCCCCTGCATCCAGTTTCGTCAATGGACATACGCTCTACGTCGATGGCGGGATAACGGCGTCACTTTGATTTTTGGCGTTCAATCGTCTGCTAGGTACGACTTACGTACACTTCGTTTAAAGCGCCGACGCCAAAGCAATCACCACAACAACCATCAATGAAGCCGCCATCGCAAGGTTGATCCTTTGATGCGATCTCTCGCTTAAATCAAGGCTACCCAGCTTTGCGCCAGCCCCCAGCCAGATCATGTGCACTGGCACCCAAATCATATTGAAAACTATAATTTTTATGACGACCTCCCAAACCGGCGCATCCGGCAAAAAGGCAAACCCTGAAAACAATGCTGTGCCGACCACATAAGCCTTGGGATTAATGAACTGAAGTGTCAGCCCGTTCGCAAATCCAAGTGGCGAAACCGCAGGGGAAAACCCAACCTTTGAGCCAGCGCTGGCAATACGCCAGGCGAGAAATCCCAAATACCCGACAGAGGCAAATAGCAGGAAAGTTCTAAGCACCGGTATAGCCAAAGCTACCGCAGCGACTCCAGAGACAACCAACATCATGTTGATGAACCCGCCCAGCATCAAACCAGCGACGAAGGCGAGTCCAGCTCGAAAACCAAATGCGGATCCAATGCCTGCAGTTGTTAAAACACCTGGGCCCGGCGTAATCAGCAAAAGGAAAACCGCAACAGCAAACTCAAACACTTTTCAGATTGACCTTTTACAGATCTCTGCATTCCGGCACCGCTGTGATCACAGATCCGTCCTTAAGGTGTTGCAGGAGATTGTCGACGGTTAGGTCACCCATTGCTGCTCGTGTCTCAATAGTCGCGCTACCAGCGTGAGGGAGCAGAACGACATTGGACAGCTCTCGCAATGACTTTGGAACACGAGGTTCGTCCTCGAAGACATCGAGCCCCGCGCACCCTAGCTCACCGTTTTGCAATGCATTGATGAGGGCAGTTTCGTCGACGACCGAACCTCGGCTAACGTTTATTAGAGTGCCGCCTGCCCCCAACGCGCGTAACACCTCAGCGTTGACCAGCTTATTGGTCGACAGGCCG
This sequence comes from Ruegeria sp. CDSB136, assembly GCF_059610965.1. Lineage (NCBI taxonomy): Bacteria > Pseudomonadati > Pseudomonadota > Alphaproteobacteria > Rhodobacterales > Roseobacteraceae > Ruegeria > Ruegeria sp. CDSB136. Next base: position 88,440 of record NZ_JBXWOP010000018.1, read on the forward strand.
CCGGGCGTGATGCATATGAGGACGTCCACATGTTCTGCCATCTCAACCAAATTATCGAAATATCGGTACGGGACATCCTTTTGATTGCGGGTGTGATAAGAGATTTCGGGTGCCCACGGCTCCAACTTATCAACGATCGCCTGACCAATGCGACCAAGGCCAAGAATGCCTATTTTTTGATTGTCGGCTGATCGCGTCAAAGGGGCATTTCCTTCAACTTCCCACCGTCCGGACCGAACGTAATCATCGTCACGTATGAGTTCTCGATAACATGACAGAAACAGCAGAACGGCGGTGGTTGCGACTTCTTTGTTCAAAACATTGGGCGTGTGCGTCACAACAATCCCGCGCTCAGCCGCAGCATTTGCGTCGACAGCGTCGTAACCGACCCCATAGACACTGATCATCTTCAGGTTACTGAGTGATGTCATCAGGTCGTGCGGAACACCATCATGCCCGTTTGTAACGATATGCGTAACACTTTCCGCGTTGAAATCGTCCAATTGATGAATGTCGAACGCTGCAGACAGGCGCTCTCGCATCCGTTCAGTGATCCCTCCGATTTGCAACAAGTCAGTCATCTTGGCCGACCTTTTGCCGCTGAACACCAAGTCCATCGATGCGAAGCTCCATGACGTCGCCTTTTTTCAGATAAACTGGTTCCGGTTTGATCCCCATTCCAACGCCGGGCGGTGTTCCCGTTGAAATGACGTCACCAGGGTGCAGTGTGAAAAGTTGACTTAGATGCTCAATGATCTCGGCAACGGAAAAGATCATCGTAGCAGTATTCCCGGTTTGCATGCGCTGACCGTTTACATCCAGTGACATTCCAAGGCTTTGAGGATCCGGCACCTCATCCCTGGTCACGAGCCAAGGACCAGTAGGGCCAAATGTGTCGCAAGACTTACCTTTGGTCCATTGACCGGTCAGTTGAGTTTGAAAATGTCTTTCCGAAACGTCGTTTACGATGCAATAGCCCGCAATATGTTCGAGCGCATCGGCCTTGGAAACGTATTTGGCCGTCTTACCGATGACCACACCCAGTTCGCATTCCCAGTCGGTGTGTGTAGATCCCCGCGGCATGACAACGTCGTCATAGGCACCTATGACGGCTGAGTTGGCCTTGAAAAAAAGTATCGGATGCTCGGGAATATCTGCGCCGGTTTCTGCAGCATGGTCCGAGTAGTTCAAACCGATGCAAAGAAATTTACCGATGTCACCGACACATGGTGCGATACGAGGATCACCCTCCACAATTGGCAGGTTGTTCGGATCCAATGAACGCAAATTATCAAGCGTTCCATCATCCAGCACGTCACCCGTGATATCGTTGATATGGGCGGACAGATCCCGCAATTGACCCTCAGAGTCGACCAGGGCCGGCTTTTCCGAGCCCTCGGCTCCGTAACGAACAAGTTTCATTTCTGTTCCTTTTAGTGATTGTCGCGTGGCATGAAGCCTCGCGCGATATCGCGGTAGTTTTCTGCACCCTTGAGCGTCATACCGCGATCCAAACGATCTACTTTTTCGCGGAATATTTCCTGCCACGGGGATTGGTTGGGCGGCATTGCATACCCACCCTTTGCCTCCAGATCGCGGGCGCGTTCATGCAGTTCTTCAAGCGAAACCAGCATATCTGCAGTGCCTTTGCCAAGATCGATGCGCAGTCGGTCGCCATTTCGCACCAAGGCCAACCCACCACCCTCTGCAGCCTCGGGTGAAGCATTCAGGATAGACGGGCTTCCTGATGTACCGGATTGCCGTCCATCACCGATGCAAGGAAGGGCTTCGATGCCTTGCTTCAACAAATATGCGGGCGGCCGCATGTTCACGACCTCTGCAGCACCTGGGTATCCTTTTGGTCCTGCTCCGCGCATAATCAGAATACAGTTTGCGTCGATGTTTTCTGCGGGATCATCGATCCGATGGTGAAAGTCCTCAGGCCCATCAAACACAACTGCCCTACCCTCAAATGCATTAGGATCATTCGGGTTCGACAGGTAGGTCTCTCGAAATGCCTTTGAGATCACAGATGTCTTCATAATCGCGCTTTCGAACAGGTTGCCCGAGAGATTGATGAACCCCGCCTGTTGCTTAACCGGGTTACCGACTGGCTTGATTACTTCGCTATCCAGCGACCGGCGCGCCGAGCAATTATTGCCCATTGTATTGCCGTTCACCGTTATCGCATCGGGATGCGGCAGCAATCCAGCATCAAGAAGCTCTCCGACGACCGCGGGAACACCCCCAGCCTGTTGGTAATCTTCGCCCAGATACTCACCCGCAGGCTGCATGTTAACCAACAGTGGAACGTCGTGGCCAAGTTTCTGCCAGTCGTCGTTGTTCAATGGAACATCAAGATGCCGGGCGATTGCATTCAGGTGGATTGGCGCGTTCGTCGATCCACCAATCGCAGAGTTGATAACAATCGCATTCTCAAAAGCCTGACGTGTCATGACATCGCTGGGGCGTAGATCCTCCAAGACCATGTCCACAATACGTTTACCGGTTTCATAGCTGATTTGACCGCGCTCTCTATACGGGGCTGGTATGGCTGCTGATCCAGGCAATTGCATACCCAAGGCTTCAGCAAGCGAATTCATGGTCGTTGCTGTTCCCATCGTATTGCAATAACCCACCGAAGGTGCTGCGGCGGCTGCAATTTCCATGAACTCGTCGGTGTCGATTTCGTCAGCCGCAAGGTCTTCGCGCGCTTTCCAGATAACCGTGCCCGATCCGGCGCGTTCACCTTTCCACCAACCGTTCAGCATTGGACCAACTGACAAGGCAATCGCTGGGATATTGACAGTCGCAGCGGCCATGAGAAGTGCGGGAGTAGTCTTGTCGCAACCAATGTTCAGAACAACGCCATCAATCGGATACCCAAATAGACTCTCAACCAAGGAGAGATAAGCCAGATTGCGGTCAAGTGAGGCCGTTGGCCGTTTGCCGGTCTCTTGTATCGGGTGGACCGGTATTTCGATGCACGTTCCCCCGGCGGCGATGATTCCGTCGCGAACGCGTTTGGACAACTCGATATGATGCCGGTTGCAGGGGCTCAAATCACTGCCAGTCTGAGCAATGCCAATGATCGGTTTGCCTGATTGCAGCTCTGCACGGGTCAACCCGTAATTCAGGTATCTTTCCAGATACAATGCAGTCATTTCAAGGTTCTCGGAATTCATAAACCACTTGCGAGATCGCAGATCGTCCTTTGATACTTTTGTCATTGGGCTGACCAACCTCCGTCAATTTTATGTGTCTGTACTGTGGTGCATGCACTCTCAACCCATGCCGGATAGACGATCAATGCAGCAATCTCTTCCGCTTTCGCTACACGCCCGGCAGACTGAGGCGCCACGAATTGAGCAAGCGCTTCTTCTCTGCTGCCCAGCTGCTCTCCCAGCGCATCTACGCGGTCACGCCTGCTGGGACTCTCGACTGTTCCAGGGCAAGTACAATTGCACCGAATTTCTCGCACTATTAAATCCACCGTCACCGATTTCGTCACCCCAACAACGGCAGCCTTTGTCGTGCGCACCATTGAGCGCAGATTGTGGTCCATGGCGAAATCCCTTTCACCATCCGCTGCATCAAGAATAGTTCCGTGATGCACGAGCCCGTCGCCGTTGAACAAAACATCTGGCTTCAATCGCGCGACCCCATGATGAATACTGCTATTAGCGCCACATTCATCTCGAAAATTTCGTGATTTTCGAGATTCTGACCGCGAATCGAATTTAGATTTTTGGAGTTTATATCCGTCGCATAGTCTTTCGCACCCCTTCTTGCCGATGCAATCGTGCTTGCAATTCTGATCCTTTGTGAGGTGGCTATGGCTAGGTCGCGCTTCTCCTTAAGCCTTTCTAACATATAAATATTCCGACTCATGAGGTGGCGGTTGAACACGTGTTATTTCGTTCCACAGATCAACCGGAAAGCAAAGAAACCTTGGCGGTTTAGCAACGACTTCTGGCATGTGGGCCCAGAGCCGTTAGCGTATGACAGAGATTTTGGTTTGGCCATAACCATGCGTGGCGCACCTTGGGAAGGACGTAGATGATGAGCAAGCAGTTCAAAGTGGCTCTGTTGGGAACCGGCCTGATGGGTGCCCCCATGGCGCGGAATATTTTGCGCGCCGAATTTCCGCTCACTGTTTGGAACCGCAGCTTGGAAAAGGCAAAACCGTTAACAGCAGAAGGCGCGAAATTGGCGGAAACTGCGCCGCTGGCGATTTCGGGTGCAGACGTAATAATAACCATGCTCTCGGATGGATACGCGGCCGGCGCGCTACTTTCTGATGAGGCTTTCCGCGAACAACTCAAACCGGGGATGATCTGGATTGATATGTCCAGCGCCAAACCCGAACACGCCAGAGAGCAATCCGCGCAATTGTCCTCGATGGGGGTGCAGCATCTGGATGCCCCGGTTTCCGGCGGCACCATGGGTGCAGAAGCTGGCACCCTCGCGATCATGGTCGGTGGCGATCAGGGCGTTATGGAGCGTGTGCGACCGGTTCTGACAGCAATGGGCCGCCCTGTGCATGTTGGCCCAAGTGGTTCTGGTCAATTGTGCAAATTGGCCAATCAAACAATTGTCGCTGTGACGATATCGGCTGTCGCCGAAGCGACACTACTGGCTCAACAAGGCGGTGCAGACCCCACCGCGTTGAGGGCCGCACTTAAGGGGGGCTTTGCGGATAGCGTTATATTACAACAACATGGCGAACGCATGTCTGATGGAAATTTTGCACCCGGAGGTTTGTCTAAGTTGCAAATAAAGGATTTGGACAACACACTAGAGGAAGCGCACAGCCTTGGCGTTGAGCTACCCAGCACCCAATCTGTGCGCGATCGTTTCGATTATTTGATAAACGAAATGGATGGGGCCGAGCTGGATCATTCGGCTTTGTATCTGGAACTCAAAAAACGGAATGGAATGCTGTGACGCGGGTACTTGTTATAGGCGGTGGAGGAATGCTGGGCCAGAAACTGGCCCATCGCATTTCGACCCAAGAAACTTTTGGAGCAGATGCCCAAATCTCACTGTTCGATCTCTCATTCCCGCACGACAGTGCGCCAGGTAAGCAAATTGTGGGGAACTTGGCTGCGTCAGGCACCGCCAGGTCCATTGCAGCTCAGCGTCCGGACGTCATATTCCACCTTGCAGCCATCGTTTCAGGCCAAGCTGAAACAGACTTTGCGTTGGGCTGGGATGTCAATCTTATGGCGACCTGGGCACTGCTGAACGCACTCAAGGATGAACACGAGGCATCAGGAGGCGAGTACACGCCTCGTCTGGTTTTTGCCTCGTCCATAGCAGTTTTCGGGGCACCGTTCCCGGACAAGATAAGCGATGAGTTCCTCTCGGCACCTTTGACCAGTTACGGAGCGCAGAAAGCGGCCTCTGAATTGATGATCACGGATTTCAGCAGGAAAGGATACATCGACGGTATTTCCTTGCGCTTGCCCACCTTGTGTGTACGCCCAGGCAAAGCGAACGCTGCCGCTTCGTCCTTCTTTTCAGGTATAATCCGCGAGCCATTGAATGGGGTTGAGGCTGTCTTGCCTGTTGCCGAAACTGTTCGCCACTGGCACGCCAGCCCCTGCGCCGCCGCGACTTTTTTGACCCATGCTGCAACAATGGACACGCAGCTTTTGGATGACAGACGCGCGTTGAACATGCCGGGCGTAAGTTGCACCGTCGCCGAACAAATCGAAGCGCTGCGCGCCGTGGCCGGCAAAGATGCAGTTGGCCTAATCAAGCGAGAACCCGACGAGGCAATCGAACGGATAGTCAAGAATTGGCCCCGCGACTTTCAAACGGATCGCGCTCTGGAGTTGGGGTTCGAGGCGGAAACAAGCTTCGACGAGATCATTCAGGTGTACTTGGAAGACGATTTTCGGCTTTAGTCGCCCATCGTCTTTCCAGTTAGGTGGCGTTTCAGATGATCGTGAATTTTCTCGCGTGTTAAATGCTCATCCCCTGACAATGCTGCCTCCAGGATATCGGCATGGTGTCTTATGTTCTGAGAAATGAACTCAAAGTTCCGGTCTGCCACCATCAATTGCTGTCTGAACTGCGCGTAAACTCGGCTATGCATTTGTTTTAAGGTTTCCGAGCCGCAGGCGGAAATAAGCGTTTGGTGAAACTCCCTCTCCGAGGCAAACCATATCTCGATAAGGCCGCTCGGGTCATTTGCGGCGTGTATGCGTTTTTCGATATGGCTAAGTTTGTGATGCGCGGCCGTCAGTCTTGCTTCCCAATCCACCCCGCCACTACGGATCGACATCGCGGTACCTTCGGCCTCTAACAAAACACGGACATGTGTCAATTCGATAAGCTTCTGCGGCGAACGCATTGGCACGCGGAAACCTTTTTGTTCCTGAAAGTCCACCAATCCAACAGCGGACAAACGAAAAAGGACTTCGCGAACTGCACTCGCAGAACAGCCATACTCTTTACGTAATTCTTCGGCCCGCACCTTGGCTCCATGCTCGAATCCATTCGAGATGAGACGCATCTTAAGATTTTGATAAATATCGACTTCTTCTTTCATCCCGGTATGCGCCTTCAAATTTTGTCCAAGTAGGGTACTAAGCCTATTTTCGAATTTACGCAAGAATCTCGAAATTTTTAGAAATTTCAAATTCTTCTTGTTGCATTCGATTCGTCGGCTTAACGTTTATCTGCGTGACGGCAAAGGAGGCGGCAAGATCTCCCTCTCCGCGCAACGCTCAACGTCTGGGAGGACAATATGAAAATAGTCAAGACAGCGGCCGTGGCGGCCGTAGCCACGACAATGGCAGCCGGTTTCGCGATGGCTGAAACCACGAAGCTTAGAATTCAAACCCATTTTTCGCCCGAAACTCTGTCTGGCCAGATGGCTGCAAAATTCGTTGAAGACATTCAGGAGATGTCGAACGGCGAAATCGAAGTTGAGATGTTCTATTCCTCTTCGGTGGTCAAATCAGTTGAAACCTTCGATGCCGCAGCTACCGGAATTCTGGATTGCGACATGACAGGCGGTGGCTACCAGACCGGTAAAAATCCTGCCTTTCAGTTTGCGGGCGACCTGCTCGGCGGGTATCAGAACCCATATCAGCAAATGGCTTGGCTTCTTCATGGCGGCGGAAGAGAAGCTGTAAATGATCTATACAACGGCTACGATATGGAATTCATCGGATGGTGGATTCCCGGGCCAGAGTCGCTGTCTTCGACCAAGCCAATTGCAAAAGTGGAAGACTTCAAAGATTGGAAGTTCCGCTCGCCTCCAGGCCTAGCAACCAAGGTATTCGCGGAACTTGGTGCTTCTCCGATCGTGATGGACTTCAACGAAATCTTCACGGCTTTGGAAACCGGCATCATTGATGGTGCGGATGCTGCGAACCTGACGAACAACGTGGGTCTGGGTCTGTACGAGATCGCAGGTCACACAAACTATCCCGGTTTCCACTCGATGCCCGCAGATCACCTCGCCTGTCGCAAAGACGTTTGGGAAGCGATGCCTGCGCACCATAAGAAGATCATGGAAGTCGCAATGGATAGCTTGGCATTGCACAATGCGACCATCAACGAAGTGCAGAACGCTCAGACTGCAAAAGACCTGAAAGCAAAGGGTGTTCAGTTGTACGAATGGACGCCTGAAGATCTGGCAGCCTATCGCGCGGCCGTTCAGGTCGGTTGGACTGAGTTCGCAACGACCCCTGAAGCACAGGCGCTGCTGGAAAGCCACATCAACTTCCTGCGTGACCTGGGCGCAATGCAGTAGTTAGGCCGCGACCGACTTACGACACACGGAAAGGCCGCACTAGCGGCCTCTCCGGATCGGTGCCGGGATCCAGAGCTTCATGAAAATCACCAGAATAATAAGTCACGTACTACAATACGAAATGCCGGAAGTTCTGGGCTACTCGCAACAGTATTATGACAAGCGCACAACCCATCTGGTTGAGGTTCAGACAGATGAAGGGGTAACCGGTTGGGGGGAGTGCTTCGGCCCCGGAAACGTAGCTATTGCCAACAAATCCATCGTGGAAAAGGTAATCCAGCCAATGGTCCTTGGCATGGACCCTTTGGACAAAGACGTGATCTGGCACAAGGTGTACAACCTTTTGCGAGACCATGGCCAAAGCGGAATGCCAATACAGGCTTTGTCCGGTGTGGACATCGCACTTTGGGACATCACCGGCAAAGTCTCTGGCCTCCCCCTCCATAAGCTTGTCGGCGGCGCGCATCGCACAAGCGTTCCTTGCTACGGCTACGGCATGATGCTCCGGGATGAACCGATTGCCAATCTGGCCAGCCGTTTTGAGGATGAAGCCTCAAAGATCAAGGAGATAGGATTCACCGCCACCAAAATGAAAACGGGCTTTGGCCCGAAGCCTGATGTGAAGCTGTGCGAAGCAGTTCGACGCGGGGTTGGTGATGACTTTCCATTCATGGTCGATGCAAACCATGCCTATACGACTTCGGACGCATTTTTTGTCGGTCGGGCGCTGGAAGAACTGGACGCATACTGGTTTGAAGAACCCGTCGCGCCAGAAGACATGGACGGATACCGCGAACTGCGTACTTCGCTGAAAGTCAACATCTCGGGCGGTGAGGCGGTATTCAATCGCTGGGCCTGGCGCAATCTTCTTGAAAATCGCGGCATCGATATAGCGCAGCCAGAAGTATGCGCTTTGGGCGGTGTTTCAGAGTATCTCAGGGTACTGGCCCTATGCCACGCCCATTTCACTCCAGTCGTAAATCACGTCTGGGGTAGCGCCATCGCTGTCACAACTAATCTGCATTTACTGGCGGCCATGCCCGCAATTCCAGGCGGCTTGCACCCATGGGAGCCGATGCTGGAGTTCGACACAACGGACAACAAGTTTCGGGACGATCTGCTGACCGTACCGCTGGAAATTCAAAATCAGGTCAAGGCCAACAACGGCCGTGTAATGATCCCGACTGGCCCCGGACTGGGTGTCGAGCCGGATCGAGACTTTATCGATCACTACAGGATCGAAGGATAGGGACGAGGGTTACGCGATGCACAAGAATTCAGGCGGACCAATTGAATGGCTCATACCGTTGGCCTTCGTCGCGACTGCCAGTTGGCTTGTTTGGCACCTTCCAGCGTTCCTATTGGATTGGCTACCTTACACCTCTGAATCCCTCAAAAGTCAGGTAACAGAAATATATCTGCGCAGCGACATCACGCCTGAATTGTCTGGCGTGTTCAGTGGGTATGTCGACATCATCGACTTGGCCGCGCTCGTCCTTCTGCCGTTTCTTGCAGTGATAGGTACCAAGACCGTGCGCCCAGCGACGATGGAGTTCGAAGGCTCGACGTTTATGGATCGTTTCGCCCTGTTCATAGGCCGAGTGACGATGATGATGGTCGCAATCATGACGGTCGTCATGCTCTACGAAGTTTTCATGCGCTATATCCTGGAAAAGCCGACCGAGTGGGCGAATGAAATGACACTCTGGTTCGCCAGCTTTGTGTTTTTGATGTCTGGCTACTACGCCATGCAGCAACGCAGTCACATTCGAATATTCCTGCTTTACGACGCAGTTCCACGATGGCTTCAGCGTGTTTTTGATACGGTTTCGACAATACTGATCGTGCTGTTTGCCTTCTTTTTGGTCTACGGCAGCTACAATCAGGTGTTCGTCAACAAGCTCTATAAATGGGAGCTTTATGGCTCTGCATTCAACCCTCCGATCCCTGCGACGTTGCAGCCGATGGTGCTGATCGTGATTACGCTCGTCGCAATGCAAGCAATTTTGAACTTGATCGCGGATTGGAACAAAGAACCGGAAATCCACACAGATGAACCGGACGAAGACGAAATTGAAATGATCAAACGAGCGGTGGGACAAGACTGATGGATATTGGAACAATCTCGCTCATCCTGATGGTCGCCCTGATCGTGCTTCTGGCGATCGGAATGCCCTTGGGTCTGGCCTCTGCTTCTCTTGCGGTTCTGGTTCTTGTCCTGAAGTTCGAGCCGACACTGCTTTTGAACCCGTTTTCATTCGGCGACGGGGTTCTCACCGGTCGGCCAGGCACTGGGCCGCTCTATATATTGGCGCAGAAGATATACGGGCTCTTAACGGACTACGTGCTCATATCAGTGCCATTGTTTATCTTTATGGCGTCGCTGCTAGAGCGATCCGGGATCGCGCGTGACATGTATTCGTCGTTGAATGTCTGGCTGTCCAGAACACGCGGCGGCATCGCAATCGTGACCTCGATCATGGCGGTGATCATGGCGGCCATGTCCGGTATCATCGGTGGTGAAGTTGTCCTGCTGGGCCTTATCGCCCTGCCCCAGATGCTGCGCCTTGGCTATGATCAGAATCTCGCCATCGGCGTCATCTGCGCCTCGGGGTCGCTGGGGACCATGATCCCTCCCTCGATCGTTCTGATCATCTATGGGCTGATCACCGAAACCTCGATCAAATCGCTGTTCACCGCGTCTTTCATTCCCGGTTTCATGCTGGCCTCGATGATCATCCTGTACATCATCATCCGCACGCAGTTGAATCCTCATCACGCTCCGCTGCCGGAACCGGACCCAAACGACCCAGAACCGGCCGAAAAACGCAAATTGTTTGGGGCCTTCATGAGCATCGTTGTCGCCGGATTTTCCACCGTTCTGTTTGTCCGGGCCGCGTTTTTCGAGCTCTCAGGCTCGAACGCTGCCAGCCAGGGCGAGCCAGCGAGGCTGGGAACGGCTGACTACCTGCCCTGGTTTGCCGGCATCACGATCGTCGCCCTTCTGCTGATATTCTTCGTCTTTGGCAGAGCGCGCGCTAAAATCGGGTGGGAAATGGGCAAAGGCCTCGTCGCGCCGCTGGTCGTCATCGGCGTCGTGCTCGGCTCGATCTATGGCGGGATCACAGGCATCACCGAGGCTGCTGGCATGGGCGCCTTCGCCGTTCTGATCATCGCCATCCTGCGGGGTGAGGGATCGTTAGAGCTGGTTTGGGACAGCTTGATGCGGACGCTCAAATCCACAGGCACCATCATCTGGGTTACGATCGGGGCCGCCGCGCTGGCGGGTGCCTACACCATAGCTGGCGGCCCCCAATACGTGGCCGACCTGATCGTCGGCCAGGAGCTGCCGACCATGCTGGTCATTCTGGTGATGATGCTGATCTTGCTGTTCATGGGCGCATTCATGGATTGGGTCGGCATTGTGCTGTTGATCATTCCGGTCTTTCTGCCGATCGTCCTGCGCCTTCCCATCGAGGAAATCGGAATCTTTGGCCAGTTGGAGCCGAGTCATGTCGCCATCTGGTTCGGTGTCGTGTTCTGTATGAACATGCAGGTCAGCTTTCTCTCGCCCCCTTTTGGCCCAGCCGCGTTCTACCTGAAGTCGGTGGCCCCGCCGCATATCAGTCTGACGGATATCTTCCGCGGCTTCCTGCCATTCATCGGGATCCAGTTGCTGGCGCTTTCCGTCCTTCTGATCTGGCCGGGCATCATCGCGCTGCTGTTGTGAGGTCGCACCCATGCTGACACAAGATCAGATTGGCAAGTTCCAGACGGACGGACACCTCGTGGTCGAGGATGTAATTCCCAGCGATGTGCTGGATCGGGTACAGGCCGAATACTCGGATGTCCTGAACCGGCTCTATGACGGTTGGTACGAAAAAGGGCTGGTCAAGGACGAACCTTCAGGAATGACTTTTTGGGACAAACTCCTGTGCGCCTATCAAGCCGGTTGCGACTATTTCCAGCCGCTGGACATCTCGTTGCCCGGCGATCGGATCATGGCGAAAACACCGTTCCATATCGGGCCCGCAGTGTTCGACTTGCTGACGGCCCGGCCCATGCTTGACATTGTCGAGCAGTTGATCGGGCCAGAGCTGGTTAGCAATCCGATCCAGCACGTTCGGTTGAAGCCCCCTGCCCTCAAGCTGTCCAAGGACGAGGTTCGCGCGCATATCACCGCAACAGACTGGCATCAGGACCGGGCGGTTGCGCTAGAGGATGCGGACCAGACCGACATGGTCACTGTGTGGATTGCCGTCAACGATGCAACGGTCGAAAACGGCTGCCTACAAGTGTTGCCAAAGGCACAGGACCAATCCATTCTGCCGCATTGCGCGCGAACGCAGACAGGCATTGCCGACGGGTTCATCGACGAAGGCCGAGCTGTGCCCCTTCCCGTCAAGGCGGGCGGGATCATCCTGTTTCACCCTCTGACGCCACATGCTTCGCTGGTCAATGAAACGGACCGGTTCCGCTGGTCGTTCGACATCCGCTTCAGTGCGGCGGGCCAACCCACCGGTCGAGATCATTTCCCCAGCTTCATCGCAAGATCCAGATCGCGCCCCGAAACCGAGCTGCGAGATTGGCGTGTCTGCAAGGCAAATTGGGAGGCGGCGCGGGCAAGGCTGTCCGGACAGCCGCATATAGATATTCACCGGTGGACATCGGACTCGCCGTTCTGCGCCTAGCTGCTGCCTCCAGGAAAGCTGACTATGACATTTGTACGTTTAGATCGAACGGATAGCGTGGTGGTTGCAACTCGGCCCCTGGAGGTCGGCAGTATGGTCGAAGATGTCACGACCAATGCGCGCATCCCCTCGGGACACAAGGTCGCCACGCGGAATGTTGCACCCGGCGATCCCGTCAGAAAATACGCCCAGATCATCGGTTACGCCACCCAGCCGATCGAACCCGGCGACCATGTGCACACCCACAATATCGAGTTCCGCAACATCAGCGTGGACTACGAGTTTGCGACGGATCACAGACCCACGAAACCTGCCACCTCGGTCGATACGTTCATGGGCTACCACCGGGACAGCGGTCGCGTCGGCACACGCAACTACATCGCGGTTCTGACCACCGTGAACTGTTCGGCGACTGCGGCCCGCATGATTGCCAACCACTTCACGCCGGACAAGCTGGCCGAGTTTCCGAACGTCGACGGCGTGGTGGCCTTTGTCCACGGAACGGGCTGCGGAATGGCCGATTCCGGCGACGGTTTCGAAGCTCTTCAACGGGTCATGTGGGGGTTTGCGAAACATCCCAACCACGCTGCCGTTCTGATGGTCGGTCTGGGCTGCGAGATGAACCAGATCGACTGGCTACTGGACGCGTATGGGCTGAAGCAGAGTCCAACCTTCCAGACGATGAACATCCAGAACGTCGCGGGATTGCGCCGGACCGTGGAAATGGGCATCAGCAAGATCAACCAGATACTACCCATTGCCAATGAGGCGCGGCGCAGCGAAGCCCCTGCGTCCGAACTGATGGTTGCGTTGCAATGCGGTGGATCGGACGCTTGGTCAGGTGTGACCGCTAACCCGGCGCTCGGGCATGCCTGCGACCTGTTGGTTGCCCAAGGAGGCACAGGAGTCCTTGCGGAAACGCCCGAAATCTACGGAGCCGAACACCTTTTGACCCGCCGCGCCCTTGGTCGTGCAACTGGGGAAAAACTGATCGGACTGATCGATTGGTGGCAGGACTATACCGCCCGCAATCACGGTTCGATGGACAACAACCCAAGCCCCGGCAACAAGCAAGGCGGTCTGACGACCATCCTTGAGAAGTCGCTGGGGGCAGCGGCGAAGGGCGGAACCACCCCATTGACCGGTGTATTCAAATACGCCGAACCCATCACCGCCAAAGGCTTCACCTTCATGGACAGCCCCGGATATGACCCGGCCTCGGTGACCGGGCAGATCGCGGCCGGGTGCAACCTTGTGTGCTTCACCACGGGGCGCGGTTCTGCCTTTGGGTCCAAACCGGCGCCTACGCTGAAGATCGCTACCAACTCTGAGTTGGCAGCGCGCATGGCCGAAGACATGGACGTGGATGCGGGCGACATTCTGACCAAAGGTGCCAGCGTCGAAGAGAAAGGACAGGAAATATACCGACGGCTGCTCCAAGTCGCCTCGGGCGCGCGAACCAAGTCCGAGGCGCAAGGCCTGGGTGACTACGAATTTGTTCCCTGGCAAATCGGAGCGGTGATGTGAAACGGATCCTTGTAGCTGGCGGCGGATTAATCGGAATCCGCCACCTCCGCGCCGTGATTGAGCATCCCGGCTGCATGTTGGTCGGATTGGCCGATCCAGACGGCTCGATCCAGATCGACGCGCCGCGTTTTTCCAGTATGGACGAGGTGAAGGGCCCGGTAGATGGCGTCATCATCGCGACGCCGACCCGCCTGCATGCCGAACATGGCATTCTGGCCGCATCCCGCGGTTGGCACATGCTGATCGAAAAGCCAGTTGCCGCATCTATCGATGATGCCCAGCGCCTTAGAACGGCCGTTCGCCAGGCCGATGTCCGCAGCCTTGTAGGCCACCATCGGCGGTATCACACAACCTTGCAGCGCCTGAAAGAGGTGATCGTGCAAGGTACGATCGGACAAGTCATCAACGTCTCGTTGCTGTGGGCCATGCGCAAACCCGAGAGCTATTTTGAACAGAACTGGCGGACGTCTGATGGCAGTCCAGTCATGATCAATCTGGTGCATGATATCGATGTCTTGCGCTTTGTGATCGGTGAAATCTCAGATGTCGTCGCCCTGCCCGGCGCGTCAATCCGCGGATCAGATCGCATAGAGAGCGGGGCTGTTGCGATCGCGTTCGAAAACGGTGCGACGGGCACGATAAGCTTTGCCGACACCGCACCTAGCCCTTGGGGGTTTGAGGCCGGAACCGGCGAGAACCCGAATATCGGCACGACCCACCAGGACATGATGTGGATCACGGGAACCAGCGGCGCTGTCAGTTTTCCCTCCATGACCCTGTGGCGTGGAAAGGATTGGGGCACTCCGGCCCAGAAAGACCAACTTACACGACCGGAACAACAACGCGCACCGCTTGAAGCGCAACTGGATCACTTCCTTGACGTGATCAACGGCGCCCCTCCACTAATCGACGTGGAGGATGCAGCCCGGACGCTCGAGGTCACATCATGGATCGAACATGAGCTCAAGGCGCGAACAGCTCGAGCGCGGGCACCGGCGTGATGGCCATGCGGCCCGGCAAAATTCCGGACCACTCAAAAACCAATGATTATCCGCCGGGCAATGTGAGCATTCAAACTGCAAAGCCGCCCGCGCCAGACACAAGAATGAAAACCAGACACATTCACGGAAAGGGAAACCAATGAGCAAACCATCAATCGGGTTTATCGGCTTGGGACTAATGGGCGGAGCCATGGTGAGCCGACTGTTGGACCAAGGATACTCGGTCGCTGTATTGGGAAACCGCGACCGCACATACCTGGACGCCGCGATAGACCGGGGCGCCCGCGAGATGCGAAACGCCCAAGAGCTGGCTGAGGCCAGCGACATCGTGATGCTGTGCATGGGCACCTCCGAACAGGTCGAGAGCCGGATGCGCGGCGCAGATGGAGTGATTGCGGGATTGAAACCCGGAGCAATCGTCATCGACTTTGGCACCTCGCTTCCAGGCAGCACACGCGCCTTGGCCGAGGAGGTTGCCGCTGCTGGCGGAAGCTATCTGGATGCGCCGCTTGGCCGGACGCCATCGCACGCGCTCGAAGGCAAGCTCAACATTATGACGTCCGGCAACAAGGCTGCCTTCGACAAGGCCGAGCCGACACTGAAGGATTTGGGTGAAAACGTCTTTTACCTTGGCCCCGTTGGGTCCGGACACACGATCAAGCTGATCAACAACTTCTTCGGAATGACCGTTGCGAACGCGATGGCCGAAGCGTTTGCCATGGCAGATATCACCGGAGTTGACCGCAAGCAGGTGTATGACGTTATGGCCGCAGGGCCGCTGCATTCCGGAATGATGGATTTCGTCAAAGCCTACGGAGTCGAGAATGATCCAAACCAGCTGGCCTTTGCCATCAAGAACGCGGCAAAAGACCTCGGGTATTATGACCGTATGGCACGCGATGCAGGCGTCACCAGCGTGATGTCGCAGTGCGCGCTTTCGGCGCTAAATGACGCGCGCGACCACGGTCAGGCGGATGACATGGTTAGCCAGATGGTTGACTACTACGTCAAGCGTTTCAACACCTGATCGATGGCTGTCACCGCCAACCCCAATGCGGACCTGCCGCGCCTTGGCATCGTGCTGATGCTGACAGCGTGGCTGTTCTTTTCGCTGGTGGACCTTGGGGCCAAGTGGTTGGCGTTGGCTGGCGTGCCGGCATTTCAGTTGGCGTTCATGCGCTATGCGGGGCACTTAGTGATCTCTGTGGGGGTGATCGCCAAAGGAGGGATTGAGGCCAGCCGCTTCAAGACTGACCATCCATGGCAGGTCATTAGCCGGGCCTTGCTGCTGATCTCGGCAACCGTTTTCAATTTTTATGCCCTGCGGTTTTTGCCTCTAACCGTTGTGTCGGCAATCATGTTCTCAAGCCCGGTCATCGTGTGCTTCCTGTCCGTCTTCGTGTTGAAAGAGAGCGTGGGTCCATGGCGTTGGGCGGCCATCATACTGGGCTTTCTGGGGGTGTTGGTTGTCGTGCGGCCGTTTGGTTCGGCCTTTCATCCGACCATGCTTCTGATCGTTTACAATGCCACCGCGTTGGCTTTGTACTCGATCATGACGCGCAGGCTGTCCGGAGTTGTTGCGGTGGACACCATGCAATTCTACCTCGGGCTTACCGGGACGGTGGTCCTGCTGCCCTTCGCCATCTGGTTTTGGGTCCAGCCGGAAAACACTTGGAGCCTGATAGTCCTGATAAGCCTTGGCGTCTTTGGTTGGTGCGGGCATCAACTGCTGACGAACGCGCATCGATTCGGAACGGCGAACCAGTTGATGCCATTCACCTATTCGTTCCTGATCTACGTTGCGATCTGGGGCTATCTGTTCTTTGACACGGTACCGGACGCATTCACGTTGGCAGGGGCTGCGCTGATCATGGTCGCCGGGCTCATCATCTGGAAAAGAGAAAAGAAATGACGCGAATTGCCTGCATCGGCGAAGCAATGATCGAATTGTCCATGCTGGAAACCGGCGCAAAGGTGGGCGTCGCGGGGGATACGCTGAACACGGCAATCTACATGCACCGCGCCGCTCCTGATCTGCAGGTGGAGTATGTGACATGTCTGGGCGACGACCCGTTCTCAGGGCGCATCGCCGACTTTATCGCCAGTCATGGCATCGGGACATCTGGCATCCGCATCATTCCCAACGCTTGTCCGGGACTATACGCGATCACGACATCTGCGGACGGTGAACGCAGCTTTACCTATTGGCGCAGCGAGGCGGCCGCCCGCCAGCTTTTTGCTGATCACGACTTCAGCTCGCTGAAAGGTTACGACGTGCTTTACTTGTCGGGGATTTCCGTGGCCATTCTTCCGCATTCGGTGAGGCTTGCGCTACTGGACTGGCTCGAAGGCACTTCAGCCCGGTTGGTCTATGACAGCAACTTTCGTCCACGTCTTTGGGACAGCGCCGAGCACGCCCGGCAGATCAACCAACGGCTTTGGCAGCGTGCAAATATTGCCCTACCATCCATTGACGACGAGATGGCGCTGTTCGGGGAAAGCGCGGATCAGGTGGCGGCACGCTTTGCCGATCATCACGGTGTCGGTGCCTTGAAACGCGGAGAGAATGGCCCTCTGTCTATCGGCCAGAACATTGACCAAACCTATGAACCTGCCAAAAACGTGCTGGATACCACAGCGGCGGGCGACAGTTTCAACGGTGGGTACCTCGGGGCCTTGCTGACGGGCAAATCACAGGCCGAGGCCCTGATGGCCGGACACAATCTGGCGTCCACCGTTGTTCAGTTCCGCGGCGCGATCATTACTGGATAAGTGGCGCGAGATCCTCAGCACCGACAAGGCCCAAAAGCGGTACTACCGGATCTGGCTGCTTGACAGCCGAGGCGATTTCCAACGCACAAGGATCGTTCAGCGCCCTGCCCTTAGCGGTCTCGGACATGCAATAGGAGATCCAGGCCCGCATCCCTGCAATCACCGCCTGAGAGCCGGTCTCACGGAGCGTAGGAACAAACCGATACGGCAGCTTCTGGCTGCCATCCATCGCGATTTGGTCCAGACGGTGTGCCAGCTCGGGGTTTTCGAAACGGCGCAATAGAGCCTCTGCATAGTCTGGAACTTGTGCTTGCAGTGCAGCGGGCAGCGTTGCGCCCGCATCCTTCATCAACTCGGAAACCAGCGGGCGCAAAACCGGGTCTCGAACCGCTTCGTGGACGCAGGTCAGGCCTCGTTCCAACCCGGCATAAGCCAACAGGGAATGGGCACCGTTCAACATGCGCAGCTTTCGCATCTCGTGCGGGGCTACGTCATCGACCAGTTGCACGCCCGGCCAATCGGGCTGCGGACCGGCGAAACTGTCTTCGATCACCCACTCCGAGAACGCCTCGGTCGGAACGGCCATTGGGTCGCCGCTGATTGCGCGAACGGCGTCCGTTGTGGCCGGGGTAATCCGGTCGACCATCGCGTTGGGGAAGCGAACGGCGCCCCAATCCACGTCCAGACCGGCTGCTTCCGAAAAATCGGCGACTGCCGTTTCGAGCGTATTGCCGTTTTCCATGCGATTGTCGCAGCTTAGCACCGTCACAGGCTTGCGCCGTTCCGCAAGGCCAGAAGCCAAAAACCCGATCAGCGTCGCAGGCCCTTGCCCCGCCAGATCGGCGGCGATCGCAGGGTCCTGAAGGTTCAGCTTGCCGAAGGCGTCCAAGTGATAGCCTTTCTCGGTGACGGTCGCCGAGATGATCTCGGCATCCGCCATCACATCGAAAATCGCCGCGCGATCCACGGGCGCGACCAGAACGTCCCGCAGAGCTTTGATGCGCCGGACGCCCTGCCCCTGTACGCACAGATCGTACTCAAAACCCTGTCGGGCCAATCCATCCCGAACCGAGGATGAACGCAGGCTGACGCCGACAACGTCCCATCCGCCCGCTTGATCGGTGTAGTCCAGCAAATGCGCCCGGGCAAAGTTTCCAAGGCCGAAGTGAAGAATTGTACCCATCTAGCTTTGCAACCCGTAAACCTGTTTCGCCAGGTCGACCGCGAGCAACCGCGCCAAATGCTCGGCACTGTCCCGACCGAAATAGCCGCGAGCAACCTGCTCGGCCAAATGAATCGCCACTCCCCGCCGCCAGAGGTCGTGTCGTGCAGGAATGGACAGAAAAGCCCGCGTGTCGTCATTGAACCCGGCCAGGTTGTAATATCCGGCCGTTTCAACCACCCGGTCGAAATACCGCGCAATCCCGGCCGGGCTGTCGTGGAACCACCAAGGCGGTCCGATCCGAAGGCACGGCCAATGTCCCGCCATAGGGGCAAGTTCACGGGCATAGGTGCTTTCGTCCAATGTGAAGAGTATGATCCGCAGTTCCGGCGAGTTTCCGACCCGTTTCAACAGCGCCTCAAGGCCCGTGACCCAATCCATCGCAACTGGAATGTCGGCCCCCTTGTCCCGTCCGAAGTCCCGCATTACCGCGTCGTTCGTGTTGCGCTTGCTGCCTGCATGTATCTGCATGGTCAGACCATCGTCGAAAGACATCTGCGCCATTTCGATCAGCATATGACCATAGAACCGGCGAGCGTCCTGTTCGGTCCCTTCCCGCCGTCTGAGCCGTTTGTACAGCGCATCCGGGTCTTCCAGCCACTCGGACTGCACGCGTTCGATACCGTGGTCGGTAGCCGTACAGCCCAGCTGGATGAAATAAGCCCGCCGCATTCGCAGCGCGTTGAGGTAGCCATCATAGCTGCCCAGATCGCAGCCTGTCAGCTCGGCCAACTTGTTCAGATTCTGTACGAAATCCGGGTCCGCCCCATCCAAAACCCCGTCTGGGCGGAACGTCGGAACAACCCGCCCGCCCCAACCGCTTGCACGGATATCCCGATGCTCCTCGAGACCGTCGAGAGCAGAATCCGTGGTGGCCAGAACCTCAATTCCAAACTTGTCGAACAAAGCCCTCGGGCGAAATTCGGGTCGCGCCAGCTTTTCTGAGATCTTATCGTAAACCTGGTCTGCCGTGCGCGGAGACAACTCCTCTGACACGCCCAGCGTTTCATGCAACACATAGTTCATCCAGATCCGGGATGGCGTTCCCAGAAACAGATGCCAGTGCTCGGCAAAGGTGCGAAAAACGGCGCGAGGATCCTTCTTTCGCCCCTCTTCCCCAACGCCAAGTTCGGACAAGGGAACGCCCTGCGAATAGAGCATACGAAACACGTAATGGTCGGGAACCACCAGCAGCTCTGCCGGGTTGGGAAACGGCTCATCGGTTGCGAACCACCCCGGATCGCAGTGACCATGCGGAGACACGATCGGGAGGTCCTTGATGCCCAGGTACAGGTCTTCTGCCATCCCATTCAAATTACCAGTCAATTCTGCCTCCGATACTGCTGCCCGCAATTGTAAACACAGTTTTTAATGGTTGCATCTTTCCCGTTCGAACCCGCAGACTGAACGGGTTATCCGGGGGAATGAATGAATATTGCGCTGATTGGTTTAGGGATGGTTTCGGGCACGCATGTCGCTGCAATTCGGGCATCGGAGCAAGGCCTCAATCTTGCCGGCGTCCTCGGGCGCAATCCTGAAAAAGCAGCTGAGTTCGCGCAGCGAAACGACACCCGCGCGTACAGCTCGGTCGAGGAAATCGCCAACGACCCAAACGTCGACTTTGCGATCATCGCAACCCCGCCCGATCAGCGCACAGAGTTGGTGCTGGTTCTTGCGACCGCTTCGAAACCGATCCTGATGGAAAAGCCTATCGAAAGAACGCTGGACGCCGCGACAGCCATTGTCGAGCAGTGCGAGGTGTCTGGTGTGCCGCTGGGTATCGTCTTTCAGCACCGCGCCCGCGCCGCCTCGCAGGCGCTGAAATCAGCCATTAAACAGGGTGAGCTGGGCGCGATCGCCACAGTGGAGATCCGTGTCCCCTGGTGGCGCGATCAGAGCTACTATGACGAGCCAGGTCGAGGCACCTATGCACGCGACGGAGGCGGTGTCATGATCTCGCAGGCAATCCACACGCTTGACCTTGGGATGTGGCTGCTGGGGCCAATCTCGGACATTCAGGCTGTGATGAGAAAAACTCCACTACACGATCTCGAGGCCGAGGATTGGGCAGGTGCAATCTTTGAAATGGATAGCGGCGCAGTGGGTACTTTGATGGCGACTACTGCAGAATATCCTGGGGCCGCTGAATCTATCACGATCCAGGGCACCCGCGCCAAAGCGCATCTGGAGTCAGGTGTCCTGACCTTGACCACTTTCGATGGTCAGAAATCCACTGTTGGCGAAACGTCCGCCACAGGCGGAGGGGCGGATCCCATGGCGTTCACCCATGAATGGCACCAGGCAGTTATCGAGGATTTCGCCAAGGCTGTTGCCGGTAGAACGCGGCCGATGGCCACCGGGCGCAGTGCCCTTTTGACCCACGCCGTCATCGACGCGATGCAGATCGCCGATCGAACCGGCCAGAAAACACGAGTCGCCTCATGAGCCTGACCTGCGTCGCCCTTGGCCTGGACCACCGCCATATCTATGGCATGACGGAAAACATGCGCAAAGTCGGAGTGGACTGCGTTGGCTATTGGACACAAGGCGATCCCGAAACGCTGGCGGGCTACGTCAAAAGGTTTCCCGACATTCCGCGGCTGGCCCGACTGGAAGACGCCCTAACATGCGGGGCGGATCTAGCGCTGATTTCGGCAATACCGGCAGATAGGGTTGCGTTGACTATCCGTGCCATGCAAAACGGCATGGATGTCATGAGCGACAAGCCAGGTTGCACGACGTTCGAGCAACTCGACCAGATCAAGCGAACAGTCGTGGACACCGGTCGCATCTGGTCGGTTAATTTTTCTGAACGATTTGAAACGCCCGTCAGCACCCGAGCGACCGAGTTGGTCGAGGCCGGTGCCATCGGGCGCGTGATCCAGACGGTCGGACTTGGCCCGCACCGATTGAACCGGGCAACCCGGCCCGAATGGTTTTTTCAGCGTGATCGCTACGGTGGCATTCTGACCGACATCGCCTCGCATCAGATCGATCAGTTCTTGCATTACACAGGTTCGGAAACCGCTAAAATCACAAACGCCTATGTGGCGAACTACGCAAACTCCAAGGATCCCGGATTGCAGGATTTCGGAGAGCTAAATCTGCGCAGCGAGAATGGCACCGGGTACATCCGGGTTGACTGGTTTACTCCGGATGCCTTGCCAAACTGGGGGGATGGTCGCCTGACGATCCTGGGCACCGAAGGATATATCGAGTTGCGGAAATACGTCGATGTGGGTGGAGCCTCGGGAACAGACCATCTGATCTTCGTCAACGGCGAAACCTGCCAAAAGATCAACGCGACCGACGCCGGCCTTCCCTACTTTTCGCGCCTCGCCGATGACATCCGCAACCGGACCGAAACCGCGATGACGCAGACCCACTGCTTTACGGTCTTGGAACTCGCGCTGCGCGCGCAGGAAATGGCGGAACGCAGATGATCAACGTTGCGATCCTTGGCGCAGGTATCGGTGCGCAACATCTGAGCGCACTGAAACGGCTTGACCGCGACTTCCGCGTAGCCGCCATGGTCGACCAGAATACGGACCGGATCGAACAGATTCGACAGAACGCGAATTTTCGAGCACTGACCAACATTCAAGACGCGCTGGATGATCCGGCGATTGATGTCATCGACATCTGCCTGCCGCCCCATCTGCATGTACCGACCACTCTAGAGGCACTGGCCGCAGGAAAACACGTTGTCTGCGAAAAGCCTGTTGCGACCTCGATGCAGGATGTGGATCGGATCACGGCAGCCGCAAGCAGCGCGAGCAAGCATGTGTTTCCAGTTTTTCAATACCGGTGGGGGCCGTCACTGGCCCAATTGCGCCACCTGCAACGCGCAGGCCTGACCGGAGCGGTTCAAACTGCCGCGCTTGAAACCCATTGGTCCCGAGGTGCAGACTACTACGCCATTCCGTGGCGCGGAACATGGGCTGGTGAACGCGGCGGCGCAGTACTGGGCCATGCCATCCACAACCATGATCTGCTGACGAATATCGCGGGTGATATCGCCTGGGTGTCTGCAATGGCCACAACGCGGGTCAACCCGATCGAGACCGAAGACTGCGCCGCGATCTGCTTTGGCATGTCTTCCGGAGCCTTGTGCACAAGCAATATCACACTGGGCGCCGCCACGGACGAAACCCGCCTGCGGTTCGTCTTTGAAAAGGTGACCGCCACTTCTGGCACGGAACCCTATGCCCCGGGTCAAACGCCCTGGACATTCGTTGCGCGGGACCCGGTGGATCAAGCCACTATCGACGAGGCCCTTGCAGCCGCCGCTGCCGAACCAACAGGCTTCGAAGGGTTCTTTACCGAAGTCGGCAAGGCGTTGCGGTCCGAGGCAAATTCTGCCGTTACGCTGCAGGACGGCGCTGCGTCCATTGGCCTTGTGACGGCGATTTATTACGCGGCGCGCACCGGGCAGCGTGTTGCCCTTCCCATCAAGCCCGATCACCCGCTGTATGAAGGATGGCTGCCATGAAACAATGCTGGCGTTGGTTCGGACCCGATGATCCGATCGCCCTGGCCAATCTCCATCAAGTCGGGGTTCAGGGCATCGTTACCGCACTGCATCACATCCCGCCGGGACAGCCTTGGGACGAACCGAACATCGCCGACCGGCAAGCAGTTCTGGCTGCTGCTGGGTACAGTTGGGACGTTGTCGAAAGCCTGCCCGTCTCGGAGGCGATCAAGACGCAATCCGTAGACATGGCCGAGCATCTGCAGGCGTACAAGTCCAGCCTCAGGGCCCTGTCCGCCCGTGGCGTCAAAGTCGTTTGCTACAACTTCATGCCGATCCTAGATTGGACCCGCACCGCCCTTCGCGCCCCGCAGCCGCATGGCGGAACGGCCATGCTGTTCGACCTGACCGATTTTGCTGCTTTCGACATATATATTCTCGAACGTCCGGGCGCGTCCGAAGACTATTCCAGCGATGTCCAGCAAACGGCCAAGGATCGCTTCTTGCGCATGTCGGATGAATCCAAGGCCCAGTTGCAACACAATGTCACTGCGGGGCTGCCCGGCGCCAATGATCAGTGGAGCGTGCAGGACGTGCGCGCTTTGTTGCAGACATATGCGCATATAGACCGTGACCGGCTTCGCGCAAACCTCATCGACTTCCTGTCTGAGGTCGCCCCAGTGGCCCAAGACCTGGACCTGCGCTTGTGCTGTCATCCGGATGATCCGCCGTTCTCGTTGCTCGGTCTGCCGCGGATCATGTCAAGCACCGATGACTACGGCACCGTTCTGGATGCGGTTGATTTGCAGGCGAACGGCGCAACCTTGTGTACCGGATCGCTGGGAGTGTCCCCCGAATTCAATGGGCCGGACTTCGTGCGTAGGCATGGCGACCGGATTCACTTTGTCCATCTGCGGAATACCCAACGCATCGCCGGATCAGACAGCCAGAAGCCGGATTTCTTTGAGGCCCCGCATCTGGAGGGCGACACCGACATGGTCGGCACCATTCGCGAGTTGATGAACGAACAGCGCCGCCGCAAATCCCAAGGACGTGACGATTGGCAAATTCCGATGCGGCCCGACCACGGACAAGAACTGCTGAGCGATCTGGGCGGACACAGCACTCCTGGCTATCCGCTGATCGGACGAATGCGCGGGCTGGCGGAACTACGCGGCATAATGGCGGCATTCTCGTAACGCGTCGGATCAGACAGTTTCTTTCCACACGCAACACTTCTTTGCTTGCCTGAGCGCTGCATTCTTCGTTTACTTACGGCACGTAAACGGGCAGCGGGGTGTCTTCCGGACTCGCCCGACGTCTGCTCAAGACGCGTGAAACTCCCGCGAAAACCGATGCGATTGGGCATCATTTTCGAAACGTCTGCCATACGGAAATGGCAGAAAAACGGGAGGATTCCAAATGAAAACAGCAGGCGTAATTGGTCTTGGCGACATGGGCAGCGGCCTTGCCAAGAACCTGATCAAGAATGGCTTTGAAACATCCGGTTTCGACCTGAGCGAGACACGCATGACGGCATTTACCGACATGGGCGGCCTGGCCGAGGACAGCGTGGGACAGGTCGGCCGTCACGCAGCCGCTGTTTTTGTCATGGTGATGAACGGAGATCAGGCCCGCGATGTCATTTTGGGTGAAAACGGGCTGGTTGCGAACATGGCCCAAGGCGGAACGGTCATCCTGTCGGCGACCATTAACCCGGCCGAAGCAAGCGCTATCGGGCAAGACATGGAAGGTTCGGGCATCCACCTGATCGACACTCCGGTTTCGGGTGGTTTTCCCGGCGCGCAGAACGGCACATTGACGATGATGGCTGCCGGAGCTTCGGATGTTCTGGATCGAAATGCCGAAGTCATGCAGGCAGTGTCGGCAACCATTCATCGGGTCGGAGAAAACGCCGGCGACGGGCAAACCGTGAAAGCCTGCCTACAATCCCTTATCGGATCGATCTTTTCCGCCACATTCGAGGCTGCAGCCTTAGCGGCCAAAGCCGGTGTCAGCGGTCAGGCATTGCTTGATGTGTTCTCGTCCTCCAGCGCAGGGTGCGGAGTCGTGAATACCGCCCTTGAAAACATCATTGATCGCAAGTTCGAGGCTACCGGCAGCCATATCGCAACCATGCACAAGGACCTGACGATCTCTCTGGCACTGGCCGGTGCGTTGGGCGTTCCTATGCATACAGCGTCATCCGCGATGCAGATCTTTCACGCCGGGAAAACCAAATACCCAAACGGCGACAACTGGGTGTGTACCCGCGTCATCGAAGAGATCGTTGGCGCAGAATTGCATCGCTGAGGGGGTCGAACATGAAATTAGGTGTGATTTGCGACGGCATTTCCCGCGATCTGCGGCATACCGTGGACGTAATGGACGAGTTCGGTCTGGACTATGCAGAGCTTCAATTCGTTGGCGATACAGAGGTCGGAGACCATTCCGCGCAAGAAATTGCCGAGATCGACGCGCTCTTGCGCGACCGGGGCAAGCCGGTGTCATGTCTCTCGCGCCATATCTTTGCGGGGATGACAGCTGCCAACAGACCCGGCGACGACCTGCACACTCGGCATATGGACGCTTTGAAACGCGTAATCGACATGGCGCATGTTGTTGGGTCTCCGCTCGTTCGGATCATGACCCAAAGAAAAGAGCAGATACTCTGGGGAAAAAACGGCGCCGAAAAGTGGAACGTGGCGCATGGCGTATGGGACACGATGCTGCCTCTCATCGCGCCGGCGGTTGAACTGGCAAGAGCTGAGGGCGCGACTCTCGTCGTGGAAACCGGAAACGGCACGCTGGTCAATTCCAACTATACAGCCCGCAAGCTGATCGACGAGTTAGACGCAAAAGACACTTTGAAAGTGCTGTGGGACCCCGGAAATAATTGCTGGTGCCATGAACTGGCGTACCCGGACGGTTACGAAGAACTGCGCGGCGGCTACTTGGGTCACATTCACATCAAGGACGTAAAGGTCGACACGCCGAGGGCAACGCTGGAAGTGCGCCGTATTGGGGAAGGTCAGCTTGCGCCTCTGTTCCGACCCATCGCGGACTCGCTTAGATCCGATGGCTACGATGGCGTCATTTCCTTCGAGAGTGTTTATCACCCCGGCAACGGAAACTTCGAAGATGGTTTTCGTCTGTGTGTGGACAAGTTCAAAAGCCTATTTGCATAAGGTTACAGTCAATATGCGTTCAAAATCATATGTTTGAACCCCGCTACTGAACGCCAAGCGGAGTGTAGAAAACTGGGCGCGTTCGCGTTAAATCAAGGAAAAGACCAGCTGGATGAAGCAAGAGTTTTTTGACCTGTCCATTGAAACGCCCGGCAAATCCCTCACCGACATCAGCGGGATGGTTCAGGGTGCGGTGTCCGAACGTGTATTTGTCTCGGGTCTGCTGACCCTTTGGTGCGTCCACACGGGTGCTGCGCTGTTGGTGCAGGCCAATGCCGATCCCGACGTTCGCAAGGATATCGAGACGTTCTTCGAGAAACTCGTGCCCAAGTCACCAGGGAGGTATCATCACCGCCCGACCGAGGACGACAACGCTCCGTCGCATCTGCGGGCGCTGTTGACGCAAACTCAGATATCCGTCCCGGTCGAACAGGGGCAGCTTTCTCTGGGCCGCGTACAAAGCCTATACCTGTTCGAACATCGAGAGGCGCCAAGAACCCGCCGATTGAAGGTGCACTACATCGGGACATGAGACTTTGAATTAAATGGGGCGTTGGCAGTGCTACCGCCCCATCCAGCCCCCGTCGACGACAAGGATTTCACCGTTGACGAAGTCCGACGCGGCAGAGGCCAGAAAGACCACCGGTCCGGCAAAGTCATCAGGCGTACCCCAACGGCCTTGGGGTGTTCGTTCAAGGATCGACTTCGATCGGACCGGATCATCCCGCAGGGCTTGAGTGTTGTCGGTCGCGATGTAGCCAGGCGCGATCGCATTCACATTCACGCCCCGCCCGGCCCATTCGTTGGCCAAAGCCTTGGTCAGCTGTCCAATCCCACCTTTCGAGGCCGCATATCCCGGCACGGTAATGCCGCCCTGAAATGTCAGCAGCGAAGCTGTGAAAATGATCTTACCCGATCCGCGCGTCAGCATGTCCTTGCCGATCTCGCGAGACAGAACGAACTGCGAGGACAGGTTCACCTCAATCACTTCGTCCCACCAGTCGTCCGGGTGTTCAGCGGCGGGTTTGCGTTTGATCGTGCCGGCATTGTTGACAAGGATATCAGGGGTTTGTCCGTCGGCCCTCAACTGATCAATGAACCCGTGCAGCGCGGCGCGATCCGAGAAGTCGCATTGGTAAGCCCGGAAATTGCGCCCGATCGCAGTCACAGCTTTTTCGACATCCGACCCGGACAGCTCGAGCGAGGCCGACACTCCGATGATATCGGCTCCGGCCGATGCCAATGCCTCGGCCATGCCGCGCCCGATACCGCGTTTGCACCCAGTCACAAGAGCCGTCTTTCCCGTCAGGTCGAAACTTTGCAAAATACTCATGAACGCGGTCCTACTTCGATCAGGCTTTTCATTGCGGTTGGACTGCGATCCAGTGCTTCAAACGCGGCCTGAATGTCTGCCAGAGGGCTGACGTCAGTAATCACAACATCCGCGTCCACTCCGCCCGAGGCGACAACTGCGATGGCTTTCTCGTAATCCTCTGGCTCATAGACCCGCGCACCGATCAGTTGCAGCTCTCGCCAGAAGAACTGGAACAGGTCGATCTGGGGCTTTTGGGCATGGATCGCGACCATTACGATCCGAGCCCGCGTCGCGGCAACGGCGGTCATCGCATCGACACCGGGCTGCGTTCCCGACACTTCGAAAACCACATCTGCCCCTTTGTCGCCCGTGCGCGCGTTGATTGTGGACACCAGATCGGTTTCGGTTGGGTTGATCGAGTCGAAACCAAGCTTTTCGGCAATCGCCAGACGGTTTTGGTTCACTTCGGAAATCACGACGTTTCCGCCCGCGTCCCGTGCAACCATGGCAACCAGGATGCCGATCGGGCCGCCGCCGATGACGACGACGTCCTCGCCAGGTTGCAGGCCAGACAAGCGCACATCGTGGCAAGCAACGGCGACCGGCTCGATCAGTGCTGCATGATCCATGCGCAAGTCATCCGGCAGAACGTGCAACGTGTGGGCCGGAACGGTCCAGATTTCTTGCATGGCGCCATCTGTGTCGAGGCCGAGAAACTTGAGGTTCTGACAGATATGCTGATGCCCCCGTTTACAAGCTGGACATCCTCCGCAGTGATCAAGCGGTCGGACAACGACCTTCTGGCCGGGTACGACCGTATCGACGCCCTCGCCCACCGCTTCGACGACACCTGACATCTCATGCCCAATCACCCGGTTCAGGCCGACACGAGCATCCATGTTGCCGTGGTAGACGTGCATATCCGTCCCGCAAATCCCACAATAGGCAACTCGAATGGCAGCCTCGCCGGAGCCCGGATCTGTCGCTTGGGCTTGCTCTACAGCAAAGCTCTTATTGCCCCTGTAGTATGCCGCAGAGATCGTCTGGGTCGTCATTTATGCATCTCCTTGTGTTCCGCATTCAATTTGTCCCAGTCGAATTCCACTCCCGTTCCTGGGGTATCCGGGGCCACGGCCAGACATTCTTCCACAACCAGCGGACGGGTCGTGTACTGGTCTATCGGGAATGAGTGTACTTCTAGCCACCCTGCGTTGGGTTGTGCAGAAACAAGGCTGACGTGCAGTTCTTGCATCCCATGACTGCAAACCGGAATGCCGTGCTGTGCGCTTAGCGCGGCCACGCGCAGCCAGCCGGTGATCCCACCGCAGTTTGAGGCATCGGGCTGGATGAAACTCAGCTTCGCGTCATCAAAAGCGTATTCGAATTCGTGTATGGTGTGTAGGTTTTCACCCATGGCAAGGGGTACGCCCGTCGCTTCGACAATTCGGCCATAACCTTTGTAGTCGTCTGGAATGGTCGGTTCCTCGAACCACAGAATATCGCAGTCGGTAAACCCTCTGGCAGCCACGATGGCCTCTTCGACGCTCATAGAGTAATTCGCGTCGACCATGAAGAACCGGTCCGGGCCCAGCATCTCGCGCACCGCCCGGGCACGTGCAAGATCGTCGGCCAGGTCTGGTTGACCGACTTTGATCTTGACTGCGTTGAACCCACGCGCAAGGTACCCTTCGGTCTGGTGCAGCAGTTTCTCTAACGAGAAATTCAGGTCGATCCCGCCGGCGTAGGCGTTACAACGTTTGGACGCTCCGCCGGCCATCTGCCACAATGGCGCATTCTGCGTTCTGCCGCGAATGTCCCACAATGCAATATCCACGGCCGAGATGGCAAACGAGGCGATCCCGCCCCGTGCGACGTAGTGCACATGCCACTGCATGGCGTCGTACAGGCTTTCGATCTGTTCGGCGTCTTGTCCTACAAGGAACGGCGCCAGGTCATGCTGGATCATCGCTAGGATGGCATGACCACCCTTGCCCCCCGTATAGGTATACCCGACCCCCTCGACCCCATCCGAGGTTTGAATGGTGACTGTGATCAATTGAAAAAACGTGTGATCCCCATGTTTGGCATCGACCAGGACCTCAGCGAGCGGAACGTTGAACAGCCGCGCTGAAACACTTTCTATACGATTCATGAACCCAAGACCTTCTGCTGCCTGGCAATAACCCGAGACTGTAAAAGGATGACCGCAAATAGAAAGCCTCCACGTATGACCATCTGCCAATAGGCACTGAAACTGATTGTGCCCTGACCGTTTTCAAAGTTCAGAACGTTGAAGACCAGCCCCAGCAACAGCGCACCGGCCACCGTCGCAGGGATCGAACCCATCCCACCCGTCAACAAAGTGCCGCCCACCACGACGGACGCGATGGCCGACAATTCCCATCCGATACCCTCAAGGGGTTGTCCGGCTCCAAAACCCGAGGCCAAAAAGACTCCGGCCAGCCCCGCGCAGCCCCCCGACAGCAGGTAGACGAAAGCCTTGGCGCGATTGACTTTCAGGCCCATTAGGTTCGAGGCATCCTCGCTGCCACCGATCGCCAAGACGGTCCGCCCGATGGTTGTCCTTTCCAGCACCAACCAAAGTGCCAGGGTCAGTCCGGCCACGATGACGATTGTCCATGGAAACAGGCCGAACGCCTGCCCCATGCCAAGCTTGGTGAAGTTCGACCCCCAATCGACCGAAATTGTCTGGGCGCCCGAAATCACCAATGCGCCGCCTTTGGCGGCCAGCATGGTCGCCAATGTGGCGATGAAGGGCGGGATTCGAAGGATGATTATACAAAAGGCGTTGATCGCCCCGAAACCAACCCCGGCAAGAACGGCCCCCGGCAAGGCAACCTGAATCCCGTAGGGGCTGAGATAGGCCGCAACAACCGACGTAAAGGCCGCAACGGATCCGACCGATAGATCAATCCCGCCGGTCATGATCACGAAACACATGCCCAGTGCGATCGCAATGAACATCGCGTTGTAATTCAGGAAAGACGAGAAATTGTAGGCGCTGCCAAAGTTTTCATAGCGCATCAGCCCGAACAGGATCAAAGCCAGCAGTGCGAGCCACACCGTCACCGAAGCCGAATTGCGCCGAAGGTACTTTCGCAGGTCAAAAGCCGTTTCATCCAACATCAGTCAAGCCCTCCGGAACTGCTGGACCCAAACGGCCAGGATAATGATAACGGCCTTAGCGATTAATGCAACTTCGTCCTCTACCCCGTTGGCCAACAACGTATATTTGACCAATTGGATGATGACGGCTCCCAGTATGGCACCAAAGATCGGCGCCCGCCCGCCTTGTAAAAGAGCACCGCCAACAACCGCGGCCGCGATGGCATCAAGCTCCATCAGATTGCCGTTGCGCGCAGCGTCCGAGGCCGAGTTGATAGCAACCACGATCAGACCGGCCAGGCCCGCAAGCACCGCGCAGATGGCATAAGCCCCGATCTTGACCCGTCGGACAGGACCACCCGACAGATAGGCCGCGCGTTCATTGCCGCCGATGGTTAGCAGGTAACGGCCCCATGTGGTTCTGGTGATCACCCAAAACAGCACACAGGCAATGGCCAGCGCCAGCCAACCTTGGAACGGCAAGCCAAACACCTTGCCGGTTCCAAGATAACTGAATGAAGGGTTTGAAAATGTCTGCAGGTTTCCGTTCGTCAAAACCTGGGCAATACCGCGACCAGAGATGAAGAGAATGAGCGTTGCCACAATGGGCTGCACGTTCAATAAGGCAACCATCACGCCGTTGAACACCCCGCATAGCCCCGCGACGAACAGCGGCAGGACAATGGCCAAAGTTACGCCTAGCATCGGATTAGCGGCGCCCAGATCCGACAGAAAGATCAGCGGGGCCAGCGCCCCCGCCAGTGCCATGACCGCACCAACCGACAGATCGATCCCACCCGTGGCGATTACCAGAGTCATGCCCATGGCCACGATGGCGATAGTGGCAACCTGGCTGATATTCACAAACAGGGTCTGCAACTGCAGGAAATTGGGGGTGAAAAACGCGTTGAACACCAGCAGGGCGACCAACGCGGCGATACCGCCGTGAAAGCGGAAGGGCATCGATGCGACCCGTTGCGGCAACTTCATTGCGCGGTCCATGAACCAGTTCCTTCTTCATGATGCGCAAGCGCGCGCACCAGTATGTTCTCGGTAATCCCGGGGTTGGTCAGTTCCTTGACCGAGCGCCCCTCGTGCATGACTACGATGCGGTCGGCGCCTTCCACCAGTTCTTCGAATTCCGAACTGATGAGTACGACGCCGAACCCCTTCTCGACGTAAGACCGAATAAACGATTGGATCTCTCGCTTGGCGCCGACATCCACGCCTCGGGTCGGCTCGTCGAGTATCAGGATGTCGGGTTGCGTCGCCAGCCAACGGGCAAGCAGCACCTTCTGCTGGTTGCCGCCGGACAATTCGCGAATGGGTTGGTCCATATGCGCCGCCTTGATGCCCAGATCGTCGATGAAGGCCTGAACGATCTCGCACTCGCGGGCAAAGTCGATTTGACCACGACTGGCCAGTTTCGGCAGCAGGGCCAGCGTCATATTTTCGCGAACGGACATGTCAGGAATGATCCCTTCGGCCTTGCGATCTTCGGTCAGAAAGCCGACCCCGTTTGCAATCGCGTCACCCGGTCCGGGCGGTTGCCCGACCGAGCCATGCAACTCGATCGCGCCACTGCGGGCCCCGTCCACTCCAAACAAAGCGCGCGCCGCCTCGGTCCGGCCAGAGCCCAGCAACCCGCCCAGCCCAACGATTTCGCCGCGATGGAGCGTAAGGTCGAAATGCGTCAATCGCGGGCCTGTCGAAACAGAGTCAGCCCGCAAAACGATATCTCCTTTCTTGGCCTTGGCACCCGCAAAGTCAGTTAGACCGTCCGCCGCGATCTCATCCGTGTTGCGGCCCAGCATGTCCGCGATCATTTCCAGTTTGGTCGTGTCCTTGACGGTACGCGTGCTGACGGTGCGCCCGTCTCGCATCGTTGTAACCCGATCGCAGATTTGGAACAGCTCATCGAGGAAATGCGAGACATACAGAACAGACACGCCCTGTTTCTTCAACTCGCGCACCACACCGAACAAAACCTCGACCTCGCTGGCATCCAGCGACGACGTGGGTTCGTCCATGATGACAAGTTTCGCGTCCAGAGAAACAGCCCGCGCAATCGCAACCAACTGCTGGATCGCTGTCGAGAAATTTCCAAGCGGCTCGGTCACGTCAATATCTATGCCAAAGCGCGCAAGAACCTCGCGTGCGCGCCTGTTGCCCTCGCGCCAGTCGATCAGAAAGCCGAGACGTTTGGGCTCATACCCCATGATGATGTTCTCGGTCACTGACCGCAGCGGCACCAGGTTGAGCTCTTGATAGATCGTGGCAATTCCGGATTCCTGCGCTTCGCGTGGGGTAGAAATGCGGCTTGGCACACCCGCCAGATGGACGTCGCCGGCATCCCGGTCGTAAACTCCGGTCAGAACTTTGATCATCGTCGATTTACCGGCACCGTTCTGGCCGATCAGCGCGTGAACCTCGCCAGCTGCGATCTTCAGGCTGGCCTGACTCAGTGCCGGTACGCCGGCAAAAGACTTTTCAACTCCCGACATCGAGACGAGCGCATTCATGAGATGTCTTCCTCCGATTGCTTGCAGGCGGCGCCAACCACAGGCCAGCACCACCTGCCAGGGAGAATCAATAGGCTTCGTCGATGTGATCGGCCGCGTTATCCTTGGTAAAGATGCGATCTTCGACTTTCACCCATTCCGGGATCGTCTCGCCAGCCGCGTATTTGTTCATGACTTCACAAGCCAGAGGACCGAAGAAGGGCGAGCTTTCCACCGTGACCCCCATCTTGCCATCGATGATAGCCTGAAGCGCATCGCGTGTCCCATCGATCGAAACAATGGTCACGTCCTCGCCGGGCTTGCGGCCGGCCAGTTCCAGAGCCTGGATCGCGCCAATCGCCATTTCGTCATTGTGGGCGTAGACCACGTTCACGTCGGGATGCGCCTGCAGCAGGGTCTCCATCACCTGACGACCCAGGTCGCGCGCAAAGTCACCGGTCTGAGAAGCCACAATCGCAAAGCGGTCATCCTCTGCAATCGCGTCGTCGAAACCCTTTTTGCGGTCATTTGCAGGCGAAGAACCAGTCGTGCCTTCCAACTGGACGATGACGCCCTTGTCGCCGTCGAAATTCTCCATCAGCCATTGTGCCGCCCGGTTGCCCTGATCGATGAAATCCGACCCCAGGAACGCTACGAAATGCTCGCCAGGCTTGGCTACGGCTGGATCAACCGAGCGGTCCACCAAAAAGGTCGGGATTCCCGCAGCACGGGCCTTCATAACGGCTGGGATCAAAGGCTTTTCTTCCCGCGGGGGAAGGAACAGAACGTCGATGCCTTGGGCGATCATGCTGTCCACATCCGCAACCTGCTTTGCCGCAGAACCGGCCGCATCCGTCGCGATCAGATCCCAGCCACAGGCTTCGGCCGTGTCATGGAACGATTTGGTCTCGGCAATGCGCCACGGGTTGTTCGACTCCATCTGCGCAAAGCCGACTTTGTAGCGATCCTTCTGCTCAAGCGGTGGCAGATCCTGCGCGATCACCGTGGTGCCCAAAAGTGCACCCGCCACAACCGTCGAGATCAAAAGAGTTCTGCGTTTCATGTTTATTCCTCCTCCATTGGTGCGGTCGCCTCCGTTTTGACCGCGAGTTTTAGGTCATGCCCAATTCATGTAAGTCGTTTGTTTCCTCAGATACCCATCGAAGCCATAAGCGCCGTCTTCGCCCCCAACCCCGGACAGACCCCAACCGGTGTGAAATCCCTGCACGGCCTCGCCATTGGAGCGGTTCAGGTACAATTCGCCAAAATTCAAACGGTTCGGGGCCTCCATCAATCGCCGGTGCGATGCCGTAAAGAGATAGGCAGACAGCCCGAATAATGTGTCATTCGCAAAGTCTATCGCCTGATCAAAATCCTCGACTCGCATGGCTGTCGCCACGGGGCCAAAGACCTCCTCTTGCATCGCGGCATTGCCGTTGTCTGAGACCTCAAGAACCGTCGGGGACATCCAGTGCCCCTTAGATGCTTGGGCTCGAGCCTTGAAAGCTCCGTTCTCCCAAGTGGCAAAATACCGGGAATATGTGCTCGATCAGAGCCCCTTCGGAACGCATCAAGGCGTCAAGGGACTGGAGTTTCCGAGAGTGATGGTCATCGCAGATGATTGCTCAGCTCGCATGAGAAGCATGACTTCTTACGAAAAGCTTCTGGGTGCGAAGCCCAAGTCCAAGACTGATCTCAAGAATGAGGCTGAAGGCAATGAAACGACCTTCGACCGGACGCGCCGCCTTCTCTACGTTACATGCACGCGCGCTGAGGAGAGCCTGGCGTTGGTGATCTACTCTGATGATCCAAATGCGGTTTCCCAGTTGATGATAGACAAAAAATGGGTTTCGAAGGATGAGATGCAGGTGTCCTAGCCATTTGCTCGCGCTCGACGTTGACATCAGGCTGCGGCAGCCGCCTGGCGTCAGCGCCAATGGGACAATAGGCGTCAACGTCGGCTTCTGAAGCAGGCGTCGGGGGCTTTCGCTTCTGCAGCGAAGGTCGGCTTTCCGCCTATTTTGTTGAAAAACTCGGGCTTGATCGGTTGGTAAGTTGCTGATTCAATTCTTCCTAAAGGGAGGGATCAGCCAT